>NZ_QTNF01000038.1:0-56473 GCF_003603455.1 Bacteroides sp. AM37-9 | reverse complement strand
TTTATCTAATTTTCTAAAACAAGGAATCAGAGTTCAACTACTGATTCGCATTAATAATGATTATACAGTTCCGGTAAAAAGCGTCCGGTTCACAATGCTGCGTCCTAAAGTCACTTCATCGGCATATTCAAGTTCATCACCAACCGATATGCCACGGGCTATCACACTTAGTTTAACCCCTAGTTTATCCAGCTTGCGATAGATGTAGAAGTTGGTAGTATCGCCCTCCATCGTGGTGCTCAACGCCAGAATAACTTCTTTGATTCCACCTTCAGCCACCCGCTGCACCAGGCTTTCAATTTGAAGGTCACTCGGTCCGACTCCGTCCATTGGAGAAATGACTCCTCCCAAAACGTGATAAAGCCCGCGATACTGCTGGGTTGCCTCTACCGCCATTACATCACGGATATTTTCCACCACACAGACAGTGGAAGCATCCCGTTGCGGATTAGCACAAATCTGGCAAGTTTCAGTATCGGATATATTATGACACACTTTGCAGTATTTCACCTCACGTTTCAATGTTATGATAGAATTTCCGAATGCTTCCACCGTAGCCGTATCCTGACGGAGCAGATGCAGAACTAGCCTCATAGCCGTCTTACGCCCGATACCCGGAAGTTTGGAAAATTCGCCGACTGCCTTTTCAAGCAGTATAGAAGGATATTGTTGGTTCATAGATAATATTTGCTGTTCTATCGATAAAACCTTGCAAAGATACAGATTATTGTTTTTAATACCTACAAAAATTGCTACCTTTGCATCTGTTATGATGATACTTGTCACTATTCTTTGCTACTTCGCGGTATTATTACTAATAGCCCGTATCACCGGACGTAAGGGAGGATCAAATGCAGCATTCTTCAAGGGAGAGAACCAATCACCTTGGTACATAGTCTCTTTTGGAATGATTGGCGCCTCTATCTCCGGAGTCACTTTCGTCTCTGTACCGGGAATGGTGCGCGGAATGGATATGACGTATATGCAAACGATACTCGGATTTTTCTTCGGATACATGGCCGTAGCCCATATCTTACTTCCTTTATATTATAAATTGAATCTGACAAGTATCTACGGATACCTCGGCACCCGCATCGGAGTGCACGCCTATCGCACCGGTTCCTTTTTCTTTCTGCTGTCACGCATGTTGGGAACCGCAGCCAAACTTTATCTGGTATGCCTCATTCTCCATACGTATGTATTTCAGGAAATGCACGTCCCCTTTTGGCTGATTGCTGTCGGTTCGGTTGCATTGGTATGGATATATACCCATAAAAGCGGAATAAAGACCATCGTGTGGACAGATACCTTACAAACATTTTGCCTGATTGCCGCTCTGATTTTTATCATCTATTTTACAATCCAAAGATTAGACCTTAATTTCAGCGGCATTGTGCAAACAATCCAAAACAGCGAACACAGCCGTATTTTTGTATTTGACGACTGGATATCCCGACAGAACTTCTTCAAACAGTTCTTCAGCGGTATCTTCATCGTCATCGTAATGACCGGACTGGATCAGGATATGATGCAAAAGAATCTTTCTTGCCGGAACCTCCGGGAAGCTCAAAAAAACATGTACTGCTACGGTTTCTCATTCATTCCGCTAAATTTCCTTTTTTTATGCCTGGGAATTCTATTGATAGCGCTAGCGGGACAGATGCAACTCGAACTGCCAGCCATGAATGATGATATACTACCCATGTTTGCAGCCCAAGGTTATCTGGGACAATCTGTATTGGTACTTTTTACAATCGGCATTATCGCAGCAGCTTTCAGCAACTCGGATTCCGCCCTGACAGCCATGACAACCAGTGTATGCGTAGACCTGCTGAATACGGAAAAAGACACAGAAGAAACGGCACGTCGCAAAAGAGATAAAGTGCATTTATCGTTATCAGTCTTATTGGCATTCTTCATCTGCCTGGTAGAGATACTCAATAATAAGAGCGTTATTGACGCCATATATATCATCGCCTCCTACACATACGGCCCCCTGCTCGGAATGTTTGCTTTCGGACTTTTTACACGCAGGCAAACGAACGACCGGTGGGTTCCTCTCATAGCCATCCTTTCACCCCTGCTCTGCTATCTTGCCGACTGGTGGATTGGAAAAGAAACCGGATATAAATTCGGTTATGAATTGCTAATGTTAAATGGAACGCTTACCTTTGCGGGGTTAATCTGCATGTCTAAAAAAGGGAAAAACGATGTTACAAAGAAATAAATGACAAGAAAATGGAAATAACAAGTGCTGAATTTGTGATTAGCAATACGGACGTGAAGAAATGCCCGGCCGGCATTTTCCCGGAATATGCCTTTATAGGCCGTTCGAATGTGGGAAAATCGAGTCTTATCAATATGTTGACCAGCCGTAAAGGTCTGGCCATGACCTCTTCTACTCCGGGAAAAACGATGTTAATCAACCACTTCCTTATCAATAAGAATTGGTATCTCGTCGACCTTCCGGGATATGGCTATGCCCGACGTGGACAAAAAGGGAAAGACCAGATACGCACCATAATCGAAGATTATATCCTGGAACGGGAGCAAATGACCAACCTCTTTGTCCTGATAGACAGCCGGCTGGAACCTCAAAAAATAGACCTCGAGTTTATGGAATGGCTGGGCGAGAACGGTATCCCCTTCTCTATCATCTTTACCAAAGCCGACAAGCTAAAAGGTGGACGTTTAAAAATGAATATCAATGCCTATTTACGTGAGTTGGGCAAACAATGGGAAGAGCTCCCTCCTCACTTCGTATCTTCCTCGGAAGACCGCACAGGACGTGTTGATATACTCAATTACATAGAAAACATAAACAAGGATCTCAATGTTAAATGAAAGAAGAATGAAAATGAAAAAGAGTTTTTTACCTATTGCCTTTTTGGCAGTATTTATGCTAACGGCAACTAACAGCCAGGCGCAATCATGGTCCGACTTATTAAATAAGGACAACATTTCAAAAGTAGTAAATGCCATCACCGGAACCACCGAATCTATCGACATGACCGGAACATGGAGCTACAAAGGTTCGGCGGTAGAGTTCGAATCGGATAACTTACTAATGAAAGCAGGCGGAGCTGCCGCAGCTACTATGGCTGAAAATAAGCTGAACGAACAATTAAGCAAAATAGGTATTAAAGACGGCCAGATGAGTTTCACTTTCAATGCCGACAGTACTTTCACCAGCACGGTGGGCAAGAAAACATTGAAAGGCACTTACTCCTACAATGCTTCAACCAAACAAGTTGATTTGAAGTATTTGAAACTTCTGAATCTGCACGCTAAAGTAAATTGCAGTTCCAGCTCACTGGAGTTACTGTTCAACTCGGACAAACTGTTGAAATTAATGGCTTTCATCGGTAGCAAAAGTAGCAGTACCGCACTGAAAACAGTTAGTTCACTGGCCGAAAATTACGATGGAATGATGCTCGGATTCCAGCTCTCAAAATAGCAAAAGAGAATCGTTTAATACTATTTCGCACTCCATAAAGTATATTTTAGGGGAAAAGCATTATCTTTGTCGTTTGTAATCAAAAAGAGAAGGAAAAATGAAAAAGATACTTTTTTTAATGACCCTGTTAGTAATGGGCGTAAGCTTTGCATTTGCACAAACAAATGCAGATATCAAGTTTGACAAAACAACTCACGATTTCGGTAAGTTTTCTGAAAACAGCCCGGTTGTCAGTTGCACATTTACCTTTACTAATATCGGCGATGCCCCGCTGGTGATCCATCAGGCTGTAGCCTCTTGCGGATGTACAGTACCCGAATATACAAAGGAACCCATCATGCCGGGTAAAAAAGGAACAATCAAGGTGACTTATAACGGAACAGGCAAATATCCGGGACATTTCAAAAAATCAATCACCTTGCGTACCAACGCCAAAACAGAGATGGTAAGATTGTATATCGAAGGCGATATGACAGCAAAAGATGCAAAGTAGGAAAAAATAGACTATTACATAAAGGAGAATCTTTCGGTTCTCCTTTTTTTTGTTTACTTTGAGGACGGAAATGTAAATTAACACATTAGCAAATTATAAAAACTATGAAACAAGAAGAAGACAAATTCACCGGGTTACCCGAGAATGCGTTCAGAGAGTTGAAACCCGGGGAAGTGTACAACCCGTTGATGGGTCCCTCTAAAAATTATCCGGAAGTTAATATCTGGTCAGTAGCATGGGGTATTGCCATGGCAATCCTTTTTTCGGCCGCCGCTGCCTATCTGGGGTTGAAGGTCGGACAGGTATTTGAAGCAGCTATTCCAATTGCGATCATTGCCGTAGGAGTTTCCGGAGCTGCCAAAAGAAAAAATGCGTTGGGCGAAAATGTGATTATCCAGTCTATCGGAGCTTGTTCCGGAGTAATCGTTGCCGGAGCGATCTTCACCCTCCCCGCTCTTTATATTCTCCAAGCTAAATATCCCGAGATGACGGTTACCTTCATGCAGGTATTCATCAGCTCTTTATTGGGTGGCGTATTGGGTATTCTATTCCTGATTCCTTTCCGTAAATACTTCGTCAGTGACATGCATGGAAAATATCCTTTCCCGGAAGCAACAGCCACTACACAAGTGTTGATTTCCGGAGAAAAAGGCGGCAGCCAGGCCAAACCGTTATTGATGGCAGGTATGATCGGTGGATTATATGACTTCATCGTAGCGACATTCGGATGGTGGAACGAGAATTTTACCACCCGTGTTTGCAGTGCCGGAGAAATGCTGGCAGAAAAGGCAAAATTGGTATTCAAGGTAAACACCGGTGCCGCTGTGCTTGGTTTGGGATATATCGTCGGACTGAAGTATGCTTCCATCATTTGTGCCGGTTCACTGGCTGTGTGGTGGATTATCATTCCGGGAATGTCTGCTATCTGGGGTGACAGTGTACTGAATGCATGGAATCCGGAAATTACCTCTACCGTAGGTATGATGAGTCCGGAAGAAATATTCAAATATTATGCCAAGAGCATCGGTATCGGCGGTATCGCTATGGCAGGTGTGATCGGTATTATCCGTTCCTGGAGCATCATCAAGAGCGCTGTCGGACTGGCAGCCAAAGAGATGGGCGGTAAAGGGAATGTAGAGAAAAGCATTATCCGTACCCAACGGGATCTTTCCATGAAGATTATCGCTATCGGTTCTATCATCACACTGATCTTAATCGTATTATTTTTCTATCTCGATGTCATGCAAGGGAATCTGTTGCATACATTGGTAGCCATTGTTCTGGTTGCCGGCATCTCTTTCCTGTTCACCACAGTAGCAGCTAATGCCATTGCGATTGTTGGTACTAATCCGGTTTCGGGAATGACATTGATGACACTGATTTTGGCTTCCGTAGTGATGGTAGCTGTCGGACTGAAAGGTCCTTCGGGCATGGTTGCCGCATTGGTAATGGGTGGTGTAGTATGTACCGCATTGTCGATGGCAGGAGGTTTTATCACCGACTTGAAGATTGGTTACTGGCTCGGAAGTACGCCTGCCAAACAGGAAACATGGAAGTTCTTGGGAACAATCGTATCGGCTGCAACAGTAGGCGGTGTAATGATTATCCTGAATAAGACATACGGATTTACAAGTGGCGCACTGGCTGCTCCGCAAGCAAATGCGATGGCGGCCGTGATCGAACCACTAATGAGCGGTGTAGGTGCACCCTGGTTGTTATATGGCATTGGGGCTGTCTTAGCTATTATTCTGACTCTTTGTAAAATTCCTGCATTAGCTTTCGCATTGGGTATGTTTATTCCATTGGAACTGAATGTACCGTTGGTAGTGGGTGGAGCAGTGAATTGGTTTGTTACAACACGTAGCAAAGATGCATCTCTGAATACGGAAAGAGGTGAAAAAGGAACTTTACTGGCATCCGGTTTCATTGCCGGAGGTGCATTGATGGGAGTAATCAGTGCCGCGATGCGCTTTGGTGGAATCAATCTGGTTAATGAAACATGGTTGAACAATACTTGGTCAGAAGTGTTGGCATTAGGAGCGTATGCCTTATTGATTCTTTACTTTATAAAGGCTTCAATGAAAGTTAAATAAATAATTATGAGGAGACTATTATCCATTATAGTATCGCTTGTAACTGCCATATCATTTGCGCAGCAGCCCGTCGAGCTACCTTTGTGGCCCGACGGTGCTCCCAACTCCAGTGGACTAACCGGAGAAGAGCAGGAAACGCGCCCTCATTTTGTCACGAATGTCACGCATCCCACCCTGACGGTCTATCATCCGGAAAAGCCGAATGGAATGGCTATTATCATGTGTCCCGGAGGCGGGTATCGTGGATTGGGTATGGATGGAGAGGGGTATGATATGGCCCCTTGGTTCTGCGGACAAGGTATTACCTATATGGTATTAAAATACCGGATGCCGAACGGACATTGGGAAGTCCCCGTATCAGACGCCGAACAAGCCATTCGCATGGTACGTCAACATGCCAAAGAATGGAATGTCAATCCTTACAAGGTAGGATTAATGGGAGCCTCTGCGGGAGGGCATTTAACTGCTACACTCGCCACTCATTATAATTCGGAAACACGTCCGGACTTTCAGATATTACTTTATCCGGTGGTTACAATGATACAAGTCACCCGTGGAAATACAAGAGCTGCATTGCTAGGCAAAAATCCAACAATGGAACAAATACAGAAGTTTTCTGCCGAATTGCAAGTAACGCCCGATACTCCACAAGCATTTATCGCTCTTACCTCCGACGATCCTTCCGTAGCACCTTATCACGGAGTGAACTATTACCTCGCTTTACAAAAAAATAAGGTTCCAGCAACTCTCCATGTTTATCCTACCGGAGGACATGGCTGGGGATTTCAGGATCATTTTAAATATAAGCAACAATGGACACAGGAGTTGGAGAAATGGTTGCGCGACGGCGTTGTATTCCCGGAAAACCCCGAACCCATGTTACGAATCGGAAAATCTTACCTGGGAACTAAATACGTGGCTAACACATTAGATCAAGACGGAGAAGAATCATTAGTGATTCGGACTGATGCCGTAGATTGCCTCACTTTCGTAGAATACACGTTGGCACAGGCACTCGGTTCTTCCTTTGCCGACAATCTGCAAAAAATACGTTATCGGGACGGCATCATCAACGGTTATCCTTCCCGGTTGCATTATACTTCCGAATGGATTGAGAACGGAATCCGCCACGGATTCCTCACCGACATTACTACCAAAAACAGTGCACATACCCAGAAAATCTCTCTTTCGTATATGTCTACCCATTCCAAGCAATATAAAAAATTGGCTGATTCGCCGGAAAATGTACGACAAATGGCTGAATATGAAAAAGCAATTTCCGGAAAAGTCGTACATTGGTTGCCGAAAAGCGAACTGCCGGAAGCCGGATTGCCCTGGATCATGAATGGAGACATTATTGCTATTACAACGAAGATGCCCGGACTGGACATTGCTCATGTAGGAATAGCAGAATATAAAGAGGGAAAACTGCACCTGCTGCACGCTTCTTCTACATTGGGAAAAGTAGTTGTCAGCGACGAACCTCTCAATCACATGCTAAACAACAATAAATCGTGGACAGGCATACGTGTTGTCCGGATGTCTCACTCTAAAAATAACTGATTATGAAACGAGTAAAACATTTCCTTCTCGCCTCGTGCTTATTCCCCACTTTGCTGGGAGCACAAGAAATGGCAAGCGCCTATTTTCTGGAACTTACTCCGGACGCCCAATCGGCAGGTATGGCAGGTACAGGATTAGCTACCACCGATAACGGTAGTACAGCTATTTTTCATAATGCTTCTACCATCGCTTTCTCACAAGAAGTGATGGGTGCGAGTTATTCATACGCTAAGATCAACCAAGATTATGCGCTACATAGCGCCTCCCTTTTCTACCGGATCGGAAGGGAAGGCATACATGGATTTGCTGTAGGTTTCCGGCATTTCAAAGATCCTAAGGTGCTCGATTACCGTCCTCACGCATGGGACTTAGAAGCTGCTTATTTCAGAAATGTAGCCAAAAATCTGTCTCTTTCATTAACGTTCAGATACCTGCAAGCCAAAGCCGCGGAAAGCGCAGACAGCAAGAATAGCGTTTGTCTGGACTTCGGCGCGACCTACTATCGCAATATGGCTCTATTGGACGAAATGGCTTCCTGGAGCATTGGTTTCCAAGCTGCCAACTTAGGCAAAAAGCTGGACGGACAAAAGTTACCCGCCAGATTAGGATTGGGAGGTACAATCGACCTGCCATTCAGCATAGAAAACCGTTTGCAGGTGGCTCTCGACTTCAACTATCTGCTCCCCTCTGAAATCCGTCATCTCCAGGCTGGCATAGGAGCCGAATATAATTTCCTGAAATATGGTGTTGTCCGTGCGGGATATCATTTCGGAGACAAAGACAAAGGAGTAGGCAACTACGGCACTCTAGGCTGCGGAATAAACTTCTGGCCGATACGTGCAGACTTCTCATACGCCTTGGCTGATAAAGATTGCTTTATGCGCCGCACCTGGCAACTGGGAGTTGGAATAGTTTTCTAAGCTCCTCTTCGAGGCGTTGCTTCACTTCGTCCATCGGCACATCATGCTTTAATTCCTGACGAAGAGAAGTGACGCCTTTATCTATAAATCCGCAAGGGTGGATATAACTGAAATAACGTAAATCGGTATTCACATTCAGAGCCAGTCCATGCATCGTGACATAATGACTGCTTCTCACTCCGATAGCACAAATCTTACGCGCACGAGGCGTATCACCTTCCAACCAGACTCCTGTCGCTTTCTCCAAACGTCCGGCCTCAATGCCATAAAAAGCACATACCCGAATCACCGCTTCTTCCAGCAAATGCACGTACTCTTTCAATCCTAACTGAAATTCTTCCAGGTTTAATATCGGATAACATACCAATTGTCCCGGACCATGATAAGTAATGTCCCCTCCCCGATCAATATGATAAAGGGTGGCATCAATTGCTTTCAGTTGTTCATCACTCAACAACATATTATTTTCTTTCCCGCTACGTCCTAATGTATAAACATGGGGATGTTCGCACATCACAATACGGTTTTCATAACTCTCGCCCTGAACTTTTGCCCGGACAATGTTATCAAACCATTCTGTCTGCCGTTGCCATGCTTCGGCGTATGGTATCAAATTCCAATCAATAAAAAATGTTTTCATAAAAACAAAGGTAAGAAATAAAAAGAAAATGCGTACATTTGTTGGCCCAATATAACAAACACAACTATGAAAATGGACTTTCCACAGGTAGACTTGCCTACCGAAGTATTAGCATGGACGAATGTAACAGAAGACATTCTCAATATTTACAAGCAATCTTGCCGGTTGCAAGCATGTATTGTTGCCATCTGTACCGAAGGTTCGATGAAAGCCTCCATCAATCTGCTTGATTATGAGATTCGTCCTAATGACCTGATAACTCTGTTACCGGGAACAATCATTCAGTTTCGGGAGAGAACAGAAAAGGTATGCCTTTGCTTTGCCGGCTTTTCCGCACATTGCGCCGGACGAATCAACCTGATGAAGAATATTGGTAACGCATATCCCAAACTGATAGAACAGCCGGTGGTTCCTCTTAATGAAGAGGTAGCCAGTTATCTGAAAGACTATTTTGCTCTATTATCACGGGCCAGTTGCAATGAGAACTTCGAAATGGATTCTGAATTGGTTGAATTGTCTCTTCAGACCATCCTGACAAGCATACGATTGATATATCATAAATTTCCGGGTGAAAACGGTAGTTCGAATCGAAAAAAAGAAATCTGCCGGGAACTGATTCATGTTATCACCGAGAATTATAAAAACGAACGTCGTGCACAATTCTACGCAGATAAACTAGGAATATCTCTTCAACATTTAAGTACGACAGTAAGACAAGTGACAGGTAAAAGTGTATTGGACACTATTGCATATATTGTCATTATGGATGCTAAAGCCAAACTGAAAGGAACCAATATGACTATCCAAGAAATAGCATATTCTCTAAACTTCCCCAGTGCCTCTTTCTTTGGCAAGTATTTCAGACGATATGTAGGAATGACGCCATTGGAATTTAGAAACAGATAATTTTCACGAAGAACGATGAAAACATAAATGGTGAGTTGTAAAACAATGAACGGTGAATAAATTGCGCATTATCCGCAAAGTATTCACCGTCTATTATTTGTTGTTCACTGTTCATAAATATTACAGCTTACCATTCAGCATTTACTGCTTACAGGTTCCTGTCTTTTTATGGTTCGTTTCTTATTTTCTTCCCAAGCTCAACGAATTGAGCACTACACTCACGCTGGAGAACGCCATTGCGGCACTTGCCAGCATCGGATTCAATAACAAACCATTCAGCGGGAACAAGATACCGGCAGCAATAGGAATACCGATCAGGTTGTAAATAAACGCCCAGAAAAGATTCTGATGAATCAGTTTGACCGTCTGCTTTGACAACTGGAAGGCTTTAGGAAGCAGCAACAAGTCCGATGTCATCAAAGTCACCATAGCCACGTCCATAGCAATATCCGTTCCTTTTCCCATGGCAATGCTGACGTCAGCCAATGCCAATGCCTGCGAATCATTGATACCATCGCCCACCATCGCAACCTTCTTTCCCTGCATTTGAAGCTCACGCACAAATTCGGCCTTATCGTCCGGTAGAGCGTCGGCAACAAAACGTTCGATTCCTAAACGGGAAGAAACAGCTAGTGCAGTCCGTTGCCCGTCACCCGTCAGCATACAGATGTCAATCCCTTGACGTTTCAGTTCTTTCACCGCTTCGGCAGAAGTAGCCTTTATCGGGTCGGAAACAGCAATGATAGCCAACAACTCGTTTTCACGTCCAAAGTAAATGATGCCGTTACCGTCCGATTCATAGTGAACCAGCATTTCAGCCATCACATCGCTAACTGTCGCACTGAAATCTTTCAGGAGTTTATGACTGCCTACCCAGTAAGTATGTCCCTCATACGAGGCTTTGATTCCTTTTCCTGTAATGCTTTCAAAGCTATCCAACGCGGCAGGTTTTATTTTTTCTTCGTCCTGAAGCGCAGAAACAATAGCGCCGGCAAGCGGATGCTCCGATTTCATTTCCGCAGCTAAAAGTACATCTTTGAAATGTGGTTCCTGCGACTGCGCCCATAACCATCCGGTAGCTGTAGGATGCCCTTCAGTCAGTGTTCCCGTTTTATCCAGTACAACGACATCTACTTTGCGCATTTGTTCCAAAGCCACTGCATCTTTAATCAGAATATGCTGGCTGGCAGCTTTGCCTATACCCACCATCAATGCAGTAGGTGTAGCAAGCCCCAAAGCACATGGACAAGCAATGACAAGAACAGAAACAGCCGACAAAATACCATAAGAGATATATTCACTACCACCAATGGTGACCCACAATACAAATGTCAGAATGGCAATGCCCAATACGACAGGTACAAAAATCCCCGTAATACGATCGACAATGCGTTGCACGGGAGCTTTGCTGCCCTGTGCTTCCTGCACCATAGCGATAATACGGGCAAGCACGGTTTCACTGCCTACCTGTGCGGCACGAATGATAAATGAGCCACGCTGGTTGATCGTTCCCGCCAATACTTTATCACCTTTCTTCTTTTCTACCGGAACCGGTTCACCGCTAATCATACTTTCATCGACATACGAGTCGCCTTCGGAAAGCTGACCGTCCACAGGTATTTGCTCTCCCGGGCGTACAACCACCAAATCACCTACCTGAAGTTTTTCAATCAGGATCTCCTCCTCCACTCCATTGCGCAGAACACGAGCCGCTTTAGGCTGCATTCCCATCAACTTACGGATGGCTGTTGAGGTATTTCCTTTGGCACGTTCTTCCATCAACTTTCCGGTAAGAACGAAAGCGATAATCACCGCAGAAGCCTCATAATAGACATGCGGTTCCAATCCGCGGTCATACCAGAATTCGGGGAAGAAAGTGTTGAACAGACTGAACAGAAAAGCAATGGAAGTACTAAGCGCAACCAAAGTATCCATATTGCTCCGTCCTAATTTAGCCTGTTTCCAGGCTCCGGTGAAGAAACCACCTCCGAAAAAGACCATAACAGGGATAGCAAGCACCATTTGAATCTCATTAGAATGTGGCACATGCATCAGTATCATGGAATATACCAATAACGGTACTACCAAAATCCACGCACCAATCACCTTCCACTTCAAACGAGTGTAACGCTTATGCTGTTCCTCTTCCCGACGTTCTTCTTTGTGGGCTTCTTCCACAATCAAATCATAACCTGCCGCAAGCACAGCCGCACGAATCTCTCCGGGAGTCAGCTGCTCTTTCTCATAAGAAACGGTCAATGTATTGGTAGCAAAATTAACGGAAGCCTCAATGACTCCCGGCAATTTTTTTACTGTTCTTTCTACATTATTGGCACATCCTGCACAATGCATATTAAGCACAGGAAATGCCTTTTTTGTTGTGTTACCCATATAATTATTGTTTACGGCCTTCCCCTCCTCTCGAAAAAGAAGTTGGGGAAGAACCCTTGTTTGTTTATAGAAACAAGCTAATACAGGTATTTGTTCAATTACTTCTTATCAGCCTTCTGATCGTCTTTCTTTGTTTCTTTTACAAATTCGGCTTCATAACTGAACTTATTAAACCCTGCCTGCAACTTCTTTACATTCGTTTTTTCAGCGTCATACGTAATAGTTACCATTTTCGTTTTTACTTCGGTCGAAATATCCTTCAACCCTTTCTCAAAACGCATATTGTCCTTTACTTTCTTTTCGCATTTCTCACAGTGCATCTGCGACACTTTAAATACAACAACACGAATATCTTTTGCCAATACAGCTGTTACACTCAAAAGAGCCACCACGCAAGTGGCCATCCATCTTTTTGTTCTCATTTTTCTTATCAGTTTAAAATTAATATTCTTTATTATGCGATCGTTTCTTTCATTCGCTATTTCCTGCTTTTACTCACTATTTCTAGCTAAGTTAAAACGTATTCCGATATATCCTTTTGCTCCGTGCACCGGTCCCCAAATCATGGTAGAATCAAAGTTGTTCCCCCAGGGATTTGCCGCATCGATAATCGGATTCTTTTGTTTGAAGTTTGTCAGGTTCTCGCCTCCTACGTAGATAGACCAACGACGGAAGTAACGGGTCACCTGCAAGCTCAACTGTTCAAAACTGCCATAACGACGTTCCCAGGATAACTGTCCGTCTCCCAGTTCATAAGGAGTAGGCATCCTGCCGCCGCCATTCAGTTGCAGTGTGGCGTCAAACTGCCATATTCCCAGCGGAGTTTGGTAAGAAGCCGTGAGTAGTCCTTTATATTTGCTGGTCAGCGGTTTCTCCATTCGTTCACCTTTGTAGGTCGTTTTTGCATCTGTGAGCCGGTAAGCACCTGTCAGGGTGAATCCTTTGAAGAAAGGATAACTTGCTTCCACTTGGAACACATGCGAATAAGAGCGTCCATCCAAATTGTAGAAAGCTACTTCATGGGGGTTGCTATCCATATCCACTATCACTTGTTTCAGGAAATCCGTATAATAGTATTCTGCATTCACATTCAGCGTTTTGCCGAATATAGGGATATAAGTAGAGACGCTGGCACCGTAGTTCCACGCTTCTTCCATATCCAGGTTCTTTGCTATTTCCACCTTACGACTGCTGGAAAGCAGGTAGTTGTTTTCCGCCAACACATGATTGGTACGATACCCTTTTCCGGCAGAAAGACGGAAATTCACATAATCATTCGGATTGTACTTAAGATGCGCACGCGGAGTCACGAAGAAACCATGTTCGTTACTGTAATCACCACGCAGACCGGCCATTACCATCCATTTATCATTCAGGTTCAACGTATATTGCACGTAAGCACCGGGAACAGCTTCCTTTTCAAAGGTTTTGAGAGGATTGTCCGTTGTATTTTCCAAACGGTAATGTTGGTCATAAGCGTCATAATTGAAGCTCAATCCAGCGGAGAAGCTATTTTGCGGATTAAATTCCGTTTCAAACATCAGCGAAGCATAGACGTTGGTTTGATCCACATTATACAGTTTGCGTCCATACGTAGCATCCTGATTGTGTAAAGTGGTGGAAAGAATCAAAGCCAGGTTCGTATTCTTCTCCTTATTAAAGATATAGGCATTTTTGGTGAAGAATTCATAGCGTTCTGTATCGATCCCTACTTTATACAGGTCACCGGAGTGCATTGTCCCTCCGTGATTGGCCTGTCCGCTGGTACGTGTTTCAGAAAGGGCTTTGATACCTGCCTGGAAAACATAATGGTCGCCCATATATGCCCACCGGTTCCACACATTATATTGTTCTACCTGCGGAATATCCACAAATCCGTCATCGTTGCCATCATGCGCCTTGGTCTCATTTTCGTAATGTGCCAGCAGAGAAGTGCTCCATCGTTTGGAAAGTTTCAATGTAGCGTCCGCATTGGCTTCATACCGGTTGGTAGTGCTTGCAAAAAGATTGGCAGACACCCAATCGGCTTCCGGCAACTGCGGTTTCTTAAATTCTACGTTTATCTGTCCTGTGATGGCTTCATAGCCATTCTTTACCGAAGATGTTCCTTTGGAAACCTGTATACTCTGCATCCACGGACCGGGGACATATCCCAATCCATAAGGAGCGGCGGCTCCCCGATAATTCGGAATGTTTTCCGTCAACATCTGCACATAAGTGCCGGACAGCCCCAACAATTTAATTTGTTTGGCTCCTGTTGCCGCATCGGAATAACTCACATCTACTGAAGGGTTCGTCACAAAACTTTCACCCAGATTACAACAAGCGGCTCTACTCAATTCGGCACTGCTTATCATGTCTTCGTTCATCACGCTACTGCGCAATTTCATCGTTCCCAGTTTACGAGTGACAATATTTACTTCATTCAGTTCCACTCCATCACGAAGCACAATATCCAGTTGTTGATTTTTACTGCTCACATGAATCGTGTCGTTCTGAAAACCGATAAAACTGACAATCAGCATGTGGCTTTTGGAAGGTTTAGTGATAGAAAAACTACCATCCTCTTTCGTTGTCACTCCTTGTCCTGTATTCATCCAGAACACATTGGCACCCGGAATAGCCTCCCCGGTACTATCTTTCACTGTTCCCCGTACTTGCGCATATATATTGCCGGCAAATAACAGGAACAGTCCTATTATCATATATTTCATTCTTTCTAAAGTTACTTTCGAGATACAAAATTAATTCATTTCTCATGCAACTTAGTTGCATTCAGTGCTGCTTTACTTTCATGTTCTATTGAAAGCAAAGGATTAAATAAGAAAGAAATAGTGGCTAAATAATGTAGGTGGAATATAACGCCAGCTTCTGCCTCGAGCAGAGAGGTGGCGGAGAGGTCAGACTATCAAATTCTACCGGTTTATCCGCATAGGTCGGAGTCAGCAGATAGCAGAAATGCTCACATAAAAGATCGACTGCCAAAACTGATACGGTCAGTTCCGTAGAGTGCTTCATCAGGTCGAGCTTATAAATCGTAGCCGTACAACCTTTTTCTTTGCAGTTTTTCTTTGAATCGCAAGTATGAGACTTTTTACACTTCGGACAGCCTGTATCACAGCAACTCTGCAATGTCTCACAACGGGCACAGCAATAACGCACAATAGAGACTCCGCCTCCTGAATAGATAATCAGGAGAGAAAGGATTAGTGCTGTTATGTAGGCCAGTCTTTTCATTTCAAAGGACAAAGATAAGAATAAAAACAAATTTTCCTATCTATTTTCGTAATTAAGATTCAATCCTCATTCAAAACTATAGATATACATGCATTTCTTACCAGTTATTCTCCCAATAACCTCGTATTCCATCATCAGTATATTGAATACCAATTCATTGCAGACATATTTCCCGTTCATTATTTGGCTATTTTAGGGTCATATCAGCACTATTAACTCTTTTTACTCAACAATAAAACCTATCTTTGCCACGAATAAATTCATTGTTTTTTTAAGTAAACGCTATGCTTACATATCTACTCCTCATTATCACTCTTTATCTGGCAGGGAATACCTACATATTTATCAGAGCAACGCAGGCTCTGAAAGTAAAACCGCTTGGAGTAAAAATACTCTTAACCGTTTTATTTTGGACATGTGCCTTATCTTTCTTCGGCACGATGCTAGCCCGTAACCTGGAAATGCCTGTTTTTATCTCCCATTCAATGTACATCATTGGAACAAGTTGGCTGATATTTACCCTATACATGGCATTGTTCCTGCTATTGTTTGATATATTGAGATTATTCAAGGTGGTCTGCAAATATCGGTTTTATCTATCTTTTGTGTTCACATTGGGATTGCTGGGATATGGGGTGTACAACTATCACCATCCGGAAACCAATATAGTCAACATTTTAACAAACAAACAATATGTAAATGCTCCCCAAGCAATTAAAATCGTCGCGATAAGCGATGTTCATCTGGGAAACGGCACAGGAAAAGCCTCACTGAAGAAGTATGTGGAAATGATAAATGCACAGCATCCCGACTTGATACTGATTAGTGGCGACTTAATTGATAACAGTGTTGTACCTCTTTATACAGAGAATATGGCGGAAGAACTGGCCGAGTTGAAAGCTCCTATGGGCATCTACATGGTTCTTGGTAATCACGAATACATTAGTGGAATCGATGAAAGTATCCGGTATATAAAGAATACTCAAATACAACTTTTGCGTGATTCAGTAGTGACACTCCCCAACGGCATACAACTGATAGGACGCGATGACCATCACAACCGCAAACGTCGTTCTCTGCAAGAGTTGATGACAAACGTCGACAAAAGCAAACCTATCATTTTGCTGGATCATCAACCCTTCAACCTGAAAGAAACAGAAGCTGCCGGCGTCGACTTACAATTCAGCGGACATACACATCACGGACAAGTATGGCCTATTAATTGGGTGACTGATTATATATTCGAGCAAAGTCACGGCTACCGTCAATGGGGAAACAGCCACGTGTACGTGTCTTCCGGATTGTCTCTTTGGGGGCCGCCTTTCAGAATAGGAACGCATAGCGAAATGGTTGTTTTCAACTTCCAATGAATAATATGCAGTTTTGTCACATATGTTACAGTTTCTAAATGGACGTAGATACCCTTATCGAATTTCTGAAAATGAAAGGGAAATTTATGCCTGCTGAAGATGGATTCACCGTGGATATCACTAAAGTTTGCAAGCATTGACGTGTGGATGGTATCCGGCAATCCTGTTTTAGAGGATAAATAGCTGCAAATTTTTCTGTTTTTATTAGCCCGATTCACGAATTTCATCTATATTTGTCAATAGTGAATGATAAAACAAATGTTGAATTTATAGAAAAAACGGGTATGAAAAAACAATATGTCAGTCTGCTTGCAATTATACTTTCGGTAAGCGGCTTTTTGTTTTCTTGTCATGACAAGATGAACAAAAACACAGGTGCGTTACAGTTTGATAGCATTCAAGTGAATGAGACAGCACACCTCTTCAGTGATACAGCCAAACCGGCCTGCAATATTATTATTAATTTTGCCTATCCGGTAAAATCATCGGATGATATGCTGAAAGATAGTTTGAATTCTTATTTCATTTCGGCCTGCTTCGGTGATAAATACATCGGCGAAAAGCCGGAAGAAGTTGTAAAGCAATATACCGAGAACTATATCAGCGAATACCGCCGCGACCTCGAACCGATGTATGCCGAGGACGAGAAAGACAAGGAAGACGAATCTTCCATCGGAGCTTGGTATTCTTATTATAAAGGTATAGAGAGCCACGTACAACTGTATGATAAAGACCTGCTTGTATATCGTATCGACTACAACGAATATACCGGAGGTGCACATGGCATTTACATGGCTACTTTCCTGAACATGGACCTCACCCTGATGCGCCCGCTCCGTCTTGATGATATTTTTGTCGGAGACTACAAAGACGCATTGACCGACCTGATCTGGAACCAGCTCATGGCGGACAATAAAGTGAACACTCACGAAGCATTGGAAGACATGGGATATGCTTCCACCGGGGACATCGCTCCGACAGAAAATTTCTATCTAAGCAAAGAAGGAATCACCTTCTATTATAATGTATACGATATCACTCCTTATTCTATGGGACCTGTAAAGGTAACAATCCCATTTTCTATGATGGAGCATTTACTAGGCAGTAACCCAATTCTGGGAGAACTGAAAAATTAAATTTCATAAAAAGCTGAACACCAATGAATATCCTATTGTTATCACTCCCGTGTGACAGAATAGGATATTCATCCACATCTATCATTCAAAACTTATAACTCAAAACTCAAACAGTGGAAATCATACTGAAATATTTTCCTGATCTGACGGAAGAGCAGCGCAAACAGTTTGCAGCTCTATACGACCTCTACATTGACTGGAATTCTAAAATCAACGTAATCTCCCGCAAGGACATCGAGAATTTATATGAGCATCACGTGCTCCATTCGTTAGGCATTGCCAAAACAATCCAATTTCGCCCCGGAACCAGCATTATGGACCTGGGTACAGGAGGAGGTTTCCCCGGTATTCCTTTAGCCATCTTATTTCCCGAAGTAACATTTCACCTCGTGGACAGTATCGGCAAAAAAGTACGGGTAGCAACCGAAGTGGCAAACGCTATCGGACTGAAAAATGTAACATTCCGTCATGCCCGCGCAGAAGAGGAGAAACGAACGTTCGACTTTGTTGTCAGCCGTGCCGTAATGCCTTTGGCGGATTTGATTAAGATTATCAAAAAGAATATCTCTTCAAAACAACAGAATGCATTACCCAACGGACTGATCTGCCTCAAAGGTGGCGAGCTGGAACATGAAACGATGCCGTTCAAGCATAAAACGGTCATTTATAACTTGAGCGATAATTTCGAAGAAGAGTTCTTTCAAACTAAGAAAGTGGTATATGTTCCGATTTAAACAAGACTATATGTTCTGATAGATGATAAATCATAAAGAAACCATGAAAATAAAGAGATTTGAATTTAATATGTTTCCCGTAAACTGTTACGTATTATGGGACGACACTAAAGAAGCAGTCGTAATCGATCCCGGCTGTTTTTATGAAGAGGAAAAGCAGGCTCTGAAAAAGTTCATTCTTACCAATGAGCTGAATGTAAAGCATCTGCTGAATACTCATTTGCACCTGGATCATATCTTCGGAAATCCGTTCATGCTGAAAGAATTCGGATTATCGGCAGAAGCAAACAAAGCGGACGAGTACTGGATTGACGAAGCACCGAAACAAAGCAGAATGTTTGGTTTTCAGTTGCAGGAAGAACCTGTACCACTGGGCAAATACCTGCATGACGGAGATATTATCACTTTCGGACATACCAAACTAGAAGCGATACATGTGCCCGGACATTCACCCGGTAGCTTGGTGTACTATTGCAAGGAAGACAACTGCATGTTCTCCGGCGACGTCCTATTTCAGGGCAGCATCGGCCGTGCCGATCTCACAGGAGGCAACTTCGATGAACTGATAGAGCACATTTGCAGCCGTCTGTTTGTCCTCCCCAACGAAACTGTCGTTTACCCCGGACACGGTGCTCCTACGACGATCGGAATGGAGAAAGCTGAAAACCCATTTTTTAGATAAGAGAAGATTTAATGAGTTATGAATTCTGATTTATGATTTATGATTTGCCGTGCGGATGAAGTAGGTGTTGCGGCTGATTGAGGTTTATAAATCGGGAAAACATAAGAAATCATAAATCAGAATTCATAATTCAGAAATCATTAATCATAAATCATTAAGACATGAAAACCGATTTGTTAGCTAGCCGTCACATCGGCATCAATGAACAAGACACAGCCCTGATGCTCCGCAAAATTGGCGTGAACTCACTGGACGAACTGATTGATAAAACAATTCCCGCCAATATACGGCTGAAAGAGCCGCTGGCATTGACTAGTCCGCTGACGGAATACGAATTTGGAAAACATATCGCCGAACTGGCAAATAAAAATAAACTATATACTACGTATATCGGTTTGGGATGGTACAACACGATTACCCCGGCTGTTATCCAGCGGAATGTATTCGAAAACCCGGTATGGTACACTTCTTACACTCCTTATCAGACAGAAGTGTCGCAAGGACGCCTGGAAGCGTTGATGAATTTTCAGACAGCCGTGTGCGACCTTACTGCCATGCCACTTGCCAACTGTTCACTTCTGGACGAAGCAACTGCCGCTGCCGAAGCCGTGAGCATGATGTATGCCATCCGTTCCCGTGCGCAACAGAAAGCCAATGCGAACGTAGTCTTTGTAGACGAGAATATTTTCCCACAAACATTGGCTGTTATGACTACACGCGCTGTGCCGCAAGGCATCGAACTGCGTGTAGGTAAATATAAGGATTTTGAACCTTCACCGGAAGTGTTTGCCTGCGTTCTACAATATCCAAACTCGAATGGAAACGCAGAGGATTATTCCGAATTTACAGAAAAAGCTCATGCCGCAGATTGCAAGGTAGCTGTCGCCGCAGATATTTTAAGCCTTGCCCTGCTGACTCCTCCGGGAGAATGGGGAGCAGATATTGTATTCGGAACTACACAACGTTTGGGTACTCCAATGTTCTATGGTGGTCCGTCGGCTGCTTTTTTTGCTACCAGAGATGAATACAAACGGAATATGCCGGGACGAATCATCGGATGGTCTAAAGATAAATATGGCAAACTTTGCTATCGGATGGCTTTGCAGACACGTGAACAGCATATCAAGCGGGAAAAAGCAACTTCAAACATTTGTACCGCACAAGCATTATTAGCTACCATGGCAGGCTTTTACGCTGTTTATCACGGTCAGGAGGGTATCACCACAATTGCGTCTCGCATCCACAGTATCACTGTATTTCTTGAAAAACAACTGAAGAAATGTGGATACACACAAGTCAACGCTCAATATTTTGACACCTTACGTTTTGAGTTGCCCGAACACGTTTCGGCACAACAAATCCGTACCATAGCGCTTAGTAAAGAAGTAAATCTGCGTTATTATGAAAATGGTGATGTCGGTTTCAGTATTGATGAAACAACAGATGTGGCAGCCGCCAATGTATTGCTCTCTATCTTTGCCATCGCTGCCGGAAAAGATTATCAGAAAGTAGACGATATTCCGGAAAAAAGCAGTATCGACAAGGCTTTGAAACGGACAACTCCTTTCCTGACGCACGAAGTATTCAGCAAATATCACACGGAAACAGAGATGATGCGTTATATCAAACGTTTGGATCGCAAAGATATTTCGCTTGCACAATCGATGATTTCTCTCGGTTCATGCACCATGAAGCTGAATGCAGCTGCGGAAATGTTGCCTTTAAGTCGTCCCGAATTTATGGGTATGCACCCGCTGGTTCCGGAAGATCAGGCAGAGGGATATCGGGAATTAATTAAGAATTTAAGTGAAGATCTGAAAGTTATCACCGGATTTGCAGGGGTGAGCCTGCAACCCAATTCAGGTGCTGCGGGAGAATATGCAGGACTTCGTGTAATCCGTGCTTATCTCGAAAGTATCGGTCAGGGACATCGGAACAAAGTCCTGATTCCGGCTTCGGCTCACGGAACAAATCCTGCGTCAGCTATACAGGCCGGATTTGTGACCGTCACCTGTGCCTGTGACGAACAAGGAAATGTAGAAATGGATGACCTGCGTGCCAAGGCTGAAGAAAATAAGGATGAATTGGCAGCGCTGATGATTACTTATCCTTCTACACATGGTATCTTCGAAACAGAAATAAAGGAAATTTGCGACATCATTCATGCCTGTGGCGCACAAGTATATATGGATGGAGCCAATATGAATGCCCAAGTGGGATTGACCAATCCGGGATTCATCGGTGCGGATGTCTGCCACTTGAATCTTCATAAAACATTCGCTTCCCCTCATGGTGGCGGAGGTCCGGGAGTAGGTCCTATCTGTGTGGCCGAACATCTGGTTCCTTTCCTTCCCGGACATGGAATCTTCGGCAATTCGCAGAATCAAGTATCAGCTGCCCCATTTGGTAGTGCAGGTATTTTGCCTATCACGTATGGATATATCCGCATGATGGGTGCAGAGGGATTGACGCAGGCAACTAAGATCGCCATCCTGAATGCTAATTATCTGGCTGCTTGCCTGAAAGATACGTATGGAGTTGTCTATCGGGGAGCCAATGGTTTCGTAGGACACGAAATGATTCTGGAGTGTAGGAAAGTACATGAAGAAGCAGGCATCTCGGAAAATGATATTGCCAAACGTTTGATGGACTATGGTTATCATGCTCCTACCCTCTCCTTCCCTGTTCACGGTACATTGATGATTGAACCGACAGAAAGCGAGAGTTTGGCAGAACTGGACAATTTCGTAGATGTCATGCTGAATATCTGGAAGGAGATTCAGGAAGTGAAGAACAGCGAAGCTGATAAGGATGATAATGTGTTGATTAATGCTCCGCATCCGGAATACGAGATTGTTAGTGATCGTTGGGAACATTCGTACACACGCGAAAAAGCGGCTTATCCGATAGAAAGTGTACGTGATAACAAATTCTGGGTCAATGTAGCTCGTGTAGATAACACATTGGGAGACCGTAAGTTACTACCAACTCGTTATGGCACTTTTGAATAAAGGTGATTTATTATAGAAATCAATTCATTAGAAAAGATTTTTAGAAGCGTCTCAATAAGAAATAATCCCGGGGCTCAATGAATGTAAGCCCTGGGATTATTTTTATCAGCCCAAGACTGAATAAACAAAAGCCCTGGGGATGCATCAATTATCCCCAAGGCTCATATTTTGTGATATGGAATGTAAATCCAACTACAATTCTGAATATTTTTTCTACTTGACAATCGTTACCGTATCAGCCTTCACCTTTTTCTCTTTCATCGGAATCTTCGAATCAGCATACCCCAAAGCTACGCAACCATAGACTTTATGATTGGCAGGAACACCTAAAGAGGTAATATATTCACGAACTTCAGGATCATCACACGTTGTGCCCAACTGGTTGATCCAGCAAGAGCCGATTCCTAAAGAATGGGCAGCCAGAAACATATTTTCTATTGCACAAGCACAATCCATACCAGCCCACCATTGTGTAGGTTCATTGGATACAATCACCAAAGTCGGAGCATGATAATAACAACAATAGGTCTTGCTATGCCCACGCTCTTGCAAACGGGAATCATCGCTTTTTGCAAAAGCTCCTTTAATGCGCTCATTCAGTTCTGTCAATTTATCTACATTTTGAATAGCAGTAAAGTGCCATGTTTCCAAATGCATTCCACTGGGTGCATAAGTTGCAGCTTCCAGAATAGCCTGCAAATCTTCTTCTGAAACTTGCTGACTAGTATAAGCCCGTACACTACGACGTGCTTTAATGTTCTCTAAAACTTCATTCGTTTTCATGGATAAAAAGTTTTTTATATATATCGAATCAAAATTTCACCACAGAATTCTAATTTATCATTTACCTTTTAACTAGCCCAATCTTTGCATTCAGTTTGAAATAATAGACTCCATTCTCTCTCTCCAAAAATCCGTATTTATCCTTCTCCAAAGATCCTTTTTCCAAACGAGTATTTTGAAACAAAAAGTCTTCCATTACTTGCTTTTCTGATTTATGATAACAGAGCACCTCTCCACTTCCGCCCACCAACAGAATACCTTCCACAGCCGAATCCAATCCATTATAAATCTTTGCGGGACGCATACCTAAAGCTAATGCCATCAAGAACTGCTTCATCTTAAACTCATAAAACTTGTGCTTGTTTATCAGTTCATCTTTAATCTTTAACGGATTCATTTGTTTGATAACTTCCGTCAGCTCGCTAATACGAGAGATACCATCCAAATGCATAATACGAACCATTTCTGTCAAGACACGTGGAAAATGCAGGTCAATCATTAGAAGATTGCTACGGAATACCCGGTCGGCTACATCAGAATATTTAAGTACACCGCCCAATCGTTCGATCATCATCATTCGCTCGGCAACCTCATTGGGAGATTCAGGCAAAGCATTGATTTTATTCACTGTGGGAGTGGCAAATTTGACTCCACTCTGTTCCAGTTTTAGATTTGCAGCACGTCCTCCGTCCAGTAACGGATTCATTACACCCAACCGTGAACGAACATTAAAACCTCTCAACGGAGCTTCCGGATGCCAAAATGCAATGGAGAAATCAGTACGATCTTCTGTTTTTGCTTCCAAATCGAAAATGGCAGCTTCATCTAAAAACTCTTCTACTCCTTCCGGAGAGGTTACGTCATCTTCCGAAGAAGATTTCACAGCCCGCAATATCAAATCAGCTACAATACCAAAGTCTTCGCGAGGCATGAATTTAGTTCCGCTCTCTGCTTCTATACGAATCGCATCTTCCTCAATATAATATTGACGTGTTCCATCATGTTCTTCCCGTTGAATCATTGCAATAGGCCAAGATGTTTCTCCCGCCTTTGCGTCTGCTGTGCCTAGCACTACTTTTCCGTCTGCCAGGAGACGAAAGAAAGAATAGAGTTCGCACCATTCTTTTTTGGTTGCTTCGAATGCCATATATCTTTGTTCTTCTTTATTTTACTAATGTTCTTTTTATCCTAATTTCACTAAGAAATTTCTATCTTCACAATGAATTGCTTACTGATTAATAACCTGCGGTAAGGTTACAGGCAACGCAACAGGAGGTACTATATGAGTTACTTCCTCCAAAGGAGGAAGCTTGCCTACTTGTGCAAACAGGGAGTTTCGAATCCATTCTTTAGGAGTGACTATGATAAATCGTCCCGTCCAGCAACCATCAAAATAGGAAGGATTGCCCGGCTGTTTCTTTATTGGATAGCAGATATTTTCTCCTTTACTCCGCATCTCCGGCGAACGTCCGGGGTCATTTACCCACACATGTTTATCGTCAATGCCACGAAGTACCATCCAGTGCCCTCTCGGACCGGGACGCAAACCACGAACTGCTCCTGTATATCTCACATTCACAAGCACAGGTATACCACGATCAATATAATCTTTCAATACTCGGTAATCTTTCTGCTGAAAATGTTCGGCACTTATCATGTTTTCATAATAACGTGTCAAAGAATCAATTTCAAAAGAATAGTATCCTCCCTGCCCTATCGATGTACGACGACGGAAGGGAGCACGCTTTTTCAGAAAGTAGTTACGTTGATATTCTATCAGTTTCTTTTCTGCATCCTGGGCTGTACGTTGTGTATCGGTCGTCATGCCTTTAAAGTAGTCAAAGACCATTAACGAAGAAGCCAGAGAACAATGCGAGTAAGGACATCCCGTGATTTTCTGCGAATACCACGGAACAGGGATATTATTAGGAGCGAGCTTTTGAGTCTCCTGTGCTTGTACTTGCGTCTGAACGCTTATCAAAGCAAAGAAGCTTAAAAACAAATTGAAAATTATATGATATTTATTTCTCATGCAATATTTTAAATATCTTACTTACAATACATTCTCATCATCAAGAATACGAGCTGTCTCCACCTTTTCCAAACGAGCACGCAATTTAGGCATCATCGAACGACGAATACGTAACGTCATACTACAATCCATGTCATACGACTGATTGAGAATTTCCGGTTCCTCCTCTTTCACAATGCGCATCACGTCATTCATGAAAGGATATTCAAACATTACCGTCACGTCTTCATCTACTGTCTTTTCTATAATTGTAGCGGCAGCAATAGCTTCAGCAGCGGCAGCCTTGTAAGCCACGATCAATCCGCTTGTCCCTAACTTGATTCCTCCAAAATAACGAACTACTATAATCAGGATATCCGTCAGTTCATTTGAATTTATCTGTCCGAGAATGGGTTTTCCCGCTGTTCCGGAAGGTTCTCCATTGTCATTGGCACGGAAATCCTTTCGTGCAGCTCCCAACATATAGGCATAACATACGTGTCGTGCGTCATAATACTTTTTCTGATACGTTTCAAGATGTATTTTTATCTCATCGAGAGTACGCACAGGAAGGGCTATAGCAATGAACTTGCTTCGTTTTTCCGTATAAATACCTTCGGAAGGTTCAATGATGGTTTTATAAGTATCTTCAGCAGTCATGCTGCAAAGATACGGCTTTAATAAGAAAAGTCAATCTATCGTTTGGAAATATTAATGTTCCACTTATCGATGAGATGTAGCTGGGAATATAAAAATCTTTGTTGGCAGATTTTCATCTACAAGATAGTGACGCTATCCAATAAAAATAGTGACGGTATACCACAAGGATACCGTCACTATCCCGGGCATATACCGTCACTATTTTTTTTATCTTAATCGGGTGTTACATTTATTGATATAGCTTACATCAGCAACGTCTTTTTTGCATCATCCGATAGAATTTCCTAATCCAATTTATGAATTACCAACCCCGAACGAAGTTTAGGTTCAAACCAAGTTGTCTTCGGTGGCATGATATTACCTGTATCTGCAATATCCATCAATTGTTTCATAGATACAGGATAAAGAGCCAGAGCCACTTTCATTTCACCGCTATCCACACGCTTCTTGAGTTCTCCCAATCCACGGATGCCGCCCACAAAATCAATACGCTTGTCCGAACGCAAATCCTTTATACCCAAAATTTCATCCAAAATCAGGTTGGAAGAGATGGTAACATCAAGCACGCCAATAGGGTCGTTATCATTGTATGTACCTGTTTTGGCTGTCAGACTGTACCATTTACCACCCAGATAGAGTGAGAAGTTATGTAAGCCGGATGGTTTATAGATATCCGCACCCTTCTCTTCTACTATAAAGTTTTTATCAAGTGCAGCCAGGAATTGCTCGGGAGTCAAACCATTGAGATCTTTCACTACACGATTATAGTCGATGATGGTTAGCTGGTTTGCAGGGAAGCAAACAGCCATGAAGTAATTATATTCTTCATCACCCCGATGATTCGGATTTTGCTTTGCTTTCTCTGCTCCCACTAGTGCAGCAGCGGCAGAACGGTGATGTCCGTCGGCAATATAAAGAGCCGGCATCTTAGCAAATTCGGCAGTAATAGCAGCAATATCCTCATCTTGATCGACAATCCAGAAAGTATGTCCAAAACCATCCCCCGGAGCGATGAAGTCATAAACAGGCTTGTTTGCCGTATACTTCTTGATAATAACATCCAACTTCTCATTATCCGGATAAGCAAAGAAAACAGGTTCGATGTTAGCGTTGTTCACACGGACATGCTTCATACGGTCTTCTTCCTTGTCACGACGGGTAAGCTCATGTTTTTTGATAATCCCATTCATATAATCGGGAACGTATGCGCCAACTACCAATCCGTATTGCGTTTTCCCGTTCATCGTTTGGGCATAGATATAATAATTTTCCTTATTATCCTGCACCAACCAGCCTTTATCCTGGAACAGTTGGAAATTCTCGGCAGCTTTAGCATACACTTGTTCGTCGTGTTCGTCCGTACCGACAGGGAAATCTATTTCCGGTTTAATAATATGATAAAGAGACTTTTCGTTACCTTCCGCTTCTGCGCGGGCTTCTTCTGAATTCAATACATCATAAGGACGTGAAGCGACCTGTTCTACGAGGTCTTGCGGAGGACGAATGCCCTTGAAAGGTTTAATTATTGCCATGATATTAGTATTTTATATGTAAAAAATTAAAGCCACAGACTTATTGAAAATCTGTGGCTCAAATATACTACTTATTTCTAAAAGAATCTTATTTGTTTACTCTAAATTTCTCGCAACCATCTTTCAGGAAGCCTACAATTTGTTGAGCGGCAGCAATACCGGCATTGATATTTGCTTCAGCAGTTTGAGCCCCCATCTTCTTTGGAGTTGAGAAATAACGTCCGGCAAATTTCTCTGCAAACTCTGCGTTAGCAGCAGGCATAATATCTGTGATATATTTGAAATCTGCACGATCTTCCATCAATTTAATCAGTTCTGCTTCGTTGATAACTTCCTTACGGGCAGTGTTTACCAACATAGCACCTTTCGGCATATCTTTCAACAGAGCATAATTGATAGAATTTTTCGTTTCGGCAGTTGCCGGAATATGAAGAGATACCACCTGACAAGTCTTATACAGTTCTTCTGCCGAATCAAGTGCTTTCACACCATCTTTTTCGATTACTTCTTTCGGGCAGAATGCGTCGTAAGCATACACTTCCATTCCGAAACCTTTGGCAACACGGGCTACATTACGACCTACGTTTCCATAAGCATGAATACCCAGTTTCTTGCCCATCAATTCTGTACCGGAAGTTCCGTTATAGAAGTTACGGACAGCATATACCATCATACCCAAAGCAAGTTCGGCAACAGCATTAGAGTTTTGTCCCGGAGTGTTCATCACACATACGTTGTGAGCAGTGGCAGCAGCCAAGTCAACGTTGTCATATCCCGCACCGGCACGTACTACGATTTTCAATTCTTTGGCAGCATCAAGCACCTCTGCATCAATAATATCACTACGGATAATGATAGCATTAGCATCTTTCACTGCATCCAGCAATTGAGCCTTATCTGTATATTTCTCAAGTAAAGCAAGCTCGAATCCGGCCGCTTCTATTTCTTTACGGATGCCGTCTACTGCAACTTTAGCAAACGGTTTTTCTGTAGCTACAAGTACTTTCATAATTTAATTCTATTTATAAAGACTCACCACAGATTACGCAGATTCTCACAGATTATAGAATTTAGGAATCTGTGCTAATTCGTGTAATCTGTGGTGAAAATAATATATTAATGAAGTTTTTCAAATTCCTGCATGCAGTCAATCAAAGCTTGTACGCTTTCTTTCGGTAAAGCATTGTAGCAAGATGCACGGAAACCACCCACAGAACGATGTCCTTTGAT
Organism: Bacteroides sp. AM37-9; assembly: GCF_003603455.1. NCBI lineage: Bacteria > Pseudomonadati > Bacteroidota > Bacteroidia > Bacteroidales > Bacteroidaceae > Bacteroides > Bacteroides sp. AM37-9. The sequence goes on along the minus strand of NZ_QTNF01000038.1, from coordinate 27,624 downwards.
ACCTACCATACCTCTTTCAGTGGCAAACTTCAAGAAGTCAGCTTCAAGGTCTTTGTATTCGGGAGCCATCACGAAACAGATGTTCATGCGTGAACGGTCTTCTTTGGCAGCAGTACCCACGAACATTTTGTTGCGGTCGATTTCAGCATACAACATATCCGCTTTTTCAATGGCACGACGTTCCATTTCTTTCACACCACCTTGTGCTTTGATCCAACGAAGGTTCAGCAATGCAGCATAGATGGGCACTACCGGAGGAGTATTGAACATAGAACCATTATCAATGTGTGTCTGATAATTCAGCATTGACGGAATGTAACGAGAAACCTTACCTACAGCATCATTCTTAACAATAACGAATGTAACACCTGCAGGAGCCAGATTCTTTTGTGCACCACCATAAATACAGATATATTTAGAAACGTCAATCGGACGTGAGAAAATATCAGAAGACATATCGGCAACCATCGGAACCGGAGAATCGAGGTCTTTCTTCAATTCTGTACCGTAAATCGTGTTGTTAGTAGTGATGTGGAAATAATCTGCGTCTGTCGGGATTGTGTAATCTTTTGGGATATAAGTATATGTAGCTTCAGCAGAGGAAGCAACTTCTACAACTTCACCAAACCCTTTAGCTTCTTTCATTGCTTTCTTAGCCCACACACCAGTGTTCAGGTAAGCAGCTTTTTTTTCCAGGAAGTTATAAGGAACCATGCAGAACTCCATACTAGCACCTCCACCCAGGAACAGTACCGAATAGCCTTCGGGGATATTGAGTAATTCCTTGAATAATGCCTCTGCTTCGTCAACCACAGGTTGGAAGTCTTTGGCACGGTGGCTGATTTCCATCAAAGAGAGACCAGAGCCGTTGAAATCTAAAATAGCCTTCGCTGTATCCTCTATCACCTCACGCGGAAGAATGGAAGGTCCTGCATTGAAATTATGCTTTTTCATTTGAAGTTTGTTTTTGGTTTAACAATTTCGTTACTTTTGTCTTTTGACCTTGCGAATTTACGAATTTATTCCCATCGCACAAATCTTTCCTTATAAAAATACTGTTTTAAAGCAGATTTTCCTTTCTTTTTATTGGTTTATACAGGATATATACACCATATTGTTATCTATAGATGTCAAGTATGGGATAAAAGTCGAGATTGAAATAGAACCGGAGATATTGATGATAAAACAAAAGATTAATGCAATAAAAATGAATATTTATAAACTGCAACAGTGAATTCAGCTTAGATTAACAGGGAAATAAAGTGGAAAGTAAAATATCTTTGGAAATAAAGTAATCATCCCTATGCTCAATGACTAGTGAACATAGGGACGATTGTACATAATAAAAGAGGACTTTAAGAGTTCTATATTACAAAAAAAAAGAGTTTTACTTCGCTTCCTCAATAATAGTCTTCATTCCTTTTATTTTCTCTCCTTGAATCAGATTCAGGAGTTGCTTCACCTTAGCCCGGCGAACGGCAACGAAAGCATAATGTTCTTTGACATCAATCGCTCCGACATCTTCGCGAGTCAGATTTCCTTTTTTATATAAGAATCCGGCAATATCGATCCGACTAAGTTTCTCCTTCTTTCCTTTACCTATATATATAGTAGCCCAGAGCGATTTCGGAGGCCGGGGAGGGTTTTCAGGCAACGCCACTGTTTCCATTTCTTCCGGGATATAAGAAGGAAGTTTCTCTTCGGCATGAAGAATCAGATAAGACGTTCCGGTCGCATCCCAACGCGCTGTACGTCCGTTGCGGTGCGTAAAGGCTTCTTCATTGACCGGCAAATGATAATGGATGATATGTCCGACTTCCGGAATATCCAGTCCACGGGCTGCCAGATCGGTAGAAATCAAGACATGACAACTGCCATTACGGAACTTGTAAAGCGCACGTTCACGGTCCGGCTGTTCCATACCACCATGAAAACGTTCTGCGAGTAGTTTTTTATCTGCCAATAACTGATGTACACGGTCCACCGCATCCCGATGATTACAAAACACGATGCTCGAACTGCTCCCCAATGTACAAAGCAGGTTATATAAAGTATCAATCTTATCTTTGGAAGGCGAAAGCACCTTCATCAATTTCAAGCGCGACTCTTGTTCTTCAGAATCGTCCGAAAGGAAGTTCAACTTAACTGTGCGGTTCAATCCTGTAAATTCGGGAATCTCTTCGGCATCGGTAGCTGAAAGCAACATACGTTTTTTTAATCCCGGAAGCTGGGTGATAATCTCTGCCATTTCATCGTGGAAACCAAACTCCAACGATTTGTCGAACTCGTCGATAATTAAAGTTTCAATGGTTTCGGGATTGAAATTTCCTTTAGACAGATGGTCGGTGATACGTCCCGGAGTACCAATGATGATAGCAGGATGATTGCCCAATATACTTTTCTTTTCTTCGGCGATAGGATGCCCACCGTAACAACAGCAGGTTTTCCAGGAAGTCCCCATTGCTTTGAATACAGAATCTATCTGTAAGGCCAGCTCACGCGAAGGAACGAGAATCAAAACCTGCACGCTGTCATCGTTCGGTTTTAGAGTAAGGAGTAAAGGTAACAGATAGGCCAGCGTCTTGCCCGATCCTGTCGGTGACAACAGTATAACGTCTTTTCTTCCGGTAGCTTGTTCAAGTGATGCTTCCTGCATCGGATTCAGCTCCTCAATCTTCAAATTGCGGAGAGCCGACTGTATAATTTCATTTTTCTCTAACATGGGGGCAAAGATACAAAAAGGAAAGAGTACGGAGATAAAAATGCAATCAAACTTTAGCCATGCCGGTCAATATATAATAACCTTTCAGATTATTCTCTTTCATGTAAATGGTTACTTCTGCCCTACAAGCTGTCACCAAGGCATATCCCGTTAAACTTGAACTCATAGCTTTGACAAATGAATACTCTGTATCATTGTGAATAAAAGATATACGATGATATTCCATAACCTATTGTACTTTAATAATTCTATTGTGTAGCCAAATATACGAATATAATAGATAAGTACGGATAAAAAAGGAGAACTATCTTTAAAACAGACATAAAATAGATACAAACCATAACGGAAAGACATTATGAGATAATAGTAAAAAAAAGCGGGAAATCGAAGAAGCATTACTGCTTTTCAGATTTCCCGCTCTGTGTTTATGTAACCTTTCCGGTCATTGTTCCGACCGGTTTGTTCTCTTCTGCGAATTATCCTCCGAAGTTGTCGAACATCAGGTTCTGTGCCGGAACGCCAAGATCGTCGAGCATCTTCTCAACAGCTTTCGACATCGGACCAGGACCACACATGTAGTATTCAATATCTTCAGGAGCTTCGTGATTCTTCAGGTAAGTTTCGTAAATTACGTTGTGAACAAATCCCGGAGTGTACTTCACGCCTGCAGCATCAGCAGCAGGGTCCGGACGGTCGAGAGCCAAATGGAAAGTGAAATTCGGGAAGTCCTTTTCAATTTGCAGGAAATCTTCCAGATAGAACACTTCGTTCAGCGCACGGGCACCGTAGAAGTAAGACATCTTACGGTCAGTAGTATGCAATGTCTTGGTCAAGTGCATGATTTGCGCACGTAATGGAGCCATACCGGCACCACCACCAATCCACATCATTTCCTTCTTAGAATCGAAGATTGGGTGGAAGTCTCCGTAAGGACCGCTCATTATTACCTTGTCACCCGGTTTAAGAGTAAAGATATAAGAAGAAGCGATACCCGGCATTACGTCCATAAATCCAGGACCTTGTTCTTTCGGTTTGAACGGCGGAGTAGCGATACGTACTGTCAACATGATACGGTCACCTTCGGCAGGATAGTTGGCCATAGAGTAAGCACGGATTGTCTCCTCGTCGTTCTTACACTTCAAACCCAGCAAACCGAATTTCTCCCATGCAGGAAGATATTCATCACCAATCAAGCTCTTGTCAATGTCCTTGTCATAGTCCATTGAGAATTTAGGAATCTTAATCTGTGCGTAAGAACCCGGGATAAAGTCCATGTGTTCGCCTTTAGGCAGAGCAACGATGAACTCTTTGATAAATGTAGCCACGTTCTTGTTGGAGATTACTTCGCACTCCCACTCTTTCACGCCAAGTACAGATTCGTCAATCTTGATTGACATATCGCCTTTCACTTTCACCTGACAGCCCAGACGCCAGTGGTCTTGCTGCTGTTTGCGACTGAAGTGAGGAACCTCAGAAGGTAGGATTTCGCCGCCTCCTTCGAGTACTTGGCATTTGCACTGTCCGCAAGATCCCTTACCACCACAAGCAGATGACAGGAATATCCCATTTACAGACAGCGTATTCAACAAAGTAGAACCGGAAGCCACTTCCAATTCCTTTTCGCCGTTGATTGTCAGTTTTACGTTTCCTGATGGTACCAGGAAATTCTTAGCAACCAACAAGATTACAACAAGCAACAGAATAACCACAAGGAATACCCCAATGCTCGCTAATATTAAATTCATATCCATTGTCTTATTCCTTTCTTTTTAGATGTTCAAACCAGAGAAACACATAAATGCGATTGCCATCAGACCTACTGTGATAAATGTGATACCCAAGCCCTTCAATGGAGCAGGTACGTCAGAGTAAGCCATTTTCTCGCGGATAGCAGCCAGACCTACGATAGCCAGCAACCAACCGATACCAGAGCCTAATGCATAAGAAAGGGCATCCCAAATATCACCAATGTATTTCGGATCACTCGGACCCAGATTGATACGTTGTTGCATAAACAGAGAGGCACCCATGATCGCACAGTTAACAGCAATCAACGGCAGGAAGATACCCAGCGAAGCGTACAGTGACGGAGTGAAGCGTTCTACCACCATCTCCACCAATTGCACGATACCGGCAATTACGGCAATGAAAAGAATAAAACTCAAGAAGCTAAGGTCGACACCTTCAATGATAGCATTGGCAGCCAGCACCTTAGTTTGCAACAGGTAGTTGACCGGAAGCGTCACCAGCAACACGAAAGTCACGGCGATACCCAGTCCTACGGCAGTCTTCACATTCTTCGAAACAGCCAAGTATGAACACATACCCAAGAAGAATGCGAATATCATGTTGTCCACAAAGATAGAGCGGACGAATAAACTTAATAAATGTTCCATAATTCTTTTTGATTTATGATTTATGATTTATAATTTATGATTCAGCAGACTTATCATGCGACTATGACTATAAAGCTAGACATAAATCATAATTCAGAAATCAGAAATAATTAATTACTTTGTTCTTGCAATTCTTTATGACGTGCACGTTGATACCAGATAATGCATGCTACGATAATCAATGCCATCGGCGGCATCAACATCAAGCCGTTGTTTACGTATCCGATATTTTGAATCGGTTCATAATTCAGGATATTGAAACCAAGCAATGTTCCCGAGCCAAACAGTTCGCGGAAGAAAGCAACGATAATCAGAATCTTGGCATAGCCTAAACCATTACCTACACCATCCAAGAAAGACTCCCAAGGACCGTTCTGCATGGCAAATGCTTCCAGACGTCCCATCAAGATACAGTTGGTGATAATCAAACCTACATAAACAGAGAGCTGTACGCTTACGTCGTAAGCAAACGCTTTCAGGATTTCACTTACGATAGTTACCAAAGCAGCTACCACAACCAACTGAACGATGATGCGGATGCGGTTAGGAATCGTCTTACGCAACAGTGAAATAACAACGTTGGCAAATGCAGTAATCACCGTTACTGAAAGTCCCATCACGATGGCAGGCTCCAGCTTTGCAGTAACAGCAAGTGCAGAACAGATACCGAGCACCTGTACGGTTACCGGATTATCAATTCCCAGCGGAGCAGAGAATACTTCTTTATTTTTCTTTGAAAACAGTTGTCCCATATTCTATCTTTCTCCTCCTTATTATTTAGTTAAAAAACTCAAGTAACTATTCAGGCAAGACTTCAACATGGCATCTACACCTACTGAAGTGATTGTACCACCGGAGATACCATCCACTTGGTAATCAGGTTTCTCTACCTTGCCATTTTTTACGACTCCCAAAGTGATAGCTCCATTTTCCAAAGTCTTCTTACCTACAAATTCATTTTGGAAATGGTCGGTTGCAATTTCAGCACCCAGCCCCGGAGTTTCACTAGCGTGTGAGAAGTAAGTACCGTAAACGGTATCTTTATCTTCGTTCAGTGCAACATATCCCCAGATAGCGCCCCAAAGACCGGCACCGTAAACAGGAACTACATATTTAGTCTGACCGTCCACTTCGCATACAAACACGTGCAGACGTTGTTGTTCTTTTGCTTCTTTCTCGTAGTTGGTAGCAAATTCGCCCGTATTTTCGGTCAGCGTACCGTCTACGTTCATCAGCATATCCCCTTTCACATATTTCTGATATTCAGCATCCGCATCTTCCACATTCTTAATGTTCAATGCAGCGAGGATTTGTTTCTTAGTGTCCAACTGCACATTCTTGTCTTGTGTAGATTTCAGTGAAGAACTAACGAATGCCAGCAGGAATGCTACGATAATAACCATTACCGAAGCATAAATGATAGTATAACTATTACTATTCGTATTCATTTTCTTTCGGTATTTATTGGTTAGACTTGATAGTGCGTTTCTCGCGACGGCTGATATTGCTTTGTACTACACAGTAGTCAATCAGCGGAGCGAAGATGTTCATCAGCAGGATGGCAAGCATCATACCTTCCGGATAACCCGGATTCAGTACGCGGATAACGATAGCCATCACACCGATCAGGAATCCAAAGATATATTTACCTCTTTCTGTACGTGCGGAAGTCACAGGGTCAGTAGCCATAAATACGGCACCGAAACAGAAACCACCGAGAACGAGGTGTTCGTACCAAGGCATTTGAGCCATTGTGTTGTTTTCCATGCCGATTGAGTTGAATACCCATGCCATGAATGCGCCACCGACGAATACGGAAATCATTGTCTTCCAGCTTGCAACACCTGTCCAAAGCAGGATAACGGCACCAATCAGGATAGCGATTACGCTGGTTTCACCAATAGAACCCGGAATCAGACCTGTAATCATATCCATGTTGAACGCAGGAACACTACCTGTTGTAGCAGCCTGTCCCAGTGGAGTGGCAACGGTGAGTCCGTCTACGCTTTGTCCTAAACCGAAGATGCTGTCTCCTGACACCCAAACAGCATCACCGGACATCTTGGTCGGGTATGCGAAGAACAGGAATGCACGAGTAATCAACGCAACGTTGAATACGTTCATACCTGTACCACCGAATACTTCTTTTGCGAAGATAACAGAGAATGCAGTAGCTACGGCAAGAATCCACAGCGGACAGTCTACCGGAACGATCATCGGGATCAGGATACCGGAAACAAGGAATCCTTCCTGGATTTCTTCTTTCTTCCATTGAGCTACGACGAACTCAATGCCAAGACCTACTACGTATGATACGATTATTTTAGGCAGTACTGCCAGGAATCCGTAGATAAACATTTCGATGAAGCTGCCAGTAGCACCTGTATGAGTGAAATGCTGGTAACCTACGTTGTACATACCGAACAGCAAAGCTGGTATTAACGAAATAACCACAATCGACATGATGCGCTTGCTATCGATTGCGTCATGTATGTGCGTTCCCGTTTTCGCAGTCTTGCTAGGCACGAACAGGAATGTTTCGAAGCCGTCAAATACCGACTGGAATGCGTGGAATTTGCCGCCCTCCTCAAAGTTCGGCTTTATCTTATCGAGATAATTTCTTAACGCTTTCATTTATTTAATTGAAAATTGAAAGTTGAGAGTTGAAAATTGGCTGTGCTGGGTTTATGCTGTATCCACAGAGAGCCGTTTCGCAAGATTTCAACTATCGCTTATTTTAATTTTTATTATTTAATCTCTTATTCGATTACGCCATTTCTGAACGGAGCATATCGAGTCCGACACGAACGATGCGTTGCAGTTCCATCTTTGAAGAGCAGACGAATTCGCAAAGGGCGAAGTCTTCGGGAGCTACTTCATAGATGCCGAGTGCTTCCATACGGTCGATGTCACCGGCGATAATTGCTTTAATCAGATATTCGGGTAGAATGTCCATTGGGAATACTCTATCGTATTCACCCGACATAATCATGTGACGTTCGCCACCTTTGATACGGGCATCCAACGTATATTCCTTCTTACCCATCAACCAGCTGAAATAAGAACGATTGGCACTGAACTGGTTGAAACGCGGCATGATCCATCCAAGCATTTCGTGAATGTCGTCACCTTCGGGGATAACAGTCAGTTGGCTATGGAATGCGCCCAAGAATCCGTTCGGGGATACTTGCTTTCCTGTCAGCACGTTACCGCTGATGTAGCGTAAATCTTTGTCTTTTGTTACATTGCCGGCAAACACGTTGGTGAGCAATGCGCCTACCTGTAGTTTGCAGTATGCAGGTTTCAACACTTCGGAACCTGTCACAGCTACTGTACGGGTGAAATCTACATGGCCTGTATTGAAGAGGCGACCGATGAAGATTACGGCTTGCGGATCAATAGTCCATACCGTTTCGCCCTTGGATACGGGGTCGAGGTGGTTGATCTGAACGCCTACATTACCTGCAGGGTTCGGTCCGTCGAATGCGGTGATTGTAACGTTCTTAGCCTGTGTCAGTGCAGCAGCGTTCTGTTTCACACTGATGTTCAGGTAGGTTTTTGCCAGTTTGGCAAGAGCATCAAGCCCTGTCTGGAAGTTTGCTTCTTCGCCTTTGAGGGCGAACTCGAAATCCGGAGCCAATGGATTGGTATCGAATGCGGAGATGAAGATTCCTTTCGGGGTTACCGTCGGATCTGCAATGATGTCATAAGGACGCTGTTTGATAAACGCGAAAAGTCCGGCTTCTAACAGAGCGGATTTCACAGCTTCAGCATCCATCGAAGCAACATTCTTTTTCCCAAAATCTTCATAGTCCTGCTCTGCAGCAGCTTCTACTACGATGTTCAATACCTTACGACGAGCACCACGTTCTACACTCGTCACCACGCCGCTCACCGGCGAAACAAATTTCACTTCAGGATGATACTTGTCGATAAACAAGGGTCCACCAGCCATTACATATTCCTGCTCTTTCACAACTACCTTAGGCGTCACTCCAGGAAAGTCATCGGGTACAAGTGCGTAGAATCCCGGTTCTTTTACTGTTGCGTACGTTTCAGCAGCTTTTCCTTTCAGGTTTATGTCAAGGCCTTTACGTAACTTTATTACATTTGCCATGCTATATAAAATAATGGTTTCATAAATTTGCCGCAAAAGTAATAAATAAGATTGGGATTCGGTAGGAAAAAAGAAAGGAATTACGGATATATTTCCGTAATTCCTTTCGTGTTCGTACACGTAAATCATCTTTCTCGTAATCATCTTTCTTTTGTCTTGAAACAAAAGAAAGAAGCAAAGAAAAATTCAAGGCTGACTTTTTTCTCCTACTCGCTTCCTTCACTTCGCTAAAGGGCAGAAACTCGCTACGCTCAAACAGTCTGCCCTTCTTAACGCTACGTTACGGGCGCTCGCTTGACGGAGAAAAAAGTAGGCCGGGGAAAGCCGCCGGCTGGTCCGCTGTATAATGTTCGTGAGGGGTATTAGGAAAGGAACTCTCTGTATCTTTCTATTTTTCTATCTCTACTATCTCTATTATATCGTATTCTATATCTCTATTATATATTGTTCAGCTTTGCTATATTCAGTCGTATAACGTCTGCGGCTTTTTATAGCAAAGCATTTTTATTAGTAGCATTTGTAATATGCAAAGTTCTTTAGATAATGTGCTTTTTATGCTGGAAGTTCTTCATGCTACAAAATCTCTTATTTAGAAAAGTATTCTACGCTATAAATCCTTTCACACTGAAAACCCAAAAACTTTTATTTAGCAACGTTTTCTATGCTATACGTCCTTTAAAACAATGCAATCTTCCGTATACCAAAGGCCGCCACGCCGCATGGGTTCCCCGGCCTCGTTTTTCCGGCGTCAAGCGCAGGTGTTTCCTTCGGCGTTAAGAAGGGCAGACTGTTTGAGCGTAGCGAGTTTCTGCCCTTTAGCCGGAGGAAGCACCGGAGTAGCCGGAAAAACGCAGCCTTGATTCTTTCTTTTTGGTTCTTTTTCTTTCGTCTTGATACGAAAGAAAAAGAACTATTCAGCAAACATAGGATCCCAAGCAGGAAGACGGATTGGTTTCTGCTTCAATACATCCAGCACTTTTTTCGATGCATATTTCGTTTCTACTACTAGACGGAACATATATTCGTTAAACCAATCATCTGTCATAATGAGATAACCCTGATAACCGGCGGAGGGTCCCCAACTATTTTCAACCATCCATTTCGTCGGTTTTCCATTTTTGTCAAGATCGACGGCCATAAGAGTCATGGCGTGACTGGAGCCACTGGCAAAACTTTGGATACGTTGCTTCTTGTTCATGCCAAAAGAAGTACCCATAAGAGATTCGTAGTCGTAGTTTTTGACATCCAGCAGACCACGGTCAGAGTTTAGGAACTTACCTACATCGCAAGAAAAATACATCATCGTGCTATCCTTGAGAGAAGAAATAGCCATTTCTTTGATATCCTCGATGGGAAGATTGACATACGTCCAGTTTTTGCCATCGTAACGGTGGCGGTCGTAGTCTATCTCATAACACTTATAATATTCACGGCTCGGATCGTTCATTAACATGACATAATTATCAATCAGTTTTTCGTCACCATACTTTTTCAGGAAAGAAAGCGGAGTGTAAGTTTCGGTAGACACAGGCTCACCCTTAGCGTTATATTCAGTCCAGGTAAATTCAGTAGGAGGAACACCGAGATTCAACACTAACATGCGGTAGATGGTGCTCAACATCTCTGTTTTTGTTTTCTCAAGGGCAGCAGGCTTGACACCTTGCGCAGCGAGATCACGGAGTTGAAGCCCCTGTTCACGAAGTTTCAGGGCAATCAGACCTGCCATACGGGAGGTATTTTCACTACTGTTGGTTTCCGGCATCACATCTTTGGGAACAAGCCCGTATTTACTGACAATATCGGCTACACCGGTGAATGTTCCACCGTCACTCAAAGGATTACGGAAGAGCCATTCCACCATTTTATCATCCATCGGCTTACTGCTGGTATCGATAATACCTTGCAGAAAGAGGTTGGCTTTCTCCAGTTGGTCGAAGAAGAAAGGATAAGTTTGCGAGAATTCGAAGGAACCGAGGTTATGCTTGGCGATCGCTTTGGCACGCATCACATTCAAACCTGTAAAAAGCCAGCAACGACCAGAAGATTTTTGGTCGGTGATACCTTTAGAAGACACTTTGATAGAAAAATGCGTATCCATGCCTTTCAGGTTATCCTGGTTGAGAGCCAGTTTACGGATGTCGTTGTTGCCGATGGCGTTGCGAATAGCCTTGTCGGTGGGAGTGTTTGCATAACTCTGCTTGATTTGTTGCATCATGGAGTCGCTGATGCCTCCTTTCACTTCTTGCGCTTGTGTAGAATAAGAAAAAGCACAGAAAACAAAAATTGATAAAATCTGTTTATTCATTTGATATAAATAATTAATTAATAGGCTGACGAATCATGATATGCTAACAAATATTGTTTTAGTGTATGGGATTAAATCATGCAATTTTATTTACCAGCATATCGAAAAACATCTTATTCTGCAAAAATACGATTCTTTTTTAGATTTATTATCTAAGAACATCAAAACTAATCGGAATAAAATAGTTTTCTTTGCAGTCGAATTCCTCAAAGAGAAATATGAAGAAATATATAATAGGAATATTGGTGATGCTTCCATCCATCAATATGATGTCAGCTACGGCTGATAGTACGGCAGTAAAAAGCGATGAACTGCAAATGTCTACAACTTCTATCAGTGATACTACTCCTACAGATATTGAAGGCACCCCGTCAGACACCATTCCTGCCCTTTCCAAGCGCGAGTTGCGTCGCCAGCGCGTGGCAAACCGGAATTTGCACTATAACATATTAGGTGGTCCCAGTTATACGCCGGACTTCGGTTTATTAGTAGGCGGTAGCGCACTGATGACGTTTCGGATGAATCCGAGTGATACCACTCAACGGCGTTCAGTAGTGCCAATGGCCATCGCCTTGATGTTCAAGGGCGGCTTGAATCTGATGACGAAACCACAACTCTTCTTTAAAGGCGACCGTTTCCGTATCTTCGGAACCTTCTCTTATAAAAATACAATCGAGAATTTTTATGGCATCGGATATTCCACTAATAAAGATTATGAACGTGGAGAAGATACCAGCGAGTACCGTTATAGCGGCATTCAAGTAAACCCCTGGTTCTTGTTCCGTCTGGGAGAAAGTAATTTCTTTGCAGGCCCTCAAGTCGATTTGAACTATGACAAGATAACTAAACCGGCTGCCGGGATGGTTAATGAGCCCTCGTACATAGCGGCAGGAGGTACGGAGCACGGATACAAAAATTTCAGTTCGGGACTCGGCTTCCTGTTGACGTATGACACACGCGATATTCCCGCCAATGCTTATAGCGGAACTTACCTTGACTTCCGGGGAATGATGTACAATAAAACGTTCGGCAGTGATAATAACTTTTACCGTTTGGAAATCGATTACCGCCAATACAAAACAGTAGGACGCCGCAAAGTGATAGCCTGGACAGTGCAAAGCAAAAACGCATTCGGAGATGTACCCCTAACAAAATATGTACTTAGTGGAACCCCCTTCGATCTTCGCGGTTACTACATGGGACAGTTTCGCGACAAGTCCTCGCATGTCATGATGGCCGAATACCGCCAGATGATAAATACGGACAAAAGCACTTGGGTAAAAAAGATGTTAAGTCATATAGGATATGTAGCCTGGGGAGGATGCGGATTCATGGGACCCACTCCGGGCAAAATAGAAGGTGTGCTTCCCAACCTCGGATTGGGATTACGTATCGAAGTGCAACCCCGTATGAATGTACGCCTTGATTTCGGCAGAGACATGGTGAACAAGCAGAATTTGTTCTACTTCAACATGACAGAAGCCTTTTGACGCCATTTACGCGACAAATTGTGCACAATTTACAAGAAAGATTGTAAAATAGATAATAAAAGACTGCACATAAATGAAATTAATCCTTATATTTGCGCAAGCTATAACACAGCAAGAGCAAATAATAGGATTTTTTTATGAAGCAATTTATATGTTTTTTTTCGGGGTTATTACTTCTATTCGTCTCTACAACCCGTGTAGTTGCACAAGAAGTGTCTGACTATTCTCAACTAAGTGATGAAGATTATAGTAAAATAGTTCTCCCCCCACTATCCGCTTTATTCGAGAACGCCAAGAACAGTCCCGCCTATGAGGTAGCGGACGTGAAGGCGATAATAGAACGCAAATTACTCAAAAAAGAAAAATGGGCATTTCTAGGTTTCTTCAGTTTACGAGGGAGCTATCAATACGGAATGTTCGGCAATGAGTCCACCTATACGGACGTGGCAGTCGCCCCATACCTTACCTACTCCACCCAGGCACAGAACGGTTACACGATAGGCGCGGGTTTAAGCATCCCCTTAGATGATCTGTTCGATCTCAAAGGACGCGTCAGTCGGCAAAGACTCACGCTGCGAAGTGCAGAACTGGAACGGGAAGTGAAGTATGACGAAATCAAAAAGAATATTATTGAGTTGTATGCAATGGCTACTTCACAAATTAAAGTTCTCCAGATGAGAAGTGAGGGTTGGGTACTTGCCAACGTACAATATGAAATATCTGAAAAGAATTTTGCCAATGGCACCATTGATTCGTCAGAACTATCAGTAGACAAGGAACGTCAATCTCAAGCTCGCGAAGCATACGAAAAAAGTAAATTCGAATTGACAAAGAGTCTGATGATACTCGAAGTGATTTCACGTACCCCCCTTATACAAAAATAATAACGCACAAAATATGGATTTTATCATTTCTACCATACGGACCTTACTCCGCCACCTCTGGATGATACTAGTAGGTACCGCACTTTTCACACTATTTGTTATTTATTACACCCGCCACATGGTTGGAGGATACGAAGTAAAAGCCACTTTATATACAGGAGTAGCATCGGGATACAATTTGGAGAGTGACAAGCGCACAGATTGGGCTATGGTACAAAATTCTATGGATAACCTGATAAGCATAATGCAGGCCGAGAGTACCCTCAAGAGAGTATCCATGAGATTATATGCCAGAGTTCTTATCAAAGGAGATCCGAACAAAGAAGTTGACGGAATCACCCCTTCCAGTTACAATTACACTTACAATCACTTAAAGAACAGTCCGCATGGAAAAGAAATACTGGCACTGATCGACAAAACAAGTGAAGATAAGACAGTGTCTAATCTGGAAAAGTATATGCGCCCTCACAAAGACAATTACGTCTACGGGCTATTTTACTACAATCCCCATTTTTACAGTTACAACACTTTGAAAAACATCAAAGTACAACGCCGTCTGACAAGTGACTTGCTGGATATTAGCTATGCTTCCAGCGATCCGGGTATCGCATACAATACCGTAAGCATTTTGATGGATGAGTTCGTTGATGAATATCGCCGTATCCGTTATGGAGAGACAGACAAAGTAATCAAATACTTTGAAGAAGAATTGAGAAGAATCGGTGGTAAACTTCGCAACGAAGAAGAAGACCTTACCAAATACAATGTTCAGAAACGCGTAATCAACTATCTTGACGAAACCAAAGAAATAGCAGCTATTAATAAAGAGTTTGAATTAAGAGAACAAGATGCCCTTTTTGCATTCAATAGCAGCAGTGCCATGCTTGCGGAATTAGAAAAACACATGGACAGCAATGCCAAACAAGTATTAAAGAATCTGGAATTTATTGACAAGTTACGTCAAGTATCCAATGTCACCGGAAAGATTGCTGAAATAGAAGCCATGTCCGACTCCAAGAAACAAGATACCGACAATCTGGAAAGTCAAAAGAAGCAACTGCACGAGCTACAAAAAGATTTGAATCATTTAACGGATTCATACGTAGGACATAAATATACGAAAGAAGGAACTTCGCGAACGAATATCATAGAACAATGGCTGGAACAGACATTGGCCAATGAAAAAGCGAAAGCCGAACTGCTGGTCGTACAAAATGCACGCCGTGAACTCAGTGAACGCTATATGTTTTATGCCCCCGTGGGTACCACCATCAAACAAAAAGAGCGAACCATCAATTTCACGGAACGTAACTACCTGACCGTTCTGCAAAGTTATAATGAAGCATTATTACGAAGGAAAAATCTGGAGATGACTTCCGCCACACTGAAAGTTCTGAATGAGCCAACCTATCCTATTTCTCCGGGAGCAACAAACAGAAAGCAAATCATAATGGCTGCCTGTGCAGGTAGTTTCATACTTATTATTGTTTTTTTGCTGTTAGTAGAAATGTTCGACAAAACATTGCGTGACGCAGCTCGTACTAAACGTGTGACAGATTTCAACGTGATAGGTGCTATTCCCAGTATGTTTTCCTCCCGCTATGGCGGAATGACGAAAACCTACGTCCAGTCATCCGTGAAAGAGTTGACTAACTCATTGCTCCGTTTCCTCACCGAGCGAAAATCTCCCGGAGTATATATAATCAACCTATTTAGCACTTGTGAAGATTCCGGAGAAGTAGAAGTCGGAAATCTGATTTGCGGATATATGCAAAGCCGTATGTTAAATGCAAGGTTTATCACCTATGGGGTGGATTTCAACACAGATTCCACTCAATATTTACTTGCCAAAAACATCACAGACTTTTATACCCTGCAGGGAGAAGATGTGCTGATCGTCGCCTATCCACCTTTAGCGCAAAGCAACATCCCCAGTGCTTTGTTACATGATGCAAACGCAAACATCTTGGTAGCTCCCGCAAACCGTGGGTGGAAAACGATTGACAAGCAACTTTGCGAACAGCTCATGCTGCAATTGGATAAAACAAACGTTCCATTCCGTATATGCCTGACAAATGCTTCCCGGGCAGCAATTGAAGATTTCACCGGGCAACTTCCACCATACACCATACTGCGGAATATCGGTTATCGTCTTAGCCAACTGTCGCTCACAGAAAAAATAAGGTTCAACCTAACAAAGAAAACCAAAGAAGGATCAGCAGAAGAGGAGGATGATGACGAATAGAATAATAACTTTCCACTTGTTATTTGCCGCTCAATTTGTGGTGATTATATCAGGAATGTTTGTAAACACCAAGACTGGTTTAGCCTCTATGGCACTCATATTGATGTTTACAACCATCTGTTTGATACAATTGGCCAATGACAAGCAAACAAACTGGAAACCCGGACAAAACATAATGACCTATATGTGCACAGTCTGGCTAGTCTATTATTTCTTCGAAATCTTGAATCCTAATAATGTAATGGAAGCATGGAACATTGGCCTCACTCCTTATGCGCTGATTCCTTTGATATGTGCTTTTATTGTTCCTATTGTCATCCGTACGAAAAAAGATATTGAGTTATTATTAATAGTATGGTCCATATTTGTTCTCATATTTACCATAAAAGGTTATTGGCAAAAAAACCACGGTTTCAGCGAAAAAGACCTTCACTTTCTGTATGCATTGGGAGGATGGCGTACGCATCTCATCTGGTCCGGCATACGTTATTTCTCATGTTTCTCCGATGCCGCTAATTACGGGGTGCATGCTGCGCTGTCGGCAGTCGTATTTGCCATCTCCTCTTTTTATGCAGGATCGAAATGGAAACGCGTTTATTTTTTCTTCATCGCTATCTGCGCGCTTTATGGGATGGGAATATCCGGAACAAGAACAGCAATGGGAGTCATCATGGGCGGTTTGTTGATGGTAACTATCATCGCTAAAAACTGGAAAGCATTACTGGCAGGTGTTATTGCATCAATAGCCATTTTCTGTTTCTTTTATTATACAAATGCCGGAAATGGGAATCAGTATATCCGTAAAATGCGTTCCTCTTTCCATCCCACTGAAGATGCATCCTATATGGTGCGTGTGGAAAACCGGATATTAATAAAAGAACTGATGTCGAAAAAGCCGTTTGGTTATGGAATCGGACTGTCAAAAGCGGGTAATTTCAATTCAAAAGAACAGATGCCCTACCCTCCCGACTCATGGTTGGTCAGCGTGTGGGTAGAGACAGGAATTGTCGGGCTGCTTCTTTACCTTGCCATTCATGGAATTCTTTTTGTCTGGTGTTCGTGGATATTGATGTTTAAAATACGCGACAAGAGTCTGCGGGGATTAGTAGCAGCCTGGGTGTGTATGAATGCCGGGTTCTTCATTGCCGCTTACGTAAGTGATGTCATGCAATACCCTAACCAACTCCCCATTTATATAGGATTTGCACTCTGTCTTGCAGCTCCGCATATAGAAAAAAGAATGGTACTAGAAAACAAGAAGTTATGAAAAAGAACCAACAGATATTAGTCTTAAATACTTTTGCTATCATCATGGTATGTATAGGACATTCTTTTACAGCCGTAGAGTCCTATTATGGTCATAAATGGATATATAGTTTTCACATGCCATTATTCATGTTCATATCAGGCTATTTATTAAATTATGCAACTATGCATAAACAGCAAGAAATATCAGATATAAGTTTATTGGGCAAACAAGGATACATAGTCAAAAGAGCGATCCGGCTCCTTGTTCCCTATTTCATTATTAGTTCCATTACTTATATCCCCAAAGTACTATTAAGTGCACACGCTCTACGCCCTATAGATTTCTCCATCCATTCATACATTCACATGCTATTGTATCCTATGGACAACGTTATCAAATTCTTCTGGTTTCTCCCTACTTTATTTATTGTTAGTATCATCACAATAATACTATACAAAGCAAACAAGAAACTAAAGTTTAAATATACCTTTTTAGTCTGCCTTCCTCTGCTCATTTTATTATACGAATTCAACCCTCTCAAACATATTGAATTTTTAAATCTAGGTGGAGTGGCTAGCTATTTGATATTTTTCATCACCGGATGTATATATGCCCAATATAATTCAATGATTAGCGACAAAGCAAAACTCGCAAATATATACACAGCAAGCGGACTTTTAATAATCTACTCTGCATTAATCTATTTCATAGTCTGGGATACACCATTCATAGGAATAGTATATGCTTTTATCGGAATAGCGTTCAGTTTCTCACTAAGTTCACTATACATAAAATACAATCTGAAGTTTCTTGACCATCTTTCCAACAGTTCATACGCTATTTACTTATTTTCATGGTATCCGTTAGTTATTATCCAATCATTTCTGATGAAAAAATATGCATTGGACTGGAAATTATGGGCTATTATCAGTACTGTTTTTCAAATATATATACCTTTCTATATATATAAAGGTATCATATACATAAAGAACAACAAACGTTATGGAAAAACAATAGCAACTTTATTAGGACAGTAAAAGATATGGAAAGCCCTACAATTTCATTCATCACCATTTGCTACAACGGTTTTAAAGACACCTGTAAGCTAATCGAGTCACTTCTGGACAAGATTCATTCCATAAGTTATGAAATCATAGTGGTAGACAATGCTTCACGCGAAAACGAAGCAGAGAAGATACGTGCGTTATACCCTACGGTAATCACCATTCGCAGCGATGTAAACAAAGGTTTTTCGGGCGGAAACAATATCGGACTCCGTGTAGCAAAAGGCAAATATTTTTTCTTGATAAACAATGACACCTATATTGAATCAGACAACATCACTTGCCTGATAGAGCGACTGGAAAGCCGTCCGGAAATCGGAGGCGTATCGCCGAAAATACGCTTTGCCTTTCCACCCCAAAACATACAATTCGCAGGATATACTCCGCTTAGCTCTATTACTCTTCGTAATGAAGGAATTGGATTCGGATGTCCGGACGACGGAAGATTCGACACCCCGCATACTACTCCCTATTTGCATGGAGCAGCTATGATGGTGAAGCGTGAAGTGATAGAGAAAGCCGGAATGATGCCGGAGATATTCTTTCTATATTATGAAGAGCTCGACTGGTGCACTCACATAACACGTGTCGGCTACGAGTTATGGTATGAACCCCGTTGCACGGTTTTTCACAAAGAAAGCCAGAGCACAGGGCAATTGAGTGCGCTCCGCACCTACTACCTGACACGCAACCGTTTGCTCTATGCATGGCGAAACCTTGACGGAAGCAGACGCTTTCTCTCTATAGCCTATCAAATGACTGTGGCAGCCGGAAAAAATGGAATAAGCTTTCTGTTAAAAGGTCATCCTGAACTTCTAACCGCCACACTGAAAGGCATATCAGCATTTATTCGTATTCCCCATAAAAAAGAACAAATATGACAACTATACTGTACATCGCAGAAATTATACTATACACAATATTGGCTATCAATATAGGTTATTTGCTTTTGTTTGCCTTGGCATCCAAATTCTACCGTCGTCATAACTATCCCAATACTCCCAAACACAATAAATTCGCCGTACTATTCCCAGCTTATAAAGAAGATAAAGTCATTCTGCCGACTATCCAATCTTTTTTACAGCAAGATTATCCGGCAGAATTCTACGACATCATCGTGATTTCAGACCAGATGCAAGAAAGCACCAATGAAGCCTTACGCCAACTTCCGATCCGCCTGCTGACAGCCGACTATACTGACAGCTCCAAGGCAAAAGCCATGAATCTCGCCATGAAAGCTACAGCTGACACTCCTTATGACATGATCGTCATCATGGATGCCGACAACACAACAGACCCAGATTTTTTGTCTGAAATCAATCGTGCCTTTCAAGCAGGCGAAAAAGCTATTCAGGCACATCGCACCGCCAAAAATATGAATACAGATGTCGCCGTTCTTGATGCCGCCAGCGAAGAAATCAACAACTCAATATTTCGTAGCGGGCATATTGCTCTCGGATTTTCTTCCGCCCTTATTGGCTCCGGCATGGCATTGGAAGCACAGTGGTTCCGTCAGCATGTTCCCCAACTAGAGACAGCAGGAGAAGACAAAGAACTGGAATCGCTGCTACTTAAACAGCGCATCCATATCGAATATCTGGAACACGTCCACGTGAAAGATGAAAAAACGCAAAAGAAAGAAGTGATCAAAAACCAGCGCAAACGTTGGATCGCTGCCCAGTTCGATTCGTTGAGCCGGGCACTCCCCTCTTTTCCCGGAGAACTGCTTCGCGGTAATATCAACTACTGTGACAAGGTATTCCAATGGACACTCCTACCACGTATCGTACTGATTTTCTGCACATTTTTCTTCACAATCATATTCACAATTGTCCATCCGCACATGAGTATCAAATGGTGGATATTGTCCTTTTCCCTCTTTCTGGCATTATTTACGGCAATTCCAAAGCGTATGCTCAATAAGCGACTGCTACAAGGCATCCTTCAATTGCCCTCATTGCTGGCAGGCATTGTGAGTAATCTGTTTAAACTGAAAGGAGTCAACAAACAATTTATACATACCGAACATGACCATTAATGTATTGGAAGTAATCAGACAAGGCCAAGTGGGTGGCGGAGAATCTCATCTGCTCGACCTCATAGCAGGGTTTGACGAACGCGTCAATCCCATCGTACTAGCGTTCACAGGCGGACAAATGATTGACGAGCTCACCCGAAGAGGTGTCAGATGTTACGTCATTAACACTGCGCATCCTTTTGACATACGTATCACAAAACAAATCAAGAAGTTGATACTTGATGAAAACATACAACTCATTCACGCCCACGGAAGTCGTGCGGCCTCCAATGTAGCGTTCATTGCCCGGAAGCTACATATTCCGATGGTATACACCGTGCATGGATGGAGCTTTCATCAAGACCAGTCGTTTCTAATCAAAAGTCTCCGGGCATGGAGTGAGAAAATTATCTGTAAATTAAGCCGAAAAGTCATCTGTGTATCCGAAAGCAACTGGATTACCGGCCAAGAAACTTTCGGACTGAAGAATGCACTCGTGATAGAAAATGGTATCAACCTGAAACGATTCAATCCGGATGGAAACCGCAAAGACCTGCGTAAGGAATTCGGATTTACAGAAGATGATTTCGTGATAGGCTTCGTCAGCAGGATCACTCTCCAGAAAGCTCCGTTGGATTTCGTAAAAAGTATTGCTATCGCTCACCAGAAAGATGCCAGAATCAAAGCACTGCTGGTAGGAGAAGGCGATATGGAAGAAGAGACCAAGGAAGCAATCCGGCAAAACGGAATAGAAGAATACATCCGGACCTCACCATTTCGTAATGATGTGCCGGATGTATTGCACGCTATCAATGTTTTCTGTCTACCAAGTTTATGGGAAGGGCTTTCCATTGCGTTGCTCGAAGCGATGGCTATGAAAAAAGCATTGGTAGTGACCCCTACAGACGGTACCAGAGAAGTAATCACACATCAGGAAAGCGGATTGATTGCAGATTTCGGTCAACCGGAGGAGTTGGCGGAATGTTATTTGACATATCTCCATTATCCGGAATGGATAGAAAGTTATGGAAACGCAGCTATGGCTGTCATTCAGGAACGTTTCGACAGCCGACGCGTATCACAGCAAGTCACAGAAGTCTATTATGACATTCTTCAGTGATCAGTTCCATTCTTTTTTCACTTCGAAGCACGGACACGCTTTAATCCACTCTTCGGGTTCAATCTCTCCGTTTCCATTCAGATCGGGGCTCAAATCCCGATGTCCGCACACCCGGCAGCCGGGATAATCGCGTAAGAGCGTAAGAATCAGTACGTGCATTGAATGAACTTGCCATTCGGTACGGGTATCGGCGGGATGACCGTGGCAGTCAAGTCCGCCCTCATAACAAATGCCAATACTGTTCTGGTTGTGTCCTTTTGCGTGCGCACCGATTCGTTCAATCTCACGGGTGGTCTTTATATCTCCATTTTTGCGGATATAAAAATGATACCCCGTCCCGTTGAAACCACGCCGACGGTGGCACACTTCCAAATCATCTTCCGTAAAATTCCTATCTACCCTTGAGGCGGAACAGTGGATCACAATCAAATTGATGGTTCGCATAAATTCATCCCTCCGTTTCAGCGACCATCTGTACTCGTTGCACACATTCCTTGCTGCTACACTGCAGAGCCGCAGCCTGCGTCAACTGTCCTCTCAACGAGAAAATCTCCGCGTGCATCTCTTTCACTTTCGAGCTAAGGTCGAAATAATCCTTCAACACTTTCTCCAACTGCTGCATCAGAAAAGTATATTGATCTTTCACTAGTTCGCTGAACTCTTTCACTTCTTGCGCCATCATCTGGCGCTTCTTACGACTATTGCCAAGAAAAGGCAGAATCGTCATGATGATTTCGATAATTTTATCTAACATTTTAATAGATTGAGATGATAAATTAATAAATTGAGAACAGAGTCAATCAAAGCGGTTTATGCTGCCGGATCCGGAGCTTCTCCTCCACCGCTACCACCACCGGGTTCTCCCCCATCGC
Organism: Bacteroides sp. AM37-9; assembly: GCF_003603455.1. Lineage (NCBI taxonomy): Bacteria > Pseudomonadati > Bacteroidota > Bacteroidia > Bacteroidales > Bacteroidaceae > Bacteroides > Bacteroides sp. AM37-9. The sequence continues at coordinate 5,143 of NZ_QTNF01000038.1, read as the reverse complement.
CTTTACCATCATCATCGGAGCCGTCACCGCCGTTTCCTCCGGCAGCGGACTTCTTCTCCGCATACAATTCAAACATCATGTTATTATCCCCGCCACGAGTAGTTGCCGTGCTGTCATTGGCAAGACGCAATGAGTTGTCGACTTTGAAACGGAGATTGATGCGAGTGATATTTTTCACCGTACAATCCTTTTCCTGTTCCACACCCGGACAGGTCAGCGTGGTATAAAAAATACCCAGTCCATCCACTTTCACCTTATTCCCTGCCACAAGCACTTTTTTCATCGCACGGACAAAGGATTTCATCACATGCGACACGTCTTCCACCGAAAGCGACCCGATAGACTCGATTTCCTGTGCCAGTGAATCAATTGAATAGATTTTCGACTCCCCAGCCTTGGGCTTGAGAAGATACATCATCGGTGATTTATCATCACCGAGCCGTTTTCTGCGCTTGTAGCGCACAACTGTAACTGTTGCCATATTTAAAAATTGTTTCTACGAAAAGAAGTACATTCTCCCTTTCTGTTGATGAAACAAAGATACGACAACACATTGACGACTTACCGGATTGCACCGGACTACACCGGACTACACCGGATTATGCCGGATTAAAACGGATTACACCGAATTATACCGAAATATGTGGAAATATGTAGGAATATGTAAGATTATTCCCTAGTTTTCAATGATCCATTCTCCAATAGTTCGCGTACTACTGTCGAAATTAACTCCCACTTTGATAACTTTCCGATGATCTGCCTGATAAGGAATCGCATACTGCTTACTATTGATCTGTGCCAACGCTTCTTCAGGAGTACCGTCTACTTTGAATTCGAATACATAGATAGCCTCCTGCATCTTTATCACAACATCAGCCCTGCCAACAGCGCTCTTTACTTCTGCATCCACATATTGCCCCATCAACCGGAACAGGAGGTAGAAGATGGTCTGATAGTGTTTCTCCTCCTTATTATTCATATCATTGGGGATAGAGGCGAAAAATGATTTGATCCGCTCCATACATTGATCCAGATTGCCGACCCGTAAGTCTTTGATAAACGATACTACATAAAATGTATTCTCGCGAGCAGGCAAATGCACATAAGCCGGCATTAATGATTCGATAAAGCCTTTCCGAACTTCTTTGTTAGGATAAGCCAACGTATAGATCTGAAAATCCCGGTCATACTCTTTGATAGTGAGATAACCGCTTTGGTAAAGTACCGGAAGCGGGTCTGTAATGACATTGGTAGGTGCATCAAACTGCTCGGCAGTAGCCGAAACGCCATCCAGTTGACGAATATCGAAATCGCTTTGCTGCAAGATGTCTATCAAGAAAGTAGGAGTGCCGGTAGAAAACCAGAAATTCTCATAACTTTTCTGCGCAAATGCATTAAATAAGCTAAACGGATTGTACACATCCTCACATTTCTTACTGAAATGATACCCATCATACTGTTGCTTCAGATGCATACACGCTTCATCATACGTTTCACCATTCGCCTCGGCCATCCTTCTTATATCTTCTTCCAACTGTGTACGCAATTCATTTTCCGTTATACCGCAAATGCCACTATAAGCATCTTGCATACTTATGTTCTGAAGATTGTTCAATTCACTAAAGATGCTCATCTGACTAAATTTACTGATACCGGTCAGAAAAAGAAAACGAAGATATTCTCCCTGCGCTTTCAACGGACTGAAAAAATCGCGCATGATGCCACGTATTTCAGCTTGCAACTCCTCATTGTTGTTGCTATCCAACATAGGAGAATCATATTCGTCTACAAGTAACACAACCTGACGTCCGCTCTGCTCGTAAGCACGTTTGATAATACCTTTCAGACGGAGACTGAAAGTGTCTTCGCTCGTATCACATCCGTAAATTCGTTCCCATTCCACCAAGCGATTGTTGATAGCAGAGCGCAACATTCCCGCATCCATATACTTACTGATGCTGAAATCAATATGCAACACGGGATAAACCGTCCAGTCTTTCTCCAACTGTTCCATCATCAGCCCCTTGAACAGGTCTTTTTTACCAGAGAAATAGGCTTCAAGAGTGGAAACTAACAGACTCTTTCCAAAGCGTCGAGGGCGACTAAGAAAACAAGTCTTAGCCGAATTAGTCAAACGATAAATCAACTCTGTCTTATCAATATACACACAATTATTATTGCGTAAATCTTCGAAACTCTGTATCCCTATCGGATAACGCCTGAATATTCCTTCCATCCTTTTTCTATGCTTTTAACGTGAAACGTAAACAAAGATACGATAAATTTCAAGAATCGGTATTCTATTAGTATCAATTCTTTTATGAATACACCCGAACATCCGTTCTCAAAACTTGCCTATTCCACTAAAAATGAGTAACTTTACTTCAAATACAGCAACCTAAAAGCACAACTATAAATGAAAACAAAAAACAAGATTCTCCCCGAAAAAGAAGAGGAAAAAACATTCCAATACCGCACCTATGGGAAAGGCGAACTTGCCTTGTTGTACCTCCCCAATATCCTGCAACAAAGCGCAGTAGACCGATTCAACGAATGGATTGAAGCTGCACCCGGACTAAAAGAACGGCTCCTGGCCACCGGCATGAATCCACGCAGCAGATACTACACTCCCGCACAAGTAAGGCTCATCGTCGAAGTACTCCAAGAACCCTAATTGAAGTATTAAGTATTAGGTATTAAGTATGGTAAACGCATCGCAACAATGGATAACATCATAATACTTGATACTTAATACCTAATACTTTAAAACAGCTCTTTTTCAGGTAGCCAGCAGGAATTGTCGAACATTGTATTTCGGACACGCTGGTCAGCGGAGAGAGAAGGGTCGTGAGATTCTTCACAGGGCAGGTATCGTCCGCTTACGGGATCGTAGACAAAGGATGCCATTCCACCGACACCAAGATGCTTGAATTTCACCTTGTCCACGTATACGCGTGTGACACCAACCTCCTTGTCACGTTCCACAATGATACCGTAATCCGCTTTGTTATAGAAATCGGCAGAGCCGTTGATGTCGTACATTTCCACACGAGGGGTAATGCCCGTGACAGGATTACGGTTCATTTTACGAGGATGGACTACGACCACGAGCAGGCAATTATGTTGCACGGCAAATTCTGTAAATTTATTCAACAGGTTCGAAATATATTGCGTTTCCGTCTGTCCAGGCTGCGGGTTATGGTCGAAACGGTTGAGCGGGTCGAAGACAATGATGCGGCAGCCACGGCAGACAACGAGTTCATGAGCCTTGGCCAGTACACGATCCGGAGAAACATTACCTTTCAGAGAGATATGAGAGACGTTTTCAGTCAGAAAATCTTCCGAGTTCGCAAGGAGTCCCTCCGTCATGCCACAGCCGTTTTGAAAACGGTGTCCGGTGAGTTTCTCAATCAGTTTGCGGAGATGATAGACGATAGGGGTATTTTCCGGGCTAAAAAAACCTATTTTCCATTGATGCCGCAGGCAGAGACGCAACACCAATTCGTCCACCCACTCGGATTTTCCTGCACCGGGAACTCCGGTGACGTAGACACTTCGCCCACGTTCATACGTGCAGATCTTATCCATCTCCTCCCATCCCGTTTCCGCTCCGGGACCGAAGCCGTTGTCGAAAAGAGCCCGCAGATCGTCATGCAAGTCGGCAGCGGTGAAGATACCTTCGAGCGGAACTTCTGCTGCCTGTTCGATGGCGATACGGAGACTGGCGATACCATATTTGCAGAGATGCTCGTTGGCATCTTTACACTCCGGACCGTAAGTCACCACCCGGCAGCGTTCAGCTCCCAGCCGGTTGATGAGTTCATTGCGCAACCGGATTCCGGCAGAATCAGCATCAACGGCAATGATGATTTCTTCCAGGTCCTCGAAGTGCGTCTCCATAAAACGGTCGAGCCAGGAGAGGTTCGAATTGGCTCCGGCCGGCACGGAGATGGCGCTTTTGAATCCGGCGGCGATGGAAGAAGCAGCATCCAGTTCCCCCTCGTGGATGATGCAGGAGGTTTGCCCCAGGATGGAGTCGATGTTGTAGGGAATCAGTTCGGCACCCTGCACCATTTTGAAAAGTTTCGGGAGAGCGCGAAATTTGGTGTTTATCAGTTGTTCCCCTTCAAAATAGTTGAAGCAGATGCAACGTTCCTTTTTGCCGGATTGCGGCATAAATTCTTCCTGTTCGGTGATGCGTAGGGCGGCTATGACGGACTGCGGGATGCAACGCGTCTCCACCAGCCAACGCTCCGTGTCTTCGGAAAGTGTGGTTTTCGAGGCATCAAACACAGGACGCTGAAAATGCTGCGGAATGGCTGCCGCACGACGCTTGCGGGCTGCCACATGTTCGGCATTCTTGCGCTCTTCCACATCATCGGGGACGTAGAAATCAGCGCCACAATGATAACAGTGACAGTGGCCCGTGTCGACGTTGACACGTAGCGAACGGTCGCGCTTATTCTTGCGGGTAGGAAGACATTTTTTACAAATCGTCTTGAGGACTCCACTCGATTTACCGTGGATGTCGACATCATAGTTGGCAAAATTTCTCATATTTTTTTCCTTTTTTCTAATTAAAAAATAGTTTAAAATAATCATTCACACGCAGAGGACTTACCTGCCGGACGAGTGTCTGCCACCTACCGGACGAACTTCCGTTACCTACCGGACGAACATCGGCAACCTGCCGGACGAAGCCAGTCATCTGCCGGATTAATGCGCCCATCTTTTCTTCACATCATCCCACACAGCTGATGCATCGGGACGTGGCGGCGCATCAACCGGAATAAGATGTCCCAGATACGTTCGCCGCCCGTCGACGACGCTTTCAAAGCGGTTCACATCCTTGTCGACCGTATTCTCAAGCTCTTTCAGCAAGGTTTCCCTCAACGTGCGGCAAGTAACGGAACCGGCCGCGATATAATTTGAAAAATACCGTTTCACGTCCTCCGGGAAAAGCAGTCCGGCTCCTTTGTCATAAAGGCGGATATGTTTTTTGAAGATTTCCAGAATAAGTTTTTGATGGTCTACAAAAAGCTTTCCCAAACCGGAATGCTGCCCGGCCAATTCCATATATGACTGGAAAGTGGCACAGTTGCATAAGTCCGTGGCAATATAATCATGTTATCCAAAGATTATG
>NZ_QTNF01000037.1:0-59499 GCF_003603455.1 Bacteroides sp. AM37-9 | reverse complement strand
GTTAAATGTTTATTCATCAAACGGTTAGACGAAACCGTTCAGAATTTAAAATAAGAAATCAGCAGGAGGACAGAAGATGGATCCAATGGAATATATAGTACCCAACAGAAAGCGTTTGCCTTACGGTATGATGAACTTCGCAGTCATCCGCCGCGAAGACTATTATTATGTAGACAAAACCCGCTTCATTCCTATGATAGAGCAGGCAGACCGGTTCTTTTTCTTCATCCGTCCCCGCCGCTTCGGCAAAAGCCTCACGCTGAACGTACTGCAACACTACTACGATGTGCGTACCCGCGATAAGTTCAACGACTTATTCGGCGATCTCTACATCGGGAAGCATCCCACAGCAAACCGCAACAGCTATCTGGTGCTTTACCTCAACTTTTCAGGTATCACCGGCGAACTGAACGATTATCGAAAGGGACTGGATGCACATTGCAGCATTACTTTCATGAACTTCTGCAAGAGATATGCCGACCTTCTGCCACCGGAGACTCTGGAAGAACTACGCCAAGTGAATGGGGCCGTAGAGCAGTTGGACTACCTCTATCAAGCCTGCGAACGTGCCGGACAGAAAATGTATCTCTTCATCGACGAATACGACCACTTCACCAACGCCATCCTTTCTGATGCCAAAAGCTTGCACCGCTACACTGATGAAACGCATGGCGAAGGTTATCTGCGTGCTTTCTTCAATAAGGTGAAGGCAGGAACTTATTCCAGCATAGAGCGTTGTTTCATCACCGGTGTAAGCCCCGTAACGATGGATGACCTGACGAGTGGCTTCAACATCGGCACGAACTACTCACTTACCCCCCAATTTAACCAAATGATGGGGTTCACCGAAGAAGAAGTGCGCGAAATGCTGACTTATTATTCAACGAACAGTCCTTTCCGCCATACTGTTGACGAACTGATGGAAATAATGAAACCATGGTACGACAATTATTGCTTCGCACAGGATTGTTACGGTGAAACTACCATGTACAACTCCAACATGGTGCTCTACTTCGTGAAGAATTACATAGATAACGGCAAAGCACCACGAGAAATGATAGAAGATAATATACGTATCGACTATGAAAAGCTGCGTATGCTCATTCGAAAGGATAAGGAGTTTGCACACGATGCTTCCGTCATTCAAACTTTAGTGAGTCAAGGTTATATCACTGGCGAACTGAAGAAAGGTTTCCCTGCCGTCAACATCACCAATCCGGACAATTTTATAAGCCTGCTCTACTATTTCGGAATGTTGACCATTAGCGGAATAGATAAAGGCAAGACCAAACTGACCATTCCGAACCTGGTGGTTCAAGAGCAGCTCTACACTTATTTGCTGAATACCTACAACGACGCAGACTTGAATTTCAGCAGCTACGAAAAGAGCGAACTTTCAAGCCAGCTCGCCTATGATGGCAATTGGCAAGCCTATTTCGATTACATTGCCGACTGCCTGAAACGTTATGCATCCCAGCGTGACAAGCAAAAGGGCGAATTCTTCGTTCACGGCTTCACCTTGGCCATGACTGCGCAAAACCGCTTCTACCGTCCTATCTCCGAGCAAGATACACAAGCGGGTTACGTCGATATTTTCCTCTGTCCCATGTTGGACATATATTCTGACATGAAGCACAGCTACATCGTTGAGTTGAAGTACGCCAAATATCGCGATTCTGAAAACCGTGTGGAGGAATTGCGTCAAGAAGCCATCGCCCAAGCCAACCGCTATGCCGACACGGACACGGTGAAACAAGCTATTGGCTCCACGCAACTACACAAGATTGTAGTGGTATATAAAGGTATGGAAATGCGGGTATGCGAAGAGTTATAATGAACAATCTCTTCACCCTTCACTTTTCCTTGTATTATCCTATCTATAAGCAGTTTATAGGTGAAGGGTGTTCCCTTCACCCATCCTTTCACGTTTTTTCTTTTTCAAATTGTACCTTTCCACAATAAAAGCACTACCTTTGTCAATCATGTATGTAATATACAATATAAAATGAACGACAATAAATTAAAAAACAAAACAGTCCCTTTCAACTACGCCCGCTGCTACAACGAGCAATGTCCGAAAGCTTGTAACTGCCTGCGTCGGGTGGCTGCACTTCTCACTACCGCTGACACGTCCTATATCAGCATCGTAAACCCAATGTGTATTCCGGCCACCGGAATTGACTGTCCCCACTTCCAAAACGCAGAAAAGATACATGTGGCATGGGGTATCAGCCACCTGCTGGACAACGTACCTTATAAGGACGGAACAAACATCAAGCAACAACTGATCGGGCATTTCGGAAAAACGCTTTACTATCGCTTTTATCGCGAAGAACGCTTCCTAAGCCCCGCAGAGCAAAACTATATCCGCCAGCTTTTTCGCCGGAAAGGTATCACCGAAGAACCGGTCTTTGACAGTTACACGGATGAGTATAATTGGTAAAGCTGCGTTCTAACTAGTTTCTAGCCTGCTGAAACTTTTTGTTTCAAGCGCTAGAAACTAAAAGTTTCAAAGGGTGAAACGATTCGTTTCACACCGAGAAACAAACTGTTTCACTACGGGAAACCATTCGTTTCAAGGTATGAAACAAAAAATGGAACTAGTTGAAACATCTTTTGTTTTCTTCGCCCATAAAATTCTTTATCTTGCATCCATAAACATTTCCCCAGTAGGTCTGTTTCAAAAAAGACCGCGGGATGCGGAAATCAAAATTTAAATTTATGGATAAAGAAGAAAAGAATGTTGAGATGGTGCATCTGTCACCATACATGAAGTCGGTGATTGAAAGGTTGACGGCAGACAAGAAACGCCCGGCAGTACATACTTATAATGCCACGCTAAACTCTTTCACGAAGTTTTCCGGCGGACAGGGCACAGAAGAAATGCTGGTAACGGACGTTTTTACGGCAGGCAAGCTGAAAGAGTACGAAGCATGGCTGCGAAGCAGAAATGCAAGCTGGAACACGGTTTCCACCTATATGCGAGTGCTCAAAGCGGTTTACAACAGGCTCGTGGAAGCAAAGCACCTGACTTATGATGCCAGACTGTTTGATAGTGTATATACAAAGGTGGAAGCACAGTCCAAACGGTCGCTTACAGAAGAGCAAATGAATACATTACTGCGCACAGATTTTGAAAAACTGCCCGAAGACGTACAAAATGTACTCGCTTATTTTCTGTTGATGTTTCTTTTCCGTGGAATGCCATTCATTGATATGGCCTACCTGCGCAAACAAGACCTAAAGGAACACTGTATCACCTACTGCCGTCACAAAACCGGAAAGAAAATGGTAGTACGCATTCCGCATGAAGCAACTGCTCTGTTTGAGAAATGCCGGAACAAGAAAACTGATTCCGGTTATCTCTTTCCTATTCTTGACGAAACAACAGAAAACGAAAAGAAACTATACGAGAATTATCGTCAGGCTTTACGCACATTCAACCGCAAGCTAGCCAAAATGGCCGCATTGCTGCTCCCCGGCACTAATATCAGTTCGTACACCGCACGACACACCTGGGCAACACTAGCCTTTTACTCAGGCATTCCCATCGGTATTATAAGCAAAGCCCTGGGACACTCGTCCATCAAGGTAACAGAAACTTATCTGAAACCTTTCGAAAATGAAAAGGTAGATGCCGCAAATGATGAACTGATAATGTCGGTTGTAAAACGTTCTAAAGAAAAGATAGTAGCGTAAACGACCAAATAACAACAGATTAAAAGAGAAACTATTACTTACCAAGTAACGGACGTTTTACGATGCAAAGTAGTGAATATTTCTTCATATATCCAAATATATATTGTAAAATCTTCTTTTATTTTCAATATTAAAGAACTATATACTGACACAAAACCTGACAAAACAACATATTATCACGACTATGCTTCTTAAGGGCATACGCCCCCAGTTCATTTCTGTACTCCAAAAATGAAACATTCTTTCATGCACTTTTCCCGCCAGAAAAGTCTTTCTATTATAAATCAAGCCTACGAAAAAACGCTTTTCACCGCTGCTTAATTATGAACAACAGCCGTTACTTGGTAAGTAATTCAGACGGGTATTTCCGTTACTTGGTAAGTAACAGATAAATTAAAACGCAAAGTATGTTAACACAAGCCACACAAGCAGCAATAGCGATCCTGCATGATATTTCTACAGGTATCTACTTCCGTTCAGCCAACTTCCGGTTTACAGAGGAAGAATGGGAAAATCTGTTCCATAAATTAGAGGAAGGACATATTATACGATTGTTACCGAACTGTGAAGCAAACATAATATCATCCTACGTATTGTGCCGCTCCTTGAACGACCTTTCCTTATTAGATATACTTGAAGCATTGGGCGAACCTATTTATTGTATCCGCCCTACTCCCGAATCCCTCTATTTGCAGAATATGCAAGTCGCTCAAAAGACAGGCGTGCTCAACCAGGTTACGCGGATGCTTCTGACAGGAATCAAAATATCCGACTGGTAACCGTATAGTACACATAAAAATGACACACATCAACTTATGAAAAATAAACCTACATATTTAAAACGCCTCGCTTTTCTTTTCGGTTTACTATTATCCCTTTCTGCTGATATCTTTGCACAGGAGGGGCATACCGAAGAAATTTCTGTCAAGCCTGCCTTGCTTCATTTCCACTTTGACAAAGCTTTGGTAGACAGTGGCTATATGGACAATGGACGCACATTACGCCGTTTAGATGAACTTTTCTCGGACAGTATTCCGACCGCACGGATAGATTCAATATACATACTGTCTTTCGCTTCGCCCGAAGGTGTTCCGTCCTACAACAACCGCCTGGCAATGCGGCGTTCTCATGCGGTGAGGAATTACCTGATATGGAAATATCCCCACCTCGACAAGTGCCGTATCCTTCCGTGTCCGCAAGGTGAAAACTGGCAGGAATTACGCCGTATGATAACAGAAGACGCGAACCTGCCCAAACAAAAAGAAGTGTTGCAAATCATTGATTGCACACCGGAAACGGAAAAGCGCAAGGCGCAGTTGAAAAAACTGGATAATGGTATTCCCTACCATTACATCCGCCAAAAGATATTACGCTATTTGCGCAATGCTTCCATCTGTACGGTCAAATTATATGCCGACACCCTGCCGGCTCTACCCGAGCCTGTCTGTGTAAAGCCGGAATACCAACGGCAAGAACCGTATGCGCATAATCTGCCGAATCCCTTGACAGAAGAAACAAGGCGAACTATGGAGCAAGTCCGACAGCAGGAACAGCTTGCAAAAAATAAACGCCCGCTATTTGCCTTGAAAACGAATCTTCTGTTCGACGTCGCCATGATGCCGAATATAGAAATAGAAGTCCCCATCGGCAAACGTTGGTCCATAAATGGTGAATATATGTTCCCGTGGTGGCTGTTCGACGGCGACAAGTACTCCATGCAAATCCTTATGGGCGGTCTGGAAGGCCGCTACTGGTTGGGAAGCCATCAGAAGCGCGAGAATAGCGAAGTGCTGACCGGGCATTTCTTCGGGTTATATGCCGGAGGAGGTAAATACGACCTTCAGTGGAAAGAGAACGGTTATCAAGGAGAATTCTTTATTGCTGCAGGCATCAGTTACGGCTGGGCAACACGGATTGCACGCAATCTGCACTTGGAATTCAATATAGGTATTGGTATGCTACGTACCGATTACCGGCATTACCATGCACGGGACAACTACCAGACCTTGCTCTGGCAGGAGAATGGCAAATACACCTGGTTCGGCCCTACAAAAGCCAAGCTCTCTCTCGTCTGGCTGTTGAACCGTAAAGTGAGGAAAGGAGGTATAAAATGAGTGATAAGTGGTTAATAACAAGCAGCGGACAGCTACTGTTCTTCTGTCTCTTATGTGTTTCCATCCTGCTTGTCTCCTGCGAGCGTCGTGACCTGACCTACTATGAAGTATCGGAGATTACCCTAACTGCCGACTGGAATGATTCGGGATTGGACGACAAAGAGCAAAAATACGGTGCCACAGCCGTGTTCTATCCGCGGAATGGCGGCGAACCGAAAATCTTCATGATGGGTGACCGTTCGGGCGACGCAGTACGCCTGCCGATGGGAGTGTATGACATCATTGTCTTCAACCGTTCGTTCAACGATTTCAGCAACATTGCTTTCCGTGGCAACAGTTATGAGACACTGGAAGCATATGCCCGCAAAGTGGAGACGCGTGTGGACAAAAAGACACGTGTGGAAACACGCACAATCATTTCCTCCCCCGATGAATTGGCGGCAGCCACGCTGAAAGGTTTCACTGTTACGGAAGATATGCTGGGAAATTATAGCCAGACCACCTACGGGCGGACGGCTCCTTCACGTTCGTCGGAAGAGACGCCGGACGGACTTTACCACCTTCATTTCGTTCCGAAAAAGCTGACCCGCGAAGTGTCCGCCGTGCTTCATATAGAAGGACTGAACAACATACGTTCAGCAACCTGCCGCTTGGGCGGAGTGGCAGAATCTATTTTCCTTGCAACAGGAAAAACATCCGCCAACACGGTGACGCAGGAGTTCACACCGTCAAATCCGGAATTCTCGCCCGGTTCTCCTTTCAACGGTACGTTGAGTTGTGAGTTTGAAATATTCGGTCTCAACGTTATTGATAACAACAACCTGCATCTGGATGCATTACTGGTGGATGGAAAAACTGAATTTGAAGGGGATTGTACCAACGTAAAAATAACGGAAAACGACGACGGAACAGGGAGCGTCACGCTTATTCTGGAAGCCAGTACTGAAAAAGTGCCGGACGTAAAACCAGAAGGAGGAGCCGGTTCCGGCTTTGATGTGGACGTAGACGGATGGGGGAACGAAATCAATACGGATATTCCCATCAATTGACTCTATAAAGATGAATGTGCAATAAATTTATTAATATATAAACAATGAAAAACTAAAGCTAAGAAACAATGAAAACGATTAACGCTATGATGTTATCGCTTGCGGCACTGACGATAGCAGGCTGCTCGCAGAATGAAGTGACAGAAATCAGTCCGGACGCTCACCCGCAGGTGGGATTCGGTGTGTACACGGGAGTACCAACCAGAGGTGTGGACATGACTACGGAAAGTATGAAGGATGATCCGACAGATGCCAATAAATATGGTGGATTCGGCATCATGGCCTACTTTACGGGACAAGATAACTTTGAAACTGTAAAGACCACGGTAACCCCCAGCTTCATGCACAACCAGATGGTAAAGTTTGACGGAACCAACAATGTCTGGACGTACTCTCCGGTGAAATACTGGCCGAACAGACAGAATGACAAAATTTCTTTCTTCGCTTATGCACCTTATGAGAGCGACTGGCAGAACGGCAGCAAATCAGGAGTAATCACCTCGGCAGCCACTGCTCCGGGTATCCCCTACATCAAGTTTAAGCTCAAAACAACGGACAAACTCGACAAGATGGTGGATCTTGTGGTTGCCGACCAGCGTGACAAAACGTATACGGCCGAAAATGGAGGCAAGATCAGCTTTACCTTCGAGCATACGCTCTCGCGTATCTCCTTCCGCGCACAGTTGGGAGCCGGTGACTTCGATGGTATGGACGGTACGAACAGTTTCGTTTATATCACCCACATGTGGATTGTAGGTACGGACCACAGTGCTGACGGCAGTAATCTTTCGCTGATAGACCCGGCATCGCCCGTTAATGCGAATTCCAAATTCTACACCAGTGCCAAATGGTCTGAACTTCACTGGAACTATGAGGCGGATGCCACTATTGCCCAGGCAGACTTCAGTCTCGACAAGATGCTGAACCTGGAAAGTCCGGGTATCGATATATCCACCCCCGCCGCAGGACATGACGCACGTACACAAGGTATCCGAATCACAAAAGCGTCACAAGGGACAGCAGAGAAGGCCGTTCCGCTTTTCAAGGATAAAGAGTACCTTTATCTCATTCCGGTAGGAGAAAAGAGCGGCACAGATCTAACCCAAAACAAGGGTTGTGCCAAAGGAGACATCAAGATAGGTTTCCATTACGATATCGTGTCCAAAGATGCGACTAATGCCGGCAAATTCATTGCCAGCCATGGGGAAGCTTTCATCGAGCTACCGGCAGGACACATGAAACGTAAAGAGTCTTATTTGTATACTCTGAAAATCAATCTGCATAAGATTGAGATTAGTGATGCTACGGTCACTCCATGGGAAGATATCAAAACGGAAGCAACAGTAGAATAATCAAACGCTGATTCCGGCAACCAAAGCCGGCACATCAGACCGGGCAGGGTTGAATGTCCCTTCCCGGTCACCAAAGAAAATGAAGAAAGAAGAAATATGAAGAATCGAACGATAAAAGCCGGACGGCTATTCATTCACAAAAACGGGATACGCGCCGGAGTCACCGTCTTTCTCCTGACGCTGCTCGCCGCATGCGGTGCGGACGACAACACGCCGGACATGCCGCAGGGAGACATTCCTCTGGACTTCGGTGTGTCCGTAGACCAGGCCGTCAGCCGTGCGGCAGAGACTACTGCTTCCAGCCTTTCCTCCATGGGGGTGTATGCCTATTATACAGGCAACAGCAATCTGAGCACTTCGGACAAGCCCAACTTCATGTGCAACCAAAAGGTGGAGCGAACCAACAGTGCATCTCCCTGGACGTACTCACCCGTGAAGTACTGGCCCAATAATCCGGCAGATAAAGTGAGCTTTTATGCTTACGGACCTTACGCCCCAAAAGGGCTGAATGTGTCCGGCACCACACAAAGCGGTCCTCCCACCATGGAGTACACAATACAAGGTGCGGAAGCCGACCAGGCAGATTTGGTCATTGCCGGCGCGCTGCCGAACCAGACGTATGCGAGCAACAACGGAAAGGTGAGCTTTAAGATGTTCCATGCCCTGACGCGGGTGGATATTAATGTGACAAACGTGGATAAGGCGACGGGGATGACAATTACAGTTTTTACAATGGGCAGTTTATTGGATGGAAAAAGACCCCTTCCTTATGATAACGAGGAGTGGAACCTTTTGACAGGTGGTAGTGGGATTCTCACTAAGGTAACCTGTATTCCCACACGCCTCCCATACAGTCCTGCCACAGACGGAACGAAAACAAACCTCGCCACTTTCTTTGTCATGCCCATCCGTAAAGGATTAGCTTACAAGCCTTCCTTTAAGATTGCTTACACGACCCCCGGCAATGTACCCTCCGGCGAGGCTCCGGTGCAGACAATAGAATGGAACGATAAAATTCCTTCGCCCGAAACATGGACTATGGGGGCGCATATCAGCTATAATTTCAAGCTTGAGAAGAAAAAACTCACCATCACCACTTCTACCCATCCCACATGGGATGATGCCGGGACGGGCACCGTCACCGGAAGCGTAGTCATCACCTACGCTGTCAATCCTTCCGACCCCAATTGGGGGACGGGCGGCTCGGGCTCGGTGAACGGCAAGCCCGTGGTAACCCACAGCACCGTGCAGAACGACGTGCAATGGGAGGACGGGGGAACGGAAATCGTGGAAAAGAGTTGATTCCAAGTCGTAAATCCTACTAAAACAAGATAACAATGAGATACATCAAGCACTTATTCGTCCGTTCTTTCTACCAGTGCGCAGCCCCCGCCCGCCTTGCCTTGCTCTGCGCCGGTTTCGCAGCACTGGGCGGTTGTACCAACGAAACAGACAGTGTCGGCGGATCATCCACGGCAGACGGTCACATTCCCCTTGCCTTGGAGATAATGGCAAGCGGCTTCACCGGACAGCCGGACGCCTCGCCTGACACCCGCGCTTCTGAACAGGATAATTATGACACTTGGTTTGAGGAAACCGACGCCATCGGCCTCTTTGCCGTAAGGGGCATCGGTACGCCGGTCGCCGCCATCGTGGACGGCATCAACAATTCCAAGCTGACATACGCCCCCGCCGACGACGCTTCACATAAGCCAACGTGGCAACCGGCAGATGCCGCCACCACCTTATATTATTATGCGGACGTGACCTATATCGCCTACTACCCCTACAAAGACGGCATCGCGATAGACCCCACACAAAGCGCGGCCACTATCCTTGCCTCCTTTTCCGGGAAGACGGAACTGCAACCCGCTGCCGACCAGTCCACCCCCGAAGCATACGCCGCCAGCGACCTGATGACCGCCAGCGGCACGGCCACCGATACCGCCGACCCCAGCCGGAAGTTGCTGTCGCTTACCTTTACCCACAGCTACTCGCTGCTGGTAGTGAAAACCAACATTATGGCGCCTAAGTATGATGCGCCCGACGGAAGCTTCAAATATCATTCCAGATTGCGCGTAGCTGTTGCCGACGCCATTGCCGCCAATGCGGTGCTAAACGACGTAAAGGCATGGAAGAAAACGGATGGAGAGTTTCGCTCCATCGTGAAACCTACGGGAAACAATGCCCTGAGCGGAAGCTACGAGAGAGGTGGCATTATCGTGGAATACAGCGGCACAGCAGGCACGGCAACACAGAACCGGCAAGCTGGCAAATACTATGAACTGACGGTGAACGCCACCATGCCCAACACTCCGGCCACGGCAACGCGCGCCCTTAAGGCAGGCGACTTCTACTATGCCGACGGCACCGTATGGCCTGGAGGCGTGGCGCCCGAGGTAGAAGACGCGCCGATGAAGGAAAGCTGCATAGGCGTGGTCTTCTGGGTGGGTGACCCCGGCACAGGCGATGCACAAGGGCAGGGAGATGCCTTGCTTGCTTCGGAGCATTCCGGATGTACGCACGGACTGGTGGTGAGCCTCACTAATGTCAACACGAGCACCGAGCATTGGAGCGAAACTGCCGAAGCTGTAAACGATTGGACAAATGGGTCCTCAGGACCCGGCATAGATATTCGGGCGACGGATAAATACCAAGGATATTCCAATACAAAAGCACTGACGGCCTACAACAATAACATCCGCACTTCAACCCCTGCATCGCTTATCCTTCCCATCGAAAGCATTCTTGCCTACAGGCAAGCCACTCCGGCACCGGTAACAAGCAGCGACTGGTACCTACCTTCGGTAATGGAACTAAAATATATGTTATGGGGGCAGGGACAGGCTCAGCCACAAACAGGGGCAGGGAGGAAGCTTATGAAAGAGCAATTACTAAAGATTGACCAGTCTTATTATTTAAGCGGACAGCCCTATTGGACCAGTACGGAAATTGATGCCTCCTTAGCTTATGGTATTCCGGGTAATGAAATCTTAACTACATTGAGTAAAAACGCTCAGTACAATACGTTCAACTCACTTGCCATTCTAGCATTTTAACATACATAGCGATATGAAGAAAGATATTTACCTTATCGTCCTCGCCTCCCTTTGCATCCTCCTTGTAACACTGGATAGCTGCACAAGTGAAACAGACATCCTAAGCGGAGGCACCGCCGACGGCACGCCCCTCACCGTCCGCGCCACAGCAAGCGGCTTCCAAGCCCCGGCACAGCCCGGAGGCAGCCCCACCACCCGCACCCCGGTGATGGAGGGCACGAGCACCAAGTTCCAAACGGGCGACGCCATCGGGCTCTTCTGCGTGCGCAAAAACGCATCTGGCACTGAATACATATCGACGGACATCTACAACCTCAAGATGACCTATACCGCAGCGGCGGACGGAACCGGCACCTGGGAAGCTCCTACAGCGGCCTCCTCCCCACTGCTCTATACCGATGCGGTGGCCTACTTTGCCTACTATCCTTATACGGACGCACTGACCACTGCCTCCGTGAACAACGAGCAGGACATCCGCAACTGGCTCAAGACCAATAAACCCTTGGCAACCGATATGCTTACGAAGGAGGTATTCACAGCCAACGACCTGATGACCGCCGCCACCCTGCCTTCGCTGACCGATGCCGACCGCGGAGCACTGGTGCTGAACTTCAAGCACGAATATGCA
The DNA here is from genome assembly GCF_003603455.1 of Bacteroides sp. AM37-9. Classification (NCBI taxonomy): domain Bacteria; kingdom Pseudomonadati; phylum Bacteroidota; class Bacteroidia; order Bacteroidales; family Bacteroidaceae; genus Bacteroides; species Bacteroides sp. AM37-9. The sequence goes on along the minus strand of NZ_QTNF01000037.1, from coordinate 47,598 downwards.
TTATTAGTGATAAAGCCCATGTTAATGAGCCCATGTATTCCTCCCACAGGGGTGACGGCTTACGGCTATCATGCCGAAGCCCGGAAATGGGGAATAGACAGGAATGTAGTACAAGGTGGCGGAGATGACTTCAAGATGAAGATAAACAACAGGAAAGCCAGCGAAATGAGCGACGGAACCTACCGCATACTGACGCAAGCCACAAACACCAGTTCTTCCATTGGATGCGAGTACACTACGTATGACGATGACTTAGGGCTGTGTCCGGTCACCGCCACCGGTTCCGCCATTTCCGGCGGCTTTCAGGCCAATACGTGCTACACATTGGAAGTGCACTGCACAAGTCGTACAGGAAGTACTGCTGTAGAACGCGCGCTACAACCGGGTGACTTTGTATATCAGCATAACGGCAAAATCGAGATTTATCCTGTCGACGGAGCGGTGGATGCCGGTGGAAAAATACCGGACTATGCCAACGCCGTAGGGATAGTGATGACGTGCGATCCCACAAGGATGACGGATGCGGGATGCAACGCAAAGGGTTGGAATCATGCGTACGTAATGGGATTGGCTAACATTTCCTCCGGGCAGAAGACCTTGTGGATGAAAAACGGTCACTCATTATCGACTCCTTACCCTTATCCACCGGTTGCGGATATGAATACAGCGGAAACTTACATGAACGGATATGCTGAAACAGAAACGATGTTGGGAAAAACGCCTCTCAGTGACTACCCTATATTTGCGGCATTACAACAATACCGGAATGATAACGCCGTGCCTGCCGGCATAAATCGCAGCCCGTGGTTCATCCCGAGTATAGGTCAATGGTTTGATGTAATGATAACCCTTTGCGGGAAATCACCGTATGATTTTGTTTCAGTTGGAGAATGGGGTATCTGGCAGTCGGACAACAGCCAAAGAATTGAAATGCTGGGTAAAGCAAATAATTACATGGCTAAAATTGGCATCACATTTCTTATGCCATCTTCTCCTGAAGAACATGAGATCGGTTTTTGGCTAACTTCCCATTTCGCTAATCAAGGTATATGGGCGTTCTATGGTACCGATAGAAGCGGTGTGTTTGCGATAGAATCTACGTATGGAAATTTAGAAAACTATGACGTGCCTATTGCCGTCGCCCGTCCCTTCTTCGCCTTTTAACCGGAGACCGGGAGCGTAGTACATCAAAATATCCTTTGCAACTTTCGTTCGCTTATGCAGACCTGTTGCTTGAAATATCGCTCTTTGACATGCTGGAAACGGAAATTATGATTATCTTTGCAAGCATAGCAAAGTAAAAATTATAGAGTTATGAAATCAACTGCTGAAATATTAGAACTTCTCCGCATATATAAAACACAGTTTGCGAGTAAATACGGTTTCAAGCGTCTCGGTGTATTCGGTTCCGTAGCGCGAGGAGAGCAAACGGAGCAAAGCGACGTTGATGTTTGTTATGAAGGCGAGCCGCCATCACTTCTCACCTTGGAACATATACAGAGCGAGCTTGAAGAGCTACTGGGTTCCCCGGTAGATTTAATAAGAATACGTGAGCGAATGAACGCGCGCTTGAAACAAAGAATCTTAAAAGAAAGTATTTATGTATGATAAAGAATTGGCGCTCAACAGTTGATGATTACCCAACGGGCAGCTGTAGCTGCTACCCCGGATGATTTTTTATTATCGCCGGATGGTATGTTGCGTTTGGATGCTATTTGTATAAACCTAATCGCATTGGACGAAGCTGTGAAAGGTTTGGATAAAATAACAAGAGGTGAATTGCTCCCCGGATATCCTGAGATATATTGGAGTGGAGTAATGAAAATGCGTAATAAGATAGCTCATCATTATTTTGAAATGGATGCTGAAGTTGTATTCAAGACCTTAAAAGAAGACATTCCGATGATGCCCCCATTGTGCACCGCATGATAAAAGAAGTTAGTAGCAGTTTATAAACTTTGTAGTAGAATAATTTCCGTCCCGCCCGCCTCTCCCTCGTGAGAAGCGGGCGGGACGTTCCGTTTCCGGCAGGTTGAAGGCCCGTCGTGCCAGATAGGTGCTATCCTCGTGTAACGGGAAAAATGAACATGATTAGGAATATGATAAAAAAAGACAAGATAGTTATGACGTTTAAAAACAAACATTCCTTCATCAGCGGCTTCCTTGGCGCCGCCCTCCTCATCGCGAGCGGTTGCGCTTTGGGAGGCTGCACGGAAATAGCAGATGAGCCGCAGGGCATCGACGATGCAGGCAACGGCACGCCCCTCACCATCCGCGCCACGGCAAGCGGCTTCGTTTCCTGCGTGCAGGGAGACACCCCCGCCACACGCACACCCACTGAGAACGGCTACACCACGGAGTTCAACGACGGCGATGCCATTGGCATCTTCGCCCTTAAAGAGTATGCAACGCCCGATGTAACTCCCGTTGACGGGGTGTACAACCTCAAGCTGGTCTACACCAAAGCCGCGGACGGCTCGGGAAGCTGGGCGCCCGCCTCTGGCGACACGCACGTGCTGTACAATTACGACGACGACCTGGTTTACGTAGCCTACTATCCTTACCGAGAAGGAATCACTATCAAACAAGACATCGAGACGGAAATTTTCAAAGACCTGGCGGCCAACGCCAAGCTGCAACCCGCCGCCGATCAGTCCACCCCCGCCGCCTATACCGGCAGCGACCTGATGGCAGCCTTTGCCCGGCCTGCGACCGACCCTACGGATGCCAACAAGAAGGTACTGACGCTGGCGTTCGAACATCTGCATGCGTTGCTGGTATTCAAACCGAGCGAAGGTTTTCTACGCTACGTATCACCAGACGGTGGTTTTGAATATCGTGATGAAGCAAGAGAACTGTTAGGCAGTCAGGCATCGGAAGTTACAATAAACAATGTCAAAGCATGTCCCATGGGCAACGGTTCATTCCGTGCCATTATACCGACTTCACTTTCTGCCGCTTCTTTTACCCCCTCAGGTAAATATATCCTGACAGACGGTAAAACTCTAAATTTCACCGGCAGTCCAATGACCACCGGAACACTCACTGCCGGAAGATATTACACTATACAGACTAATACCCAGTTAGGTACCAAAATACGCGGATTGCAATCCGGCGACTTCTTCTACCGGGATGGAAAGCTATTGAACCGGGATATAAACACCATCCCTGACCCAACGAACTGTGTCGGTATCCTTATTACTCCGGCGGGCGGCAGTGATACTAACTATGGAGGAAATTGTGTTAACAACACTGTACATGGCCATGTAGTATCTGTCTATGATGTAGTGACTTGCAAATGGGGACCGAACGGAAATATCGGCACCAATACTTCTGACTCATGGAACGACTGGCGGGGGTACCAACTTACTCAAAAAATGAAACAAGATGCTGATGCCAACTATGGTGGTTTTTCGGCGAGTAATTATGCAGCCGCTTATTATTGTCTCAATTATGGTAATACAGACAAAGGAAAATTGACAGCTGTAAATAACAGTGGCTGGTATTTCCCCTCGGAAGGATTTATGTACTCATGGGCCATATTGCGATGGGGGGATATAAATGCTTCTCTCACCAAATTAGTCAGTGCAGGATATGGACAAAATATTGGTAGCAATCAATATTATTGGGATGCCAGCACTGCCAATAGCGATTCACAAGCAAGAATAGTCAAGCTAAATTCCGGGAGCATGGGGTATGTCGCCAACAGGGACAGGTCGTACAGGGTACGTGCTGTACTGACGTTTTAGGATATAATTGCCGAATAAAATAAAAAAGGTTGCGGTAGTACTATCGGTCGAATATCTGCCAACGAAATGGAGGAGCTTTATCATGATTCTTTACCACGGTTTCATCACGGTAGATTGGTAATCTACTTCGGTTGTTTCTAAGTTTATGTTTGACGAATCTATTACGTACCACCTTAGTATTTTAATCCATCTATAAAAATTATTTTACAATAAATAAGAGAACACTATGCCGTTAAAAAACAAAACATTCTTGTCTAATATTTGTCTCTATACCTTCCTTATCCTTGGAGGTGGTTGTACGGACGAGGCAGGTATGGAGAACATCGGAAATACAGATCGCCGCATCCCTCTTACCATCAGTGCAACGGTGAGTAGTTACACCGCCATTGATAAAAAAAACACCTCCGTCACCCGCACGCCAATCGAGAACGGTTATACCACAGAATTTTCCGATGGTGATGCCATCGGCATCTTCGCCCTCAGGAATTTTGAAACGCCCAATGTAGCCGCTATCGATGGTGTGTACAACCTCAAACTGGTTTATACAAAAGCAGCGGACGGAACGGGCAGTTGGGCACCTGCCACCGGTGATACACACGCATTGTACAGCTACGACGACAATCTCGCCTATGTGGCATACTATCCTTATCGGGACGGCATTACAATCAAACAAGACAATAAAGCGGAAATCCTCAAAGACCTGGCAAACAACGCTAAACTGCAACCGGCCGCTGACCAGTCCACCTCCGCCGCCTATACCGGCAGCGACCTGATGGCAGCCGTTGCCAGCCCCACGGTAGACCCGGCAAATGCGAATAAGAAGGTGCTCACGCTGAAGTTTGAACATCTGCATGCGTTGCTGGTACTCAAACCGATGGGATTAGTTAATTGCGTTCCCCCGGCAGGAGCAAGCTTTGAGTATGCCGGTGGGGTACTGAGGCTGGACGTTACTGCCAAAGACGCTACTATAAACGGCATCAAAGCCCTGCGTATGGACGACGGAACGTTTCGTGCCATCGTACCTTCCCCGGCAGGCGACTTTGTGCCTGCCGGGAGTTATCTAACGAAAGGTGACAAAACGATTCTATATACGGGAACCTCACTAACAGCCGGAAAGCTCGCTGCCGGGAAATACTACACTCAGCAGGTGGAAACAGCGGTCTATACCGACGGAAGCATAACCCGGGCGCTACAAGTGGGCGACTATTTTTGTAGCGATGGTAAGATTATTCCGGGCGAAACATCCATTATCAAAAGAACTTACATCGGGCTTGTCTTCAAGGTGGGGCGATTTACAGCGGATGATAGTGAATATGTCAATGGTAACGGAGAGCCGATGACTAACATTAATGGATATACAGTGGCACTGAAAGATGCAAATAATGGAGCAGTCATCAAGTGGGGGAACAAGAAGTTCGCCTTGGATTCCAATCGTAACGGAAGTAGTCCGTACGGATATTTTAATGGCTTTAAGATAACACAATTACTCAAAGCCGATGGTATAGGTAATTATCCGGCTGCTAATGCATGTATCAGCTACTCGCCTGCCGCAGATGCTAAAACCAGCGGATGGTTTTTCCCAGCCGGAGGACAGATGCTGGAGTTGAGAAATACAAGAGTCGAGTTAATCAAAAAAACTGTTTTCACTAATTATAATTCGGGCAGATATTGGCAATCCGTCCAAAATGGAAGTGGAGATTCGTGGAGTGTAGGTCTGGTAAGCACGAGCACCGCGCAGTCCTATATATCGACGCCTTACTACGTACGTCCTATTGCCGCTTTTTAATATAGAATAAGATAACACTATGCCATTGAAAAATAAAACACTCTTATCTAATATGAATATAATGTAGAAACGGCTTATAACGAATCAATAAGGAAAACAGGCGTAACTGATTATATGGGTTCTAAACAATCTGCAGAAGGTAAGATATTTATTTCAACTACCTTACCTTCATTAGAGTTAGAACGCACCTTTATTAATTACAGTTTCTTCAGGTATAATTCCTATTTCATCAGGAAACAGCCATTATATTATTCGCTCGCTCCATAGCCAATCCTTACACCTGGAAGTATGGTCGAATTTATGCCAATCCAAACCTTGTCTTCAATCACAATCGGACGTCCTCAGGCGTACGATAACCCGTGTTCATCTCGGTTGCATTATGGTAGCGAAAATGTCCGTAATCAGTTCATCGTAACCCGGTTCATCAGGTGAGACCATCTCACCGCTCAAGTCTTTTGCAAAAATATCGTTCATCATTTAATTGTATATAGCTATTACTACTGTTTACTCATAATTTATTATTTCAGGTTCTTTCTGAAGAAGTCCTCCAATTTGTCGAAAGGAATCGTACGGTCGTAGAGATCAGTATGGTTCGCTCCAGGGATAATCATCAGTTCTTTATTATCACCTGTCAACTTTTTGAAAGCATCCTCACTGAAATAACGCGAATGGGCATTTTCACCATGAATAAGAAGTACGGGGCGGGAAATCTCATGAATATAAGCTAATAGCGGCATATTGATAAAAGACAGCGTCATCGTAGGACTCCATGCACCATTGGAATTGATAGAGCGAACATGGAAACCACGGTTAGTCTTGTAATAATCGAAATAATCCTTGGCGAATTGTGGCTCTTCACCGGTGATGCTGTCAGGCAACCCAGGGACACCGGGAGTGATTGTACCACTCTGCGCGTCACGGGTACGGATAACATTCATCATCTCCCTTTTTTTGTTGCGGTCGTCGGCACTATCCTCTGCGTCGAAATAACCATTGGCATTCACACGGCTCATATCGTACATCGTCGAAGCCACTGTAGCCTTGATACGTGTATCCATAGCAGCAGCATTTAGTCCCATCCCACCGAAACCACAGATACCAATAATCCCGATGCGCTCTGCATCCACATCAGACAATGCTGTGAGAAAATCGACTGCTGCGCTGAAATCTTCGGTATTGATGTCCGGTGAAGCTACATTACGAGGTTCACCGCCACTCTCACCGGTATATGAGGGGTCAAATGCAAGAGTAAGGAACCCACGTTCCGCCATTGTCTGTGCATAAAGACCGGATGTCTGTTCCTTTACAGCTCCGAAAGGACCGCTCACAGCTATGGCAGCGAGTTTGCCTTCAACATTCTTTGGTTCGTAGAGGTCGGCAGCAAGTGTGATGCCGTAACGGTTCTTAAACGTCACCTTACGGTGGTTTACCTTGTCGCTTTGCGGGAACTTCTTGTCCCATTCTTGAGTAAGATTCAATGTTTCCATATTATCACTTGTTTCTTGATTTGTTTTACTATTTGTGCAGCCTGCGCCCGCAAGCATGACGGTTCCTAACAAGACTGCGATTGCCACGGATGTAAGATTCGTTGTTTTCATTCTGCTATTACTTAAATGGTTGTTGAATTATTCTTTCTTATTTTACAGCGCAAAGGTAAAGCAAAAGCCCCACAGCGGCATTGCTGTGAGGCTCAAATAGTATTGCTCAAAAGCTCAATATAAAACTATCCCGATTTACACAAATAAGAATTCTATGCAAATATGGCGGTCGGTGATATACCATATTGTTTCTTGAATGCGGTTGAAAAATGGGAAGGATTCTTAAACCCTACTTCTGCGTAGACGTCCACAACCTTTTTACCGCCTTCCTTCATCTTGTTGTAAGCCACCTCAAGACGCTTGCGAATAAGCCACTTTTCAGGTGTCAGGTCACTTATCTTCTTGAAGTCCCGCTTGAACGTGGCAAGGCTGCGCCCGGTATAATGAGCCATTTCCTCCATTGTGAACTCATACATGTAGTTCTCGCTCATAAATTCCAGGATATCTATTTTCCACGGCTCGTTGAAATCGAAAAGCGTCGGGGCAAACCGTTCATCTATATCCAACAAAGCGAGCAGACCTTCCTGTATCTTCAGATTCATAAAATCATCTTTCGGTTTTACTTCAGGATTGAAATAAGGTGTCATTGAAGCGAAAAGGCTTGCGAGTTCCACCGTTTGGGGCAGTTTTATCACACCCGAATCAAGTTTTGGAGTATTGACGGGTACTCTCCGCTGTCCCAATTTGCTATACATCTCACGTAAAAAACGACGTGTAAACATCAGGAAAATACCACAATACCGCTCACCGTTGTACGTTCTCTTATACATTGTTATATGATGATCGCGGGGGATAAAGACACATTCGCCTTTTCTGACATGAATTTGTTCTTTTCCATTATCGAGAATCATCTCACCTGAATACACATAGTTGATAGCATATTCACGAGAACGGTGTATACAACCGCCAAGGTCATCATAATAGAAGCTGTAAAATACATTGTTATAATTGAATATAAGCTTCATTGGTTCTACTTGTTCCGCATCGCCCTTAGTCATAACATTGAGTGTTTTTTTAATTTCCAATCGCAAATGTAACAAAAGAATTCTGTTTCTTAACGGCTCATTATCCTTTTATTTGTGTGAGGGTATTTGAACTATCTAACCGAATTGAATCTTTTGTGGGATGTACAGGAGTTTTCGCTGAAAAATATTCCTTAAGTAACAATCAGGGAAAGCTATAAATAAAAGCATAGGATAACCAAGCATCAGTGTACATAATGTGACAAAAAACGCAAAATTCAAATGAGTTCTCTTTCCCCTGACTATATATTCATAGAATATGCAATAAACTCAAAACGTTGCAAATTTCCGTCCTCATTTGCCCTGTTTACATAAATAAAAACTATCTTTGCGTTTCAGAATCCCGAAAGACGAAAAGAAATGGAGCAAATAGACAACCTAAAAGAGCTTATCAATCAGGGGGATGTGGACACAGCGATTAAGCAATTGGACCAGCTTCTCCAGGACAGTTCTGTCGAAAAAGAGAAAGATACTCTTTACTATTTACGGGGAAATGCCTACCGAAAGAAAGGAGATTGGAAGCAGGCACTGGACAACTACCAGTATGCCATCGAGATCAATCCGGACAGTCCTGCCGTTCAGGCCAGAAAGATGGCAATAGATATCCTCAACTTCTACCACAAGGATATGTTCAATCAATAAAAGAGATGTTTAATCAATAACCGTACTCAAAGATAACGTAATAAAATAAAGATTATGGCAAAAATCAAAGGAGCAATCGTAGTCGACACGGAGCGTTGCAAAGGATGCAACCTGTGTGTAGTGGCGTGTCCGCTCGATGTAATCGCCCTCAATAAAGAGGTAAATATGAAAGGCTATAACTATGCCTGGCAAGTGAAGGAAGATACCTGTAACGGATGCAGCTCGTGTGCAACGGTTTGTCCGGACGGATGTATTTCAGTGTATAAAGTAAAAGTAGAATAAAAGAAAAGAATATGGCAGAAGAAGTTGTATTAATGAAAGGAAACGAAGCCATCGCCCACGCAGCTATCCGTTGCGGTGCCGACGGTTACTTCGGTTATCCTATTACTCCCCAATCGGAAGTGTTGGAAACGCTTGCCGAACTGAAACCGTGGGAAACAACCGGCATGGTAGTACTCCAAGCGGAAAGTGAAGTGGCAGCTATCAATATGGTATATGGAGGTGCAGGTAGCGGAAAGAAGGTAATGACCTCCTCTTCAAGTCCGGGTGTGAGCTTGAAACAAGAGGGAATCTCTTATTTGGCCGGTGCCGAACTTCCTTGTCTGATTGTGAATGTAATGCGTGGCGGTCCCGGATTGGGAACTATCCAACCTAGCCAGGCTGACTACTTCCAGACAGTAAAAGGTGGTGGTCATGGAGACTACAAACTGATTGCCCTCGCTCCGGCATCCGTACAAGAAATGGCGGATTTCGTAGCATTAGGATTCGAACTGGCCTTCAAATACCGTAATCCGGCTATTATCCTTGCCGACGGTGTGATCGGTCAGATGATGGAAAAGGTTGTTCTTCCTGCACAAAAGCCACGCCGCACGGAAGCAGAAGTAATTGAACAATGTCCATGGGCTGCTACCGGAAAAGCAAAAGACCGCAAACCGAATATTATCACTTCCCTCGAATTGAAACCGGAAGCCATGGAAATCAACAACCTCCGTTTTCAAGCTAAATATCGTGAAATTGAAGAAAATGAAGTACGCTTCGAAGAGATCAACTGCGAAGATGCAGAGTATTTGATTATCGCTTTCGGTTCAATGGCACGTATTGGCCAGAAAGCAATGGAACTAGCCCGCGAAAAAGGAATTAAAGTAGGTATCCTTCGCCCGATTACACTGTGGCCGTTCCCAACCAAAGCGATTGCTGCATACGCTGATAAAGTAAAAGGTATGCTCGTTACGGAACTAAATGCCGGACAGATGATTGAAGATGTCCGTCTCGCTGTTAACGGTAAAGTAAAGGTAGAACATTTCGGACGTCTAGGTGGCATCGTTCCCGATCCGGATGAAATTGTAACTGCCTTGAAAGAAAAAATAATCAAATAACGAAACAATGAATCCCGATAAAATAAGAAACGTACTGAACATCCTATTTATGATATTGGCTGTTGCAGCCATCATCACCTACTTTGTAGCAAAAGATGATTTCAAAATGTTTATCTACGTATGCGGCGCGGCAATCTTTGTCAAGCTGATGGAGTTTTTTATACGGTTCACCAACAGATAAGGAGATGAAGTTATGACTAAAGAAGAAATAATCAAACCCGAGAATCTGGTTTACAAAAAACCGACTCTGATGAACGATAACGCCATGCACTACTGCCCGGGTTGCAGTCACGGTGTGGTACACAAACTCATTGCCGAAGTCATTGAGGAAATGGGTATGGAAGATAAAACTGTGGGAATCTCTCCGGTGGGATGTGCAGTGTTTGCCTACAACTATCTCGATATTGACTGGCAGGAAGCAGCACACGGACGTGCTCCTGCTGTGGCGACTGCTGTGAAACGCCTGTGGCCGGACCGTCTTGTTTTCACTTATCAGGGCGACGGTGACTTGGCTTGCATCGGTACAGCCGAAACAATCCACGCTTTGAACCGTGGTGAAAATATCACGATTATCTTTATCAATAATGCGATCTATGGTATGACAGGTGGCCAGATGGCTCCGACTACACTAGTAGGCATGAAGAGCTCGACTTGTCCTTACGGACGTGACGTTGAACTTCACGGCTATCCATTGAAGATTACTGAAATCGCAGCCCAACTGGAAGGAACTGCTTACGTAACCCGTCAGTCCGTACAATCCGTACCGGCTATCCGTAAGGCTAAGAAGGCAATCCGCAAGGCTTTTGAGAACTCCATGAACGGTAAAGGTTCCAACCTGGTAGAAATCGTTTCCACTTGTAGTTCAGGCTGGAAGATGACTCCGGAGAAGGCGAACAAATGGATGGAAGAACACATGTTCCCATTCTATCCGCTGGGTGATTTAAAAGATAAAGAATAACGCTAAAAGTCAACAGAACAATGAAAGAAGAAATAATTATAGCAGGATTCGGTGGACAAGGCGTATTGTCTATGGGTAAGATTCTGGCATATTCCGGTTTGATGGAAGGCAAAGAAGTGACCTGGATGCCCGCTTATGGTCCCGAACAACGAGGTGGAACAGCCAACGTTACAGTTATTGTAAGCGATGACAAAATATCCTCACCGATTCTTAGTAAATACGACGCTGCCATCATTCTGAATCAGCCTTCACTCGAAAAGTTTGAAAGCAAAGTGAAACCCGGCGGTATCCTGATTTATGACGGTTACGGAATTATCAACCCTCCTACCCGCAAGGATATTAAGGTATATCGTATCGACGCAATGGATGCAGCCAACGAGATGAATAATGCCAAAGCATTCAACATGATCGTACTTGGCGGATTATTGAAGCTTCGCCCCATCGTAACGTTGGAGAATGTTATCAAAGGACTTAAGAAAACCCTGCCGGAACGCCACCATCACCTGATTCCTATGAACGAGGAAGCTATCAAGAAAGGTATGGAGTTAATCCGTGAGGTTTAATTAACAGATAATGTACAATGGATAATTGATAATTATTAGCTACGTATAGTACGTATGCAACATAATTTTCAATTATCCATTATCATTAAATCAATTAAAGTAAGTATCTTTGCCTCCAATTATGAGACGAATCTTACTATTATATATAATCTTTTCCGTTATAGGTTTGACAACTGTCCATGCACAGTTCGATAATGGTCGCCAGAGAGTGGACGAAAACGGATACGACCAATACGGTAACCAGGTGGACCCTGCCATGATTCCGGACAGACTGGATAGTGCAAATGTAGAAGTACAGGGGTTACCTCCGAAATTATATATGTGGCGTATTAATAATCAGTTGGGCGACCGGACTATCATCCCGGCGGATACTGTTTATCACCACTTCCAGAATTCAAATCTTACCGAAGGACTTACCGGACATTATAATTATCTGGCCAATATGGGTTCTCCCCGTATGTCACGCATCTTCTTTGAACGTCGTGATCCGGAACCGACTATCTTTATGGAGCCTTTCTCCAGTTTCTTTATTCGTCCTACGGAGTTCAATTTCACCAATAGTAACGTACCTTATACCAATCTGACGTATCATAAAGCCGGTAATAAAATAAACGGAGAAGAACGCTTTAAGTCTTATTTCTCTGTCAATGTAAACAAGAAGCTGGCTTTCGGTTTTAACATAGATTACTTGTACGGACGAGGATATTATAATAACCAAAATACGGCTTATTTCAATGCGGCAATTTTCGGTAGTTATATCGGCGACCGCTATCAGATGCAAGCTATCTACAGCAACAATTATCTCAAAACAAATGAAAACGGAGGTATTGAGGACGACCGATACATCACTGCGCCTGAAGAGATGGCACAAGGGCAAAGAGAATATGAATCAACCAATATCCCGACTGTATTAAGTGCAACGACCAACCGTAATCATGACTTTTATGTATTCCTGACCCAACGTTACAATCTGGGATTCAGCCGCGACATACCGCAGGCCGAAAATGATACGACTCCCGCCAAACAAGAGTTTGTGCCGGTCACTAGTTTTATACATACCATTCAGGTAGAGCGTGCACGTCATAGCTTCAACTCTGATGATGACATGCGTGAAAAGAACTATTATCAAAACACCTATTTGGAACCGGATAATCCGATTGCCAGAGACAGTACTACTTATATGGGTATCAAGAATACCATAGGTATTGCTCTACTCGAAGGATTCAATAAATATGCCAAAGCCGGACTCACGGCATTTGCTTCCTATAAAATCAGCAAATATACTCTTATGAATATGGAGGGGAATCCGTTGCCCGACAAATACAATGAAAATGAAATATTTGTTGGAGGCGAATTATCCAAACGTGAAGGAAATGTACTTCATTACCATGCCATTGGTGAAGTGGGACTCGCCGGAAAAGCAATCGGACAATTCAATGTGAAAGGAGATATCGACCTTAACTTCCCGTTATGGAAAGACACTGTGAGCCTTATAGCCCGTGGTGAAGTCAGCAATAAGCTTGCGCCTTTCTATATGCGTCATTATCATTCCAAACACTTCATGTGGGACAATGATATGGACAAAGAATTTCGTACCCGTATTGAAGGAGAATTAAGCATTGCACGTTGGAGAACACGTTTGAAAGCAGGAGTTGAAAACATAAAGAATTACACTTATTTCAACCAACAAGCAATGCCGGAACAGAAAAGCGGAAGTATACAGGTGTTGTCAGCAAGTCTTAATCAGGACTTCAAGCTGGGAATCTTCCATTTAGATAATGAAGTAACCTGGCAAAAGTCCAGCGACCAGACCGTATTGCCTTTGCCTGATCTTTCGCTGTATCACAATTTCTATATGCAGTTCAAGCTGGCAAAGAAAGTGCTTAGTGTACAATTGGGTGCCGACGTGCGTTATTTCAGTAAATACAATGCACCCGCTTATATGCCGGCTATCCAAAACTTCTATTTGCAACCGGAAAATGACCAGGTAGAGATAGGAGGTTATCCGATCGTGAATGTATACGCAAACTTACACCTAAAGCGTACACGTTTCTATGTAATGATGTATCACGTGAATCAAGGTATGAGCAGCCCGAATTACTTCCTGGCTCCTCACTACCCTATCAACCCGCGTGTACTGAAATTCGGTCTTTCATGGAATTTCTATGATTAACAAAATCTATATGGCTTATGGTAACACGCCCCAAATTGAGACTGGTCAGATATTTAGTGCCCGTAATCATTGTATTGGCAATCATCTTTTCTATCCGCCAATGCGGTAATCAGGAAAAGCCGTCAGGACACCCGCGTGATTATGCAGCCATTGCCAAAGAAGGTGTATTGCGTGTAGCGACTGAATATAACTCGATCAGTTTCTACGTGGACGGCGATACCGTTTCCGGTTTTCATTACGAACTGATACAGGCTTTTGCCCATGACAAGGGATTAAAGACCGAAATAACACCCCTGATGAGTTTCGAAGAACGGCTGGAAGGATTAAGCGAGGGACGTTACGACGTAATTGCCTGCGGTATATTAGCCACCAGCGAACTGAAAGACTCTCTGCTCCTCACCTCTCCCATCACGCTCAACAAGCAAGTGCTCGTGCAACGGAAAGAAAACGGAGAAAACGACTCACTCTATATCCGTAGCCAGCTGGACTTGGCCGGGCGGACACTTCACGTAGTAAAAGGCTCTCCCTCCATCCTGCGTATCCAAAACCTGGGAAATGAAATCGGAGATACCATTTATATCAAAGAAATAGATAAATACGGTTCCGAACAATTAATCTCAATGGTAGCTCATGGAGATATCGACTATGCCGTTTGTGACGAAAGCATCGCACGCGCGGCCGCCGATTCCATCCCGCAGATAGATATAAATACAGCCATCAGCTTTACACAATTCTACTCATGGGCAGTCAGCAAACAATCACCCGCTTTACTCGATAGTTTGAATGCATGGCTGGATAAATTCCAAAAGGAGAAAGAATACCAGAAGATTTATAAAAAGTACTATGATAAAGAATAACCTTATCATTTTACAGATCAGAAGAAAACAATCAAAAACAGAATGTAAGATAGATATATTCATGTCTATTTCCAGAAATAAACTCCCAAAGACTTGACTTTCGCTTTCGAATGTCGTATCTTTACAGAGTTAATGATAAAGTAGTTTCAATTAAACTACATGCAAAGGAGGGAATCGCGATTCTCTCCTTTCTTTTTATCCAGCCGGGAAAAACCTCTCCCCGCCCCGGCTTTTCCTTGCGCTTTGCCCGGTGGTTATGGTTCTTCAGCCGGAGGATCAGCAGTGTTCACCTTGCTTCTTACCGAAATGAAGTATATATCCGCCTCAAACAGACGTTCTGTTTGCCTGAAACAGAGCCTCTGTTCCGATAAAACAGAGCTTCTGTTGAAACAAAACGCAATGTCTGTTTTCCAACTGTCCCTGCTAAGTTAATAATCAATAAAGTTGCTCTTGACAAAAAATAGCTTTATCTTTGGGGTTTGTTAGAACAGACACAATAGGTATATTATATTATGAGTGAAAAGATGATCAAATGGGGCTTCATTGGTTGCGGAGAAGTAACCAAGACGAAAAGCGGTCCCGCTTTCCAGAAAGTAGAACATTCGGAAGTCGTAGCCGTGATGAGTCGTGACGGCGCGAAAGCGAAAGCGTATGCCAAAGAGAGAGGAATCAAAAAATGGTATGACGATGCACAGGAGCTGATAGATGATCCGGAAGTAAACGCTGTCTATATCGCCACTCCTCCTTCTTCACACGCTACGTATGCCATTATGTCCATGAAAGCGGGTAAACCGGCCTATATTGAGAAGCCAATGGCGGTGACGTATGAAGAATGTACCCGAATCAACCGCATATCCAATGAAACGGGGGTTCCCTGTTTCGTAGCATACTACCGACGTTATCTTCCCTATTTCCAGAAAGTAAAGGAATTAGTAGAGAACGGAACGATCGGCAACGTTATCAATGTACAGATTCGTTTTGCCCAGCCGCCACGCGATCTGGATTACAATCGTGATAATCTTCCCTGGCGTGTGCAGGCTGATATTGCCGGAGGCGGCTACTTCTACGACCTTGCTCCGCATCAGATTGATTTGTTGCAGGATATGTTCGGCTGCATCCTCGAAGCAAGCGGTTACAAGAGTAATCGCGGCGGACTTTATCCTGCCGAAGATACATTAAGCGCCTGTTTCCAATTTGACAACGGACTGGTGGGTAGTGGTTCCTGGTGCTTCGTAGCCCATGATTCTGCCCGCGAAGACCGCATAGAGATTATCGGTGACAAAGGAATGATTTGCTTCTCTGTCTTTACTTACGAACCTATCGGACTACATACCGAGAAAGGACGGGAAGAAATCTGTATCGGTAACCCGGAACACGTGCAACAGCCTCTTATCCAAGCAGTAGTAGACCACTTATTGGGTAAGTCGGTTTGCTCTTGCGATGGCGAAAGCGCAACGTTGACTAACTGGGTAATGGACAAGATCTTAGGTAAGCTATAACCCTAAAAAAAGCAAAAAAAAGTTCCTTCTTTTTCCGGATTCTGCCGGTATTGTTAAAAAATTAATAGGGGCATTCCATTGTATATTGTTAGTTTTTTCTATCTTTGTAGAAAGAAGCAAAGAAGAAATGAAACTAACAATATATTTTTTGTGCCATGACTAAAGAAGCTTTAATGAGAAAAGCGATCGAGCTTTCAAAAGAAAATGTTGAAAATGGTGGAGGTCCTTTCGGTGCTGTGATTGCCACGAAAGACGGAGAAATAGTTGCAACAGGAGTTAATCGTGTCACTGCATCTTGTGATCCTACGGCTCACGCCGAGGTAAGCGCCATACGTGCCGCAGCTGCCAAACTCGGAACATTTGATCTTAGCGGATACGAAATCTATACTTCCTGCGAACCTTGCCCCATGTGCCTGGGTGCTATTTATTGGGCACGCCTGGATAAGATGTACTATGGAAACAACAAAACCGATGCCAAAAACATCGGCTTCGACGACTCTTTTATCTATGACGAACTGCAACTGAAACCTGAAGACAGAAAGCTGCCTTCCGAAATCCTACTACATAATGAAGCCCTTACTGCCTTCAAAGCCTGGGTGGCCAAAGAAGACAGAGTAGAATATTAGAAAACCTCTCACTATTATTAACCTATTAATTACCCTCAAATGAAAAGAAAAAGCCTTTTATTTGTTATGGCATCAGTATGCCTGTTCAGTTGTCAACAGCAAGAAGAACTGCAAGATCCCAGTAATGGAGTGATCGACTTTTCTACTTCTATTGACCAAAGTATCAACAATGCTCTTACTCGTAACAGCAGTAGTCTGACACTTCCGTTAAAAAGCAATTTCGCTGCCGGAGATGTTATCTCCATGTCCGTTGCCGAGCAAGATTATCATCCGTTTGCCATAGGCATGGATAGCCCAACCTGGAACGAAGCAGGCACCGATTCGGAAACGGTTACTTTCTATGCTCATTATCCTGAATTGACCGACGAAGCTGCTACTACCAGATCATTGAGCAGCCGCTATCGTGAAATCAAGGGTGGCTTAGAATATTTGTTCGGTACAGCCCAAGCCAACAAAGGTTCTAAGAATGTTGCTCTTTCATTCAAGAGAATGACAACGCCCGTCGTTCTGCTCGACGAGAACAACCAGCCGTACGAAGGTAGAGCAATCGTTAAACTGTTCTTGAAGAACAAAGGTGTGCAAGACCTGTTCAGCGGTAAAATCGAAGCTGACCCCAATGCAAAACCGGAATACATTGATATCCGGAAAGTATCTGAAGGTATCTTGACTAACTTGATTCCACAGCTCATCAAAGCCGGCGAGAAAATAGGAACGGTTATCCTGGAGGACGGTAAAGAAGAACCTATCATCGCAGAGGAGGACATTACCATAGAAGCCGGAACTCCTGTTGCGGTAAAAATGTACGCAAGACGCGGAATCATTGACGAACGAACTCCACTATTCAGATAAGACTAAAGAATAAAAAGTGATACTAATAAAAATCCCCGGAACCGCTGTAGACACTCAGCATTCCAGGGATTTTTTACACACAAAAGTTATTATTGAAAATACCTATATTAGAAACACAAACTAAACCAATTATTATATTCAGTAAAAGAAATAATTCACCTTAAACCGAAAATATTCTTTAAATATCAAAGACGGTCATATATCCAATATTCTAAAATTCAGCCATTAACTTATTTTACACTTTGAGATTTAATAAAAGTATAAAAAACAAAACATTCTTCAATAAAAAATATTATATTTGTAAAACTTCTGCAGAACAAAACAAAATGTATTAACTTAAAAAAGAAATATTATGAAACGAATAACTAAAGTCTCTTTATTTCTGACAATATTATTAATTACGCTTTCATGTAATGATAATACTTTTGATACTACATTAGTTTCTAAAACTAATACTAAATTGATAGAAGATGAAACTTTCTTAAAAAACAGATTTTCAGTTGCACTAGCTAATGTTTTCTGTGAAAGTGAAGCAAGCAGAGAGTTTATAAAGCAAGAAGCATTAAAACAATTTGACTATGAATATGATGTTTTATATATGCTAATAAAAGACAGAGTTATAGAAAATAACCAAACTTTTGAAGATTTATTATTAAGATTTATGAGTAAAGATGAACTTACCTCTCTTTTAAAAAAAATTCCTAATCTCACTATATTTATACCTGCACTCCCTGAAGATTTTTTTTCACCTGAAACATGGAATACTCAAAAAGAAATACCATTAGTTGCATATATGAATAACAATAAACAAATATTATATACAGATAATATAGGAACAATTAATACTATAGAAAGTGACGAAATACCAGCCTTTCCTATTGCTGTGGTTAAACCTTCTGAAAGAGTTTTTCTACAAACATCATCTACAAGAAATAGTGATTCTTCAATTTTAACAGCTCAAAATGGTACTAATTTCATTTTCACACACAAAGAATTCGACAATACCAATCCTACTTCCAAGATGCAAACCAGAGGAGTATCCACTGACTATCCTGAAAAATTAAAAAAAATATATGAAGCAAAAGATTATGCAGATAAAAATGGGATATGGCAAAGGGATTATATTTATTACAACATCTCAAAAAAAGATGGTAGTGGAATATTTCAAAAAAACATTTCTGAATGTATATACTCTTTTGAATTATCAGGTGATCCTAATAATATGTATAGACTAATAGCAGATCAAGGTGACGATCCACATTATAGTGAATATGAAGTCAAAGTTCCCAAGGATCCAAGAGACTCTGGAAGACGTGATTATGCACTATCGTTTTGGTTTGAGGGTAATTTTGAATTTATAGTGAAAATATATGTTAGCAATACTCAACTAATTTCTAATGAAATAATTAAAGCAATTTCTATTTCACCAAATGATTTATTTGAGCTTAATATAGAAAACATCAACACAGGTAGACATCAGATAAAAAAAAGAGCTATAGGCATAAAGAATCTGAAAAAATACTATTTACCTAATCCATTACCTCTTTTTGACTGGAATATAGAACATTATTCTTCTTCTATAAAAATTTCTATAGAAGAAAAAGATAATGAAGTTACGGAACAGAAGCTTATAGAAACAACTAGTAACTTTGCTAGTAACTTTGAATTTAATATAGGACTTGGAGAAACAATAAAAAAAGGTGCTAAATTTGGTGCTTCGGCATCTACTACACAAAAAGTATCAACTACAATAACTACCCATTTGGATAGTGAACAATTAGGAGATGTCATTATTAATTTCGGAGATGACATTGTTATTAAGAACGAAATGGATGCAGTAGTTTCAGGAGTTCCGGGAAGAGCAAGCTATAAAACGACTTATAGACCCGTTTTAAATCCTAAATATACTTCTGGCTATTATAAAATAGAAGTACTTCCTCTCGCTCTATATTAGCATATATGGGGATAGTAAATATAATTATTGATGAGCAAAGTACAAATTCGAGTGGCTTTGCTCATCATTTTTTGTAAAAATGTCTTTTAAGGATATAAAAATGTAAAATCTAGAAGATTTTCTTATGGTTCTTTTCCTTTCATACCATTTTGACCTAAAATCGTCATGTTAAATATATGAATGTAGTAAAAGAGAGGATCTCTTTTACTACATTTTTCATTTTCCTTGATATGCAAAAAGTTTTTTCTACTTTATTCTCACACCCGATATTTACAAACTTACTTACTAGGAATCAGTCGTCTTCTATTTTTTCCATTTTAAGAACATCATGAATAAAAATCCCCGGAACTACTGTAGACACTCAGCGTTCCAGGGATTTTTTTACACACAAAAGTTATTATTGAAATTGAAAACTGTTTCTTTATTAGATTAGAAGCGCAGACCTACGGTAAACAACACTTGACTACGTGTATTCGTTACTTTCGTTGCTTCCGGTGAACCAATGGCTATATCACCACCATCTACAAATCCATTCACAAACGGATAGAAATTTTCTTTATATGTAGAGTATTTATAAGCCAAATCAGCATAAAACATTGATCCACGATAGCCAATACCCAGTGTGTAATTACTCAATGATTTGGAGTTTGAAAAGTCTGTATCTGTCTGAATAGAGTTAATAGCCAAATCTTTGAAAGCATCCTGATGGAAAGCCGCAGTACTATAATTATATCCTGCCCTAAAAGCAAACTGTGGAATCACCTTATACTCTAGACCAAGACGGACTGTACTAACCCCTTTCAACATAGACGTCGTACTATTCTCAAATTCATAAGCAGAAGAATTACCTTCAGTATCTTTAAACTTCATGGAAGAATAATCTTGATACTCATACTCTGCTCCTAAAGCCAAGCTCTTGCCTACCGTATATCCCAAACTTACATTATAAGTCCAAGGAGTCTGAAGATCGAAAGGAAGGATCATATCCCCTTTTCCCGGAAGATTATCCCATGATCTCACGTCATATCCCTTTATTTCTCCAGTTACAACATCCATCACATCCGATATAACTTGTGCACTCGTTTTATAATCCAAACTATAGAATATTGGCGTATGTATAGCTAATCCAACTCGAAAAGGCGAATATTCAAAAGGACGAATAATAGCTCCCAACTTCACGTCAAAGCCAGACCCCTTTATTCTATTCCAACTCTGCAAACTATATCCTTCATCGTTTCCATAATCCTCATCATAAAAAGTATACTTATTATAATCTACAGAATAAGCACCCAGCGTCAATCCCAAATATACCCGATCATTAAAATTAAACGATACATTAAAATCATATTGATCAATTCCCCCGCGTTCTTCCGAACGAAAATTTGCATATCCATTATCTAACATTCCTTCAAAATGTCCAGGAGAGATATAAAGAGGATTACCATTTATATCCTTATACTGTACCTCCTTCCCTTGTTCATCCTTATAGGTATAAGGAATATTGTTTACCCCTCCTGTTTTGTCATGTATTGTAATATCTCTAATCAGCCCAGCATCAGCTCCAAGAATAGAAAGCCACCCAATACCATTATCCGTATAAGGCGAATCTCCCCATTTTTCAATGCCAGCTGCTTGAGATGCCATTAGATAGGTTTGTGAGTAAAGCCCCAAATTACCTTCCATGCGCATGTTGTTATTAAAGGATTTCGCTTTATGATAATTAAAACCGAAATTCACAAAACGCAGCGGAGTTTCATTACCAATCTTAGAAGAAAATACAAACCCGATGTTATTAAAATCTCCTTTAGTTAAATCGGAATTAAACTTTTTCCCCAAATACTGGCTTTCATTCCCATAAAGAGAAAGCCCAAATGAAGTCATTACATCATTACTGCGATAAAGGCCAATACCTGCCGGATTAGTCCCCATCGTAGATATGTCTCCTCCAAGAGCACCCATAGCTCCACCCATACCCACAAATCGAGCAGTGCCATTCAAATCTTTTCCTGTTAGTTTGGCACCGTCATATATCGTTTGTGCCATTCCCCAAGGCGCTATCATTAGCATCCCCAAAGCAATTAAAACACTTATCTTTTTCATTCCTGTCAAAACCATTTAATTAATACTTATCTTCTGGCACTGCTACTACGAGAGGAACCTCCACCTGATGATGATCTAGAAGAAGAACCACCGCTCGAATAACTACCCCGAGAGCTACTGCCACCTGACGAAGCTGGAGAATAACTACGTGAAGAAGAACGAGAAGTACCATAGGAAGAAGAACGGGTATTACTATTACTTGCTGGAGAATAACTACGCGGTGCTTCTGAACTTCCACGACTATAAGTTGATCTTGCACTACTGCTTCTAGTAGTGGTTCCAGACGAACGCGAATAACCAGAAGAACCAGTCGAACGGGAAGATGAAGAACTTCCGCTACTTCTAGTACTACTTGGACGAGAATAAGTAGCACTGCTACGACTACTTGAGCCACTGCGTTCACCTGAAGTCCGTGTACCCACTACACGTCTGGAAGTAGTTCCCCTACTATAAGTAGAACCAGAAGAACGAACAGAACTACCTTCTGAACGAACTGCAGAGCCTCCCCGAACAGAAGAACCACTGGAACGAACGGCACTCGAACCATAACGACGAATAGTAGAAGGATTCCTGTAACTGCTTTGTCCGGAAGAACGACGGTTTGTATAGGTAGGACCTGTCCAACGACCGCTTCCACCTCCGCCCCAGCCCCAGCTAGGACCACCATGCCAATGGTGATGATGTCCCCAATATCCGCCGCCATACCAGCCACCCCAGTAGCCGCCACCCCAATAACCGGGGTAATATCCCCAAGAGTAATAAGGACGATTCCATCCCCAGCCATAGTTCCATCCCCAGCCGTAAGAGCCATAACGCCAATCCCACCAAAGCGGGTTACTGAACGTCGGGAATGCATAAGCATACATACCATCGGTATATACGTTCCAGTCCCATGAATTCGGACCGTAAACTACATCCCAGTACAACGGACTGCTGATACTGATAGCAAAACGCGGATTGCGGAAACGAATGATACGTTCAGCGTATTCATAGTCGTCTGTTGTACCATTGAATTCGCCCGTCACCCATTCTCCGTCCAAATCCGGATTAGATTTTTCCTTTATATATAAGGTATCATTATCCATTACGAATTCATTTTCACGTGCATCGTAACGGCGGTTATATTCATCCACATCCCGTGTTCTTCCCTTACGGTCCTGAACAACTACTGTAGTACCCGGTGAAGTATAGATGTTAGTCGTCACCTGTTTCTTCGGTTCCTTCTTAACTGGAGTTTCTTTCTTCTCCTGTTTGTCTTTAGAAGGTACGAAGTAAAGGTCGTCATCAACGCTTTGTGCAAAGATACCTATCGGAAGGCACAAGGCAAATAGCAAGAAATAAACAATCTTTCTCATATCATCTCGGTTTATGTAATTACTTAAACTTATTCACGTTACAAAGATAAGGAAGAGATTTTTCGTCCGGGGGAGATTTTCCCCAAAGGATAATAGGGAAATCCCTATTTCTAACTATCTTTGTAGAAGATACAACGCTCACCGGCATAAAGTTCAGGCAAACTTGACTTTCTATACCCG
Source organism: Bacteroides sp. AM37-9 (assembly GCF_003603455.1). Lineage (NCBI taxonomy): Bacteria > Pseudomonadati > Bacteroidota > Bacteroidia > Bacteroidales > Bacteroidaceae > Bacteroides > Bacteroides sp. AM37-9. The sequence goes on along the minus strand of NZ_QTNF01000037.1, from coordinate 24,311 downwards.
GATTGCTGTATCTTTGCACATTATTCACCAGCATTAAAAACAACTATGAAGTATTTTGAGTTCACATTCCGCACCCAGCCTTGTACCGAAACCGTCAATGACGTACTGGCTGCCATATTGGGTGAAGTCGGATTTGAAAGTTTTGTTGAGTGTGAAGGCGGACTGACCGCATATATCCAACAGACATTGTGTGATGAAAACGCCATCAAGATTGCCATCAACGAGTTCCCCCTACCCGATACGGATATTACTTATACATATACCGAAGCGGAAGACAAGGACTGGAACGAGGAATGGGAAAAGAATTTCTTCCAACCCATCATTATCGGAAACCGATGTGTGATCCACAGCACTTTCCACCAAGATGTCCCCAAAGCGGAATATGACATCGTCATCAATCCTCAAATGGCCTTCGGAACAGGACACCACGAGACTACCAGCCTCATCATTGAAGAATTATTGGACAGCGAACTGAAAGATAAATCCCTGCTCGATATGGGCTGCGGAACTTCGATTCTTGCCATCCTCGCACGTATGCGGGGCGCACGCCCCTGTACAGCCATCGACATTGATGAATGGTGCGTACGAAACTCCATCGAAAACATCGAATTGAACCACGTAGACGATATTGCCGTATCAGAAGGAGATGCCTCGTCGCTTGCAGGAAAAGGACCTTTCGACGTTATCATCGCCAACATCAACCGGAATATATTACTAAATGATATGAAGCAATATGTTGCCTGTATGCATACGAATTCCGAACTCTATATGAGTGGATTTTATGTAGACGACATTGCCGCCATCCGCGAAGAAGCGGAGAAGAACGGACTGACTTTCGTTCATTATAAAGAGAAGAATCGTTGGGCAGAAGTGAAATTTATTTATAAAGGATAAGAGCCAACAAATATCTTTAAAAGAGAAAGCTCCCTTATCATTAAGAGATATAAGGAAGCAAGCAAAAATCGCAGTCGATATACGCTATAAACAAGCGTAAGGCTCCAGATTAATGCAGAAAAAAAATAGTGACGGTATACGCTTGGGATAGTGACGCTATCCCAAGCGTATACCGTCACTATTTGCATCGGATAGCGTCACTATCTTATAAAGAGAAACAAAGTCGTTACGCGAACTCTTTTTTGACCTGTTGGCACCATGCTTTGATTTTCTTTTCCGCCTGTTCGGACTGATTATCCAAATCGACAACCAACCCGCACCACTGCTCGCCACGTAAAGCCTTGGAACGTTCGAAAGTGTAACCTTCGGAAGAAGTAAAACCGACCAAGGTAGCCTCATCCTCTTCAAAGACTTCTGCCAGCAAACCGATTCCATCTGCAAAATTTTCCGGATAGCGTATCTGATCTCCCAAACCGAAGATAGCAACCTTCTTACCTTTCAATTTCATTGTTCGGAGTTCCGGCAACAGTTCGTCCCAATAAGTAGGAAGTTCCCCGTCAAACCAGGTGGAAGCACCCACAATGAAGCAGTCATAAGCAGCAAAATCATTCTGCCAGGCCTGCTCGATAGGCACTACTTCTATCTTGTCTTCACCAAACTCTTTCTGTATTTTCTCTGCCACCCAACTCGTTCTTTCGGCTTTGGTAGCATAAAACAAACCTATCTTTTTCATCATTCTTCTCTTTTAATATTCCAATAATTTCCGTGCAGCTTCGTATATCTTAGCTTCGTCCGGCAAAATTTCTTTTTCCAGTATCGGATTGAAACCGACGGGAGTAAACGTAGAACCGACACGCTGCACCGGTCCGTCGAGATAACGGAACATTTCCTCACCAATCATTGCTGCAAGCTCCGCACCGAAACCGGAGAATACTTTATCTTCATGTACAACCAATGCTTTGCTGGTCTTCTTGACCGATTCAAAGATTGCCTCTTTATCCAGCGGAATCAGAGAACGAATATCGATCACTTCTACTTTCCAACCACCCTCTTTCTCCAATCGTTCGGCGGCATGCAGACAGAAATGGGTTGTATTTCCATAGGTGATAATACTCAAATCCGTACCCTCACGGCGGATACGTGCTTTTCCGAAAGGTACTTCAAAGTCTTCCGGCACCACAGTGGCGGCTTCTACCGAATTATACAATGCTTTCGGTTCGAGAAACAAAGTAAATCCCTTAGAGCGCATACTAGTACGTAACAATCCAGCTGCATCATCGGCAAAAGAAGGGCAGACAATTCGTGCTCCCGGCAATGTAGTCAAAGCTCCTTCTATATTTTGAGAGTGATACAACCCTCCACCGATATAACCTCCGGAAGCCAACCGCAGCGTTATATTCGGGGCAAACTTACCATTGCTACGCCAATACTCATGCGTACATTCTACATATTGTTCTACGGCAGGCCAGAAGTAATCAGCAAACTCTGCTCCCTCTATCACGACATGGATTTTAGGATCAAAGCGGCTCATTCCGTTGGCGGTACCTACAATATAATCTTCGGCAATCGGCGCACTGAACACACGGGCTTCGCCGAATTCCTGCTGCATCCCTTTGGTGACATTAAACACGCCGCCTTTCTCTCTGTTTGCTACGTCCTGTCCCCAGATAAACGTATCGGGATTGTAACGGAATTCGGCTTTCAATGTCTCGTTAATGGCATTTACCAGGAAGGTCTTTTCGCCCTCTGCTTCATGAGTACCTTCTTTGTACTTCTGGGGTTGATAAGGTTCGGGCATCACAAAATCGTAAATACTCTTAGGATCAGGATCGGGAGCAGCCAATGCTTTTCGGTTGGCAGCCGACAGTTCTTTCTTTGCGTCAGCTTCGATCTGTTGCAATTCTTCCTCCGTCAGGCGTTTGTAACGCAACAACATCCGGCGGAATTTCATTAGCGGATCGGCATCTTTTACGTATTCCAGTTCGTTCTCATCCCGGTACAGGGTATGTTTATCCGAGTTGGAATGGGAACCGATACGAACACAGTTGGCCTGCACAATCACCGGATTACGGGTTTCCCTTGCATATTCGTGAGCTTCGGTCATGGCATTCATCGAGTCGAACACATCTTTTCCATTGCAATAGATGATCTTCAGATTCTTGAAACCGGAGAAGTTCTCGGCAACTTTGCGGTTGGCTGTCTGTTCCGATTTAGGGACAGAGATACCATATCCGTTGTCCTGTATCACAAAAATGACAGGAAGACGTTCAAGGCTGGCGCCATTGATAGCCTCATATACAAATCCTTCGGAAGTGGCAGATTCTCCGTGAGAAGTGATGGCGACTCCTTTATGTCCATAATATACCATTGCCCGTGCCACACCTGCCGCATGAAGGTCGTGTGTACCCGTTGCAGAAGAAATGTTTTCGATGTGCCATTCCGGTTTGGCGAAATGGTTCGACATGTGACGTCCGCCGCTGCCCGGGTCTGTCGCTTTCGAGATACCATTCAGGATGATTTCTTCCGGAGTCATTCCGGCAGAAAGTACAGTCAGCATATCGCGGTAGTAAGGAAACAAAAAGTCTTCGCCCAAAGTGAATACCTGACCGATGGCAAGCTGAATACCATCATGCCCTGCGTAAGGAGCATGATAAGACCAACCCAAAGATTGTAGCAGGTATGACGGTGCTTTTTCATCCAAAGCACGCCCCAATGTCATCAGATGATACCACTTTTTCAGGGTTTCTACATCTGTTGTTTTTATATCATATTTCTTTTTCATAGTGAATGAAGTTCTTAATGAGTGAAACAATCAGTTATCAGCCTTGCCAGTTTTCGAGGTAGTCGGCTATAAAGTGAAGGAAGTTACCTCCCAACATTCCGTCTACTACCCGATGGTCGTAAGACAAAGACAGATACATTTTATGGCGGATGGCAATCGTATCGCCTTCCGGTGTTTCTATCACAGCAGGTTTCTTCTCAATATACCCTACTCCCAAAATAGCAACCTGCGGCTGATTAATAATCGGTGTACCGAACAGGCTCTTGAACGTTCCGAAATTGGTAATGGTAAATGTACCGCCATCAATATCTTCCGGCATTAATTTATTATCCCTTGCTTTCAGGGCTAAAGAGTCAATGGCAACTGCCAGGCCGTTCAGATTCAAACGATCGGCGTCATGCACCACAGGCACAATCAGATTTCCATCATTCAGAGAGACGGCAATACCTACATTGATATGTTTCTTAAAGAGGATGTTATATCCGTCTACCGACACATTCACTTGAGGATAGGCTGCCAATGCTTTCGCTACGGCCTCGGTTATCACAGGCATATAAGTCAACTTCACTCCTTCGCGACGGAAGAAAGCATCTTTGTTCTTTTCACGCCAACGCACCAGCTTGGTGACGTCTACTTCTACCACATTGGTTACATGAGGAGATACTTTCTTAGACATAACCATGTGGTCGGCAATAATCCGGCGAACACGATCCATCTCTTTCACTTCAACTCCAGGCATGGCAACAGGAACAGACGATTTGGATGAAGTAGCAGCCGACTGTGCAGCAGGGGCAGATGCAGCCGGAGACGTTTTCGGAGTTATCGGTTCGGGAGCAACAACCACCGACGGTTTGTTTGCAGCCGGAGCAGCAACGGCAGAGGCTGGCTTCTGTTCAGCCATATCTCCTCTTTTCTTCTTTTCAATATAGTCTTTTATATCTTTCTTACTCAATCGCCCTTCATAACCCGTACCTTGTATAGCATCCAACTCTTCTTTCAGAATCTTAGCCTCCCGCGCCAACTGAATCACAACAGGAGAATACCAACGTTCTTCCTCAACAGCAACGGGTTTGGATGTATCAACGGAGGTTGATGCAGTATTCACTGATTGACTCTTAGCAATGTCTGCTGCTGATTGTGATGTTCCGGAAACATCAGCGGCAACCTGACTGGCATCAGCTCCTTCGTTTGTGGCACCTTCGCTTGCCGGCTCCGTACCGGATGATTCTTCGCCATCCAAATCAATAATGGCGACAACTGTTCCTACAGCTACCGTGTCACCTTCCTTATATAAAATCTCCACCACTTTTCCCGCTACGGGAGAAGGGATTTCTGCACTTACTTTAGCAGTATTCACTTCAAAAAGCACATCGTCTTCCTGAATCATGTCACCCACCTTTACAGACCAAGAGACAATGGTCCCTTCGGTTATACTCTCGCCTAACTTAGGCATTTTTATTTCGAATTTTGACATAGACAGTAAATTTATTATTCAACCTTAGATATATTACAACAATGGGCTGAAATAGAAAGTTTTAAGTTAAGTAAATTTTAACCGGAGGCCAATCGGTACAACCAAGCATCAACGGCTATATATCCACTCTTTCTGAATATATTTCTCTTCCCGGAGCTGATTGATGGCTTCTATCTCCTCCCTGGTGAAAGCACTGACGGATTGCGACTTACTGAAATACAGAAAAGCCTTTTCTTTAAAATCAGTGACAGTCCCCGCCGACAAATGCTTGCGGATATTGGTTACTTCACTCCGAACGGAAGGAACAGCATATACAGACGATAACGTTTCATCATCGACCATCGGTTCCGGATTCAATGCTTGATGCAACGCTGTAAGGTCCGTATCATACAATAGCGTGCAATGATACAATACCCGATCCTTGTACAGGCATTGCGCACTTCCTGATATTTTCAATCCATTCAGATAAATCCCCAATCGTTCGCCTCCTGTTGCCATCAGTCCCATAGAGTTCAGGAAATCCAACGTCCGCTGCAAGTACGTGACAAACTCCGGCAAGCGGGGAGTCGTTTCTATAAAAGTCAGATTGACATTGCCCAAATCATGGTACACTGCTCCCCCACCGGAAAAACGACGGGCAATATGTACCTGCTCCCGTTCCGCCCATTCCTGATCGACTTCCGACCGTAACCGCTGATGCTTCCCTATTACCACAGAAGGAGTGTCCTGCCAAAGCATGAAAATGTCTTCATTTCCCTGCTTCAACAGATATTCTTCTGCAGCCAAGTGAAAGTAAATATCAGTAAACGGACTATAGATACATCGAATCATAGGTCAGACAGAATAAGAGTTAAAACATAATCTCGTGATAAATCTCTCCGACCGTAGGATGCGGGAATACAGTCTTCTGAAATTCTTCCACCGTATAGCCTCTCTGAATAGCAATACCTGCGATCACTATGAGTTCCGACGCCGGATTTCCCAACATGTGGCAACCAATTATCTTCCCTTCTTCATCCTGAATCAACTTACAAAGGCCGTTTCCCTGTTCATTCTCGGCTACGAACCGACCGGAATAAGCCATCGGTAATTTGGACACACGGTAAGAAAGTCCTGATTTTATCAGTTCTTCTTCTGTCTTTCCCACTCCTGCCACTTCGGGATTGGTATAAACAACTCCCGGAACACAATCGTAATTTATCCGGTCTTCCACTCCCAAGATATGATTGATAGCGACTTCCGCTTCACGAATAGCGGTATGTGCCAATAAAGAATAACCTGTAATATCCCCACAAGCATATACACGGGGATGCGAAGTCAACAGATGTTCATCTACTTTGACCCCGTTCCGATGCAATTCTATATTCAGCTTGTCCAGCCCCACTCTGGATAAATTTGCCTTACGGCCTACACTAAGCAAGATTTTCTCCGCTTCAATAGCGGAAACTTTGCCTTCTTTTTCTATCACGACTCCATGAGCGTTCACTTCCACTACTTTCGTATTCAAATAGAAAGTGACTCCCCGTTTGGCATATTCGGCGCGAAGCATACCGCTCGTTTCCTTATCCATCGCTCCCAAAATCTCCGGCATCATTTCTACCACATGCACCTTTACTCCCATGCTGTTGAAGAAAGAAGCAAATTCCATCCCGATCACTCCACCGCCAATAATAACAAGCGTCTTGGGAAGTTCTTTTATCTCCAACGCCTCCTTGGAAGTCCAATAACTGACTCCCGACAATCCCGGTATGGGAGGAATCACTGTATCGGAACCGGTACATACCAGCAAGTATTTCACGGAATAAGTTTCTCCATCACAGGTGATGCGGATCATCCCCTCGTTCTCTCCTTCTATAAAAGCTTCTTTCTCCACGATCGTCACTCCGTAAGAATTCACAGTCATCTTCACGCCACCCGTCAACATTTTCACTGTTTTGTCTTTGCGGCTCATAATCTTGGATAAATCGAACGAAGGAGAATCGGCAGAAACGCCATATTTGGAAGCACTTTTAATGCTATCCAGTATTTTAGCAGAATATAACAAAGTTTTAGTAGGAATACACCCCTCATTGAGACACACTCCACCCATTGCCTTTTTCTCAAAAAGAACGGCTTTTAATCCGTTGGCCCCTGCCCGTTCGGCAGCTGTGTACCCGGCAGGACCACCACCAATAATAGCTATATCAAAGTTCATAATCGTATCTTTTTTAGTAATAATACGATTATAACAAATGAGAGAAGAGATAAGTTGTTGGGAAAAGAAATACCTGTTACTTAATTGTCAGCTTTTTAAGTTCCTCTAACGAGCCATTAAACACGTTCAGGTCTACGTCTTCTTTGATGCCGGGAACACTTCCTACATCAGTATGTTGCCAAAAGTCCCATTTCCCCTGATACTTTACAGAGTCAACATAATAATGGGCAATCCAGTAAGGGTATGTATTGAAGATGGAATCGTCCAGATAACGGGTTTTAAATTTATAAGAAGTATAAAGAATAGGTTTCACTCCATAATGAGATTCCACCCGGTCCAGCCAGCGTTTAATGCCTTGCTGCAATTCCTTTTTTTCCTTCCGCCCGGTCACTTCCACATCAAGTACGGGAGGTAAATCACCCGTATCCAGTTTCACCGTACGAATAAAGAAGTCCGCCTGTTTCAAAGCATCCGTACCAGGAATATAAAAATGATAAGCACCACGGATAAATCCATGATTACGTGCATTGGCGAAGTTCGCCTCAAAGGTAGTATCGTTATGGTCTCCTCCTTCTGTAGCTTTCATAAAAACGAAATGCAAAGGAGTAGCCGTCTCTTTATTCTGCAACAGTCTTTTCCAATCAATCTTTCCCTGATAATGAGAAATGTCAATACCATGAATATCATATCCGTCAGGGATACAAACTCCGTATTCCTTTAAACCATGACAAGGTTTCCATCGATAAGCATAAGGACGGATAAAGAAATAATAAAAAGCAATGGAAAAACAACCAACAATCATCACTGCCAAAATGTTACGAATCCAGACAGGCATCACAGTTCGATGCTTCATCTGTTCCTTTTTTGAGGTACGGGAAGTTTTGGAAGAAGAGGTCGTTCCCTTTTTCTTGGTAGTGGAAACGGTTCTTTTCTTCTGTACGGCAGACATCGGGTTGTTGCGTTGCGGCATTTACTTTAAACGATCAATGTTTTTAGAGATAGGCACGGATTACGCGAATTAACACGGTTTTTTAGTTATTTCTTATAAACCGTGTATTCCGTGTAGTCCGTGCCTGAAAGAATCTTTCATTGCAGCTGTTATTGCAACTGTTACATCAACAACTGCTCTGAAGTGTATTTATTTAGCTTGTTCCAGCTGCAAAGTCTTAGTTGCCTGGTCGCAAACCTCTGTAGGACCGAAGTACTGGATCGGACCCGGATATACATAATCCGTTTCGATAGCCCAACGATCACGTTGCGCAGCAAATGCCTTGAAAGGAGCGCCATCCAGTTTCACCAATGCTTTCTGGATAACCGGTTTCATTTCACCGTGGCGACGTTCCATGTTCATCATCATAGTGATAGGCACACCACCAGCAATCCATTCAGCAGCAGGAGCAGTTGTATTGCGTACAGAAGACATATAACCAGTCTTGCCGTTAGCAATCAACATAGAAGCTGTGTAACCCAGAGAGTAGCAATAGTCAGCGTCAAAGTTTGACGGAGCAGCACAACGTCCTTCATAACCGAAGAAGTGGTGTTGAGCAGCAAATTTACCAACATACTTGCCTTCTTCTTTCCATGCAGCCAACTTAGTAGCTACCATTTCAGACAACAGCTTTTCTGTTTCGATCAGTGATACCTGAACGTTTCCGTGCGGGTCACGATCCAAAGTCAACTGACGGGCAACACCTTCCGGCAGACTTGCGTAGATAGCAGAGTTTTCCGGAGAAAGTTTGCGGATGATATAACCACGTTGGTGAGATTTCTTAATCTGACCGAATTCTTCAGCATTAGCAGCCAGGAAGTCGTTCAATTCAGCAATCAGGCGTTTCATGGCAGGAATGAATTCTACCAATCCTTCCGGAATCAATACAGTACCGAAGTTGTTTCCCTGTGCGGCACGGTCAGCTACCACTTTAGCGATGTAAGTCACTACATCGTCCAAAGACATATCTTTAGCTTCTACTTCTTCAGAAACGATACATACGTTAGGCTGTACCTGCAAAGCACATTCCAGTGCGATGTGAGAAGCCGAACGACCCATCAATTTGATGAAGTGCCAGTATTTACGTGCAGAGTTACAGTCACGTTGGATGTTACCGATTACTTCTGCATAAGTCTTACATGCTGTATCGAAACCGAAAGAAGTTTCAATCATATCGTTCTTCAAGTCACCGTCGATTGTTTTCGGGCAACCGATTACCTGTACACCATACTTCTTAGCAGCATAGTATTCAGCTAATACACAAGCGTTTGTGTTAGAGTCGTCACCACCAATGATAACCAATGCTTTGATGCCAAGTTCTTTGATGATTTCATATCCCTTTTCGAACTGGCTTTCTGCTTCCAGTTTCGTACGTCCGGAACCGATGATATCGAAACCACCTGTGTTACGGTATTCGTCGATAATATCAGCAGTCAGTTCCATATAGTTGTGATCTACCAGACCACCAGGACCCAGGATAAAACCATATAATTTGTTTTCCGGGTTCAATTTCTTGATACCGTCGAACAAACCGGAGATTACATTGTGTCCGCCCGGAGCCTGACCACCGGAAAGAATTACACCTACGTTCATAGCGGGAAGAGCAACAGCTTCACCAGCTTCGAATGTAATCAACGGCATTCCATACGTGTTCGGGAATAATGCTTTGATAGCTTCCTGATCGGCTACAGATTGAGTAGCAGCACCTGCTACAGCCTTAACAGCTCCTGATGCCAATGCTTTCGGAAGTTTGGGCTGGTAAGCAGCCCTTGCGATTTGCAATGCACTTTTAGTCATTTTCTTTAATTTTTTATTTAAAGGTGTTAGTAAGTTTCTTGTCAAACTTGAAAAGCGTTGCAAATTTCGCACTTTTTTCCGAATTATGAAAATTCTTCTGTTGTTGTTTTTAAGACAAAAGGAAGAAGAAAGAAAAATTAAGGCTACCTCCCGGTGCGGGAGATAGCCTTTACGTTTTCTTCAATGAGTGAATCGATATGATAATTCTAGGGATTTTGTTCCCAGCCTCCACCAAGAGCCTTATAGAGTTGAACTACCGCAATCAACTCGTCACGGATAGCATTACTCAACCCAATCTGTGCATCAAAATATCCACGTTGGGCATCCAATACATCCAGATAATTAATGACTCCATTGATGTATTGCAGTTGTGCCAGGTCCATATAGCTCTTGGCCGAACGTTCCAAATTGGCACGAAGTTCATACACTTCCTTGATCTTGTTGAAATTGACAATTGCATTACGTGTTTCCTTGAAAGCTTCCAGTACGGCTTTTTCATAACTATGTACTTCAGCTTCATAAGCAGCCTTTTTTGCTTTCAATGCCGCACGGTTCTTTCCCCAGCCAAAGATCGGAGTTAATAAAGCTCCTTCCATCACTGCATAAGGAGATTTCAAAAGTTCCGACAAAGAAGTACTTTCACTACCGAAACCACCTGTCAGGGCAAGACGCGGGAACATATTTGTATAAGCCACTCCCACTTTCGCATTGGCAGCAATCAATTTCTGCTCTGCCTGACGGATGTCGGGACGGCGTTCCAACAATGTAGATGGCAATCCAACAGGAAGTGTTTCCGGAGAGTTAAATTCCTGAAGCAAACGGGAACGGGCTATCTTATTAGGATATTCACCGGCAAGATAAGCAATATCGTTTTCTTTCAGGGAAATTTTACGTTCCAGATCAGGAACCAAAGTTGCCGTACGCGCCAATTCCACTTGTGCCTGCCGATAGGAAGTCTCGGAGGTCAATCCACCGGCAAACCGGATACGTGCCAAACGTACTCCTTCTTCACGGGCTTTCAATGTTTGCTTTACAATGTCAAGCTCTGTATCTAGGGCTACCAGTTCATAGTAAGCCTGTGCCACTTCAGCAACAATCGTCATCCGCAATGCGCGTTGTGCCTCGATAGATTGCAGATACTCGGCAATACTGGCCGAACGTGCCCAACGCAGATTTCCCCAAAGATCAAGTTCCCATGAAACGAGAAATTGTGCTTCAAAGGTATCTGATCTCTTGAAAGCGTCTCCTCCATGATTTTCAAGTTCACGTTCTGCCGTTACTTTTCCTTTGATATCCGGAAGTAACGCAGCGGTGGAAATACGTTTCTGCGCTGCCATTTCTTTCACACGGGCAGCGGCAATCAACATATCCTTGTTGTGATCCAGTGCACGTTCAATCAGGCTTCTCAAGGTAGCATCCGTATAAATATCCCTCCAGTCCTGATCGCCGAAGCTGATCGAGTCTTGCGCTCTTTCCAAGCTGTCGGGCAAATGAAGATCAGGACGGACATAGCTTTTCCCTACCTTGCAGGAAGTCAAGACCCCGGCAAGTAACAGGATAGCAATATATAGTTTCTTTCGTTTCATTATTTCTTATGTTTTAAAATTTTCGACTTTGTTTTATACACCATCACAAAGAAGAACGGCACAAGAATGATACCGAATACAATGGCAAATATCATTCCGAAAAATACACCTGTACCGATTGCCTGCCGGCTTGCCGACCCCGGACCGCTTGCCAATACCATCGGAAGCATACCGAGTACGAATGCGAGAGAAGTCATCAAAATCGGACGGAAACGCAATTTGGCTGCGTAGATAGCCGACTGCACCAGGTCTTCACCTTTATCTACCTGTACTTTTGCAAACTCTACAATCAAAATCGCGTTCTTAGCGGCAAGTCCCACCAGCATTACCAGACCAATCTGGAAATAGACATCGTTCTCCAATCCGCAAACCCAGACTCCTAAATAGGCTCCCAAAGCGGCAACAGGTAAAGAAAGCAATACGGCAATAGGCACTGTCCAACTTTCGTATTGCGCAGCAAGGAAAAGGAAAACGAACAGGAATACCAATGCCATCACCATGCCTGTCTGACCTCCCGCCTGCTTCTCCTGATAAGAAAGACCACTCCATTCAAGACCGATATTATCGGGAAGATGGTCACGGGCAATCTGCTCCATGATCTCCATTGCCTGTCCGGAACTATATCCCTGTGCAGCTGCTCCACGAATAACGGCCGTAGTAAACATATTGAAACGTTTAATACTTCCCGGTCCTGTGGTATAGGAGGCATTTCCTAAAGAAGTCAATGGTACCATCGCTCCATTGGAGGCTTTCACGAAGAACAGATTGATGTTGTCTTTGTGTTCCCGGTAAGGAGCTTCCGCCTGAATGTAAACCTTATATATACGGTTGAACATATTAAAGTCATTCACATACACCGAACCGGTATAAGCCTTCATGGTAGAGAACACATCAGCCAGTGGCACACCCAGCATCTTTACTTTGTCACGGTCTACATCGAAATAGAGTTGCGGTATTTCCGATTGCAAGGAAGATGACAGTCCTGCTAATTCTTTGCGTTTGGATGCGTAGTACATTAATGTATCTGCCGCGTCTACCAAATTATCGAAAGTGGCTTCTCCACGGGCTTCCAATTGCATTTCAAAACCTCCCGAGCTACCCAGTCCCGGAATAACCGGAGGAGTGGACAGATAGACTTTACATTCTGGATATTCCCTCAAATGTTTTTCCACCGTATCCATAATCTTCTCAATAGTGGTGTTCTTCCGCTCTTCCCAAGGTTTCAGGATCACCGTCAGTTCAGCACGTCCCTGGTTACTTCCAACACGCGGACTACTTCCTGTTACGTTCTGTATATATTCAATATATGGATTCTTTTCCAAATAAGCAATGGCGCGTTCTGTTACGATACGGGTACGTTCCAAAGTAGCTCCTTCCGGCAGTTCCAATTCAATCTTGAAATATCCCTGATCTTCCACAGGCAAGAAACTGGTCGGAATAATGCGGTGAATCAGCATAATAGCGATCAACACCATACCAAAAGCACTCAAAACCCGGCGAGGATGCTTGATCGTACGAGTCACAGCAGCCACATATTTATTGCTACCAATACCCAGCCATTCATTAATCTTCCGGAAAACGATATTCTTTTTCTTTCCGTTATCCGGCTTCAGAATCAATGAACACATCACCGGGCTCAATGTCAGAGCCACTACCGTAGAAATAAGTACGGACACCACAATCGTCACCGTAAACTGGCGATACAACTGCCCTGTAATCCCACTTAAAAAACTAACCGGAACGAACACTGCCGCCAATACCAGTGATGTGGCAATCAAAGCACTAGCAAGTCCGTTCATCGCTTTCTTCGTTGCTTCGTATGGGCTTAGATGTTCCGTTTCCATGATATGTTCTACGCCTTCCACCACCACAATCGCATCATCCACAACAATACCGATGGCAAGAATCAATCCGAGTAATGTCAGTATATTCAGCGAGAAACCGAAAATCAACATGAATCCGAAAGTACCGATCAATGAAATAGGCACCGCTACTACCGGAATCAACGTTGCACGCCAGCTCTGCAAGGATAGATAAACCACCAATACAACTAATACCAACGCTTCAAACAACGTCTTATATACTTCATGAATAGATTCGGAAATATAGGTCGTCATATCGAACGGAATCTCATAGCTCAATCCTTCCGGAAAGTTCTTGCTAATCTCATCCATAGCCTCTTTGACCCTCTCGGCTACTTCCATCGCATTTGCTCCCGGCAACATATAAATGCCAAGAACAGCAGCATTCTCGCCGTTGATACCACTTTCTGTGTTATAAGAAGAGGCCTCCAACGATACACGCGCCACATCTTTCAATCGAATAATGGACCCGTTGGCATTGGCACGCACTACAATATCTTCAAACTGTCCCACGGAAGACAAACGTCCTTGAGTCGTAATAGGAATGGTAATATCCAGTCCCTGTACCGGCTGTTGCCCCAATACACCAGCTGCCGATTCACGGTTCTGATCCTTCAATGCATTCTGTAAATCCTGCACGGTCAGTCCAAAGTTTGCCAACTTATCGGGTTGCGCCCATATCTGCATCGCATAATAGCGGCTACCGATATTAGATACACGTCCAACCCCAGGAATACGGCGAATTACATCGAGCACGTTGATAGTAGCAAAGTTACTCAAATAAATTTCGTCGAACTTCGGATCAGTAGAAGTCAAACAAAGCGTCATCAACTGACTGGGAGCCTGTTTTTCTACTGAAATACCATTCTGAATGACTTCCGCCGGCAGACGGGATTCCGCCAGTTTCACACGGTTTTGAATCTCAACGGCTGCCAAATCCGGATCAGCAGATACATCAAAAGTGACCGTTGCCGAAAAACCTCCGGAGTTAGAACTGTTTGATTCCATATAAAGCATACCCGGCGTACCATTGATTTCCTGCTCAATCGGAGTGGCTACTGCCTGCGACACGGTAAGTGCGCTGGCACCCGGATAGGATGCGCTGATCTTCACCACCGGAGGGGTAATCTGCGGATATTGATCCACCGGAAGCATCGTCAGACCAATAATGCCGACAATCACAATCACGATGGAGATTACGGCCGAGAAGACCGGCCTATCTATAAAAAAAGTAACTTTCATCGTTTATTCTCCTTTCGCGTTATCCTTCGTTCCGGTAGTGTTTTCTTTTACTCCGGTCACTTCATTTTTTGTCGTAGTTATACTGTCCCCAGCTTCGGCTTCCGGATCACTGACCCGTACTTTCATGCCCGGAGTCAACTTATGGAACCCTTCTACAACCACCATTTCTCCTTCTGCCAGTCCTCTTTCTACCACCACATTATTCCCGACTTCCGGTCCTAATTCGATAAAACGTTTCTCTACCGCATTATCTTTGCGCATGGTATAAATATATGCTCCACCCTTTTCGATGGTAACGGCTTTCATCGGAACAACCAGTGCACCTTCACGAACATCCAGCAACAACTTTACCTTTGTAAATTGTCCCGGCAACAATACTTGTTTCGGATTCGGCATTTCTGCACGTACAGAGAAAGTTCCGGTTTGAGGATCGACTTGCGGTTCGGCAAAATCCACATATCCTTTAAATGGATAGACGGTATTATCTGCCAATGTAATGGTAATATTCGGCTGCCAGGAACGGGTGGAATCCTGCTGTCCCAAATTAATGTTTCTTTCTTTACTCTTCAAATAATCGAGTGCTGTCATACTGAAATCCACCAATACTGTATCACTCTTCACAATGGTAGCAAGCAATGATTTTCCTCCGGGGCCGACTAACGTACCCAAGTCCACATTTCTTTCACTAATGTGTCCCGATAAGGGCGAACGAACAATGGTATAACCCAATTCCAGTTCAGCCTGTGCCAAATCCGCCTCGCTCATGGCTACCGTTGCCTCGGCACTTTCATAAGCGGCTTCCGCATTATCCAAGTCCAACTGACTTGCAGCGTTCTGTTCAAACAACGGACGGATACGTTTTAAATCACGTTCCGCTTTCAAAGCCTGCGCTTCGTCTTTTTTCAATTGCGCTCTGGCTTTATCTGCTTTGGCACGATACTGGTCCTGGTTGATTACAAACAAAACCTGATTCTTATTGACATATGTCCCTTCGGCAAAAAGCATATTTTCCAGATAACCTTCCACACGGGCACGTACTTCGACGAACTGTTGGGCACGAATACGCCCCACATATTCCCCGTATATCTCTACGTCGTCTTTCACTACCGGTTCAACAATGACTGTCGGCATTTCCGGCGCAGCCTTCTGAGGTCGGGTCAGTATCCAATACACACCCAACACAACTACCATACACATAATAGCAGCAATGGTTCTCTTTCTCCTCAGTTTCAACTCATGTTTCGAAAAGAATAATCTCATATCGAATCTTATTATTTAATTTAACTTATGTTTGTTCTATATCCTTATTTACAACTCATATACCAAAAATGCGTTACCTGCATTATTTGCTTAAAATCAAAGCATTAGATATTTCTTCGTTTTGCAGAAAGTGTGGAAATTCACTGTATGGTGTAGAAAAAATCCACATTTCCGACTTTTGGAACATTTTTTTAGTTCCCATTTCAACAACTAAACAAATTATGCTCTACATTTGTATTATATTAAACATCAACACTAGACCACATCCTAATGAAAAAACAAATCTTTTCAACATTAGTTTTATCAATTGGCATCTTATTGCCTTTTTCTTTGCATTCTCAAGAGCAAAGGAAAAAGGTAGGTGTCGTTCTAAGCGGTGGCGGTGCCAAAGGAATGGCACACATCAAAGCACTGAAAGTAATTGAGGAAGCCGGAATTCCTATTGACTATATAGCCGGCACCAGTATGGGAGCTATCGTAGGTGGTCTGTATGCCATCGGTTATACTACGGAACAATTGGACAGCATGGTACGAAAACAAGATTGGACATTCCTGTTGAGCGACCGTATCAAACGAAGTGCCATGTCATTGACTGATCGTGAGCGGTCTGAAAAATATACAGTCTCTATCCCTTTCACCAAAACTCCCAAGGATGCTGCTGCCGGAGGACTCATGAAAGGGCAAAATCTGGCTAACCTATTTTCAGATCTCACTGTGGGGTATCATGACTCCATCGACTTCAATAAACTTCCCATTCCTTTTGCTTGTGTAGCGGCCAATGTTGTCAATGGAGAGCAAATTGTATTCCATGACGGAATACTCTCAACCGCTATGCGTGCCAGTATGGCTATTCCGGGTGTATTCACTCCGGTACGGCAAGACAGTATGGTATTAGTAGACGGCGGCATTGTAAACAACTATCCGGCAGATGTTGTGAAAGCCATGGGAGCCGATATTATTATCGGAGTAGACGTGCAGAATGCTTTGAAGAAGGCTGACAAGCTCAACAGCGTCCCCGATATTCTGGGACAGATTGTAGACATCACCTGCCAGTCTAACCACGAAAAGAATGTAGACCTCACAGACACTTATATCCGTGTCAATGTGGAGGGATATTCATCTGCCAGTTTTACTCCGGCTGCCATCGACACTCTGATGCGAAGAGGCGAAGAAGCGGCTAAAGAACAATGGAATTCGTTGCTTGCCTTGAAAAAGAAGATAGGAATAGCCGAAGATTATACTCCGAAGCAACATGGCCCTTATTCTTCTCTTTCCAATGCACGCACAGTTTATGTGACGGACATCTCATTTTCCGGTGTAGAGGTGGATGATAAAAAATGGCTGATGAAGAAATGTAATCTGAAAGAAAACAGTGACATTACCACTCAACAAATAGAACAGGCCTTGTATCAATTACGTGGCAGCCAATCCTATTCCAGTGCCAGCTATACGTTGAAAGAGACTCCTGAAGGTTATCACCTCAACTTCCTGTTGCAGGAAAAATACGAAAGAAGAATCAATCTGGGCATCCGTTTCGATTCGGAAGAAATCGCGTCTTTATTGGTGAATGCAACGGCAGACCTCAAAACTCATATTCCTTCCCGCCTGGCTCTTACCGGTCGATTGGGTAAACGATATGCTGCCCGCATAGACTATACGCTAGAACCGATGCAGCAACGTAATTTCAACTTCTCGTATATGTTCCAATACAACGATATCAACATTTACGAGGAAGGTGACCGTGCCTATAATACAACGTATAAATATCATCTGGCAGAATTCGGTTTCTCCGATGTATGGTACAAGAATTTCCGCTTCGGACTTGGTCTGCGTTTTGAATATTACAAGTATAAAGATTTCCTGTTCAAGAAACCTGAAATCTCCGATCTGAAAGTGGAATCGGAACATTTTCTAAGTTATTTTGCCCAAGTGCAATATAATACATACGATAAAGGACGCTTCCCTTCTAAAGGAAGTGACTTCAGAGCCGCCTATTCGCTTTATACGGATAACATGGCACAATACAACGACCATGCTCCATTTTCAGCATTGAATGCTTCGTGGGCAAGTGTCATCCCTGTGACCCGCCGTTTCTCCGTCATTCCTTCCATTTATGGACGTATCCTGATCGGAAGAGATTTTCCTTATCCGCTGCAAAATGCCATTGGCGGTGACGTACCCGGTTTCTATATTCCACAGCAATTACCATTTGCCGGGGTCACCAATCTGGAATTGATGGATAACACCATCATGATTGCGTCTATTAAGTTCAGACAACGTATGGGAGCCATTCATTATCTCACGCTGACGGGTAACTACGGGCTAACGGATAGTAATTTCTTCGATATATTGAAAGGCAAGCAATTATTCGGTGTTAGTGCAGGTTATGGAATGGACAGCATCTTCGGACCATTGGAAATATCGTTGGGATACTCCAATCAGACGGACAAAGGAAGTTGTTTTGTGAATTTAGGGTATTACTTCTAGTCAAATCTAGTCAAAAAGAATATAATAACACTCCAAGGAAGACAGATTTTAGCAATACTACTTCGCGTAATACAATATTTTCAAAAAGCAAAAGAGGAGACCGCTTCACAGTGATCTCCTCCCTCTATACTCTATATGAACATGCCCCAAAGGGTTTATTAAAAAAGGAACATATTCAAAAGGGTTTTATTAAAAATATTACATATCGATTCAATGAATCGTTTCAAATCATATCAACGATCTTCACAGACAGTTGATATTCAGGGAAATGTGCATCAAAATAAAATCTGATGCGTGGCCCCGATTAGGTAAAGATGTACCTCTGTACTTTTTCCTAATCGGCTAAGGCAGGGATTCAATGCTACAAACGAATCCAAGCCCCTTACTATAAAACATCTTAAATACTACCACCCTTACCGCCGCTATGTGTCGGATTATAAGTAACCGTCTTATATTGATGATCCGTTCCGGTATAACGAGTTGCTGTAATCGAAACCGTCTTGTTTTGACCATTAAACTTTACATTAGCCGTCAATGTGGTAGTACGAGCTTTTGCATAGCAAGTATAACTCATAGTGGTGTATCCGTTTACATTTACAGTGTTATAAACACGTTCAGTTTCCGTAATGCCAGATACCGATCCCATTAATGAGAACATACGAGTTTTCATGAAAGCAACCATTGCATTCACCGTTTTTGTATCTTCAGCACTAGCACCAGCTCCTAATTGCGATTTTACTTCAGCAACAAGAGCAGCATCATTCTTATCATAGTCCCAACCAGACTTTTCCTTATATTTCAGTTCAATACCAGTCACTGCTTTAGCATTCTCGCTATTATCACGACTAGCTTGTCCTAGAATAGTAGTTGTCACAGTTTCATTACTAATCTTGCTGTATACTTTATTCTCTATAGCATAAGCAGAGAAGTGATCGACATCGGCTGTATACGCAGTGACAGCTCCACCTTCTGTAGTAGAAGATATATTTTTAATTACATTTCCCTGATTATCTTTTGCATCTCCCCATTCTCCTGTATCTGGATTCTGATAAGTAAGTATCATATCAGCATCAGCGAATGTTATTCCAGGGATAGGGTTAGGAATAGAAATCGTAACCTTTTTTGCAAATTGCAAACCAGACGGTTCAAATTTAGCAGCAGCTAAAGGGATGCTTTTAGGTATATCTTTATTCACTTCTTCAGCCTTTACTTCAGTAGTTACTTCTGCAGGAGCAGGAACAAAGGTTGTTACACTGATGTCTACTTTACCATCTTTAACAATTTCTGCATTCTCTCCTGTTGCCTCAATTGCACCTGCCGGTATTGCCAATTCGACTTTTACGAGTGGTTTATCCTCTACCACTTCTTCCGGAGCAACTTCTCCCGGCTCTTCAATTGCCAGATTCGATTCACTCTTATCCTCTACCTTAGTTTCTTCTGCTGCCGTTATTGACACAGTCTCTTTCGGACTCTCCTTTGTCAGAGCCAGAGCTACCGTTACCACACTACGATTCTCTGCATTCTCTGCAATGACAACTGACGTTTTCTGTGAAAGATATCCATTAGAAGACGCTTCAATACTATAAGTACCTGTAGCACTTTCTGTAACAGAGAACTTACCATTCGAGTCGGTTGTGTAATTTTTACTACCCACTTTTACCTTTACCCCATTCATTGCTGTTCCTCCGGAAGTCACCGTACCCATAATGTAATACTCCACTACCGGTTTTGGAGTTTCAATTACTTCCCCTTCTGCCGGTTTCGGATCGTCATCATCATCGTGACAGGCTACTGTCGCAAAAGTTAACATACCCAAGGCTATTGCCATGGCACCCACATAAAACCATTTTACACTTTTCATAATGTTTCAATTTTGTTAAAAATACTAGTTAAAATATCAATCATGTTTCACTTCTCACTCGTTTTAATCAAATAATATCGAATATAATCCGGCTGCCAGAAATGTGAATTCTCTGCCGACTTAGGTTCAACACTATAACTTTCGCCCAACGAACGATGGGCATATTCATTCCCGCTACGCATATCATACTGAAAAGCAAAATATTCGGGAAGCATTACCCGTAGCAGATGTCGCTTGCGTTTCTTTCCCGGTAATGGAATAGAAAAGTTGAATCCTGCATTCGTTGCTCCATTTGTATACATACCATATATACCTACAATATATTCGCCGAAGTAGCGTGAAAGAGTTCCGCGTACTCCATAATCGCCATAAATAAAGCGATCTCCTTCTACTTTCACCAAGGTATTCACTTCCGGAATATAATATCCTACACTAATTTGTCCATTGACTCTTTTCCATTGACTCATTTTCCATTCGCTACCATAGAAATGAGCAGAGCCGGTTATTCCTCCTCCACCTTCTACCGTCCACCGACCATTTGCTGAAAAATAGCCGATGCCTGCTGCAAGTCCTTGACGGTCATTCGAGAAACTACCGCCTGTGAGGTATCCTTTCCAATGATTAGCCAAGCGAAAATCCTGACGAAAAGTCATGTATCCCAGGCGAACGCAGTTCCACTTGCCATCTTCATTACTTACAATAGGCAAAGAAACCTGCATCCGTAGCGAGGCGCCTTTCCATAATTGCATTTCCACGGCAGGTTGCAACTCGAGAGCCGCTTTATACAACTTATAAGTTACATTATTGACTAACATCACGTTGGGATATACTACCAAATCGACCTTACCGAAAGAACTTTCTTTTCGTTTTACGCCTTTCAGCTGCCGTACAGCAGTTTCGGTAGAAGTAGTTATCCCCATCTTACGATACACTTCATCCAACGCACATTCACCGGACTGATATTTTTGAATCAATTCTGCAGGGATGGTTATGCATAATTGTGGTAAGGCATTATCTAATATAAGTAGCTGCAAAGTCGGTATTTCCGGTATAGTAACCAAATGGCGTATGGCAATACCGATTCCATTATAAATACCTCTATAAGCAGAGGTCTCAAAAGCCGCAGTTATCGTGTCCCTTTTCTCCACAACTGAAATATTCTCCATATCCAACTCTTTCAGTGTCTCACTCACACGAACAGGCTGTGCCTGTAACAAAGAAATACCACAGAGAAAAACAGCGGTCACACTAACAATCCTTTTCATCTTCTTTTAATGCATTAATGTACATTCATACCGCAGACCGGCGGAAACACATGTAAATTCACGAGTAAACACATTGACGGACAAATGCTTCCAAAAGCGCATGGCAGCACCCATATTCCATCCACGCGTATCATATTCCACCATCAACTTCAATTCTTTGCAAAAAGAAGGCGTATAGCGGACACCTCCGAAAGGTCCTTTATTAAATACACGACAATCACCTTGATGAATATACCATCCGGCCGTTACAGCCAATTGGTCTCCCGAACGAAACCCGATAGTCTTTGTCAACACACCATAATAAGCTCCCCAATACGGAGTCTTCTTCTCCGTCAAAAGATCATCTCCACCAATCACAACAGCTGGGAAATAGCGACTTTCTTTTAGCGGACGAATACGAATCGTATTAGAACGGTCCTGATTATGATAACCCGTCCTGCCTGTACCGGTTGTCATTTTGAGTAATGTCATCCGGTAAGTGAATTCGATAAAAGAAAAAAGAGTCATATCTACAAAATAGTTCATGGTAGGAAAACTGAAAACCGATGGAGTAACTTGCTCGGGTAAGAAATTGACTCCTCCCATAAATGTACCGGTCTCCTGCATTTCAGCGGTAGGTATCATCAACTGCCCCGTTGTTCCCATGGAATATTGCGCGTGAACCAGACCGCTCATCGGAATGAGTATCAGAAATAGAATACTACCTTTTAACGAAATAAATGGCTTATTCCTAAAAGCCGCTTTAGTTTGTTTCATCTTTATTTGTATGTTATACTTTTAAATAGAGATATTCTCAAAACTTTTTTGATTAATCCACTATTTTTACCTTATATAATTCTGTTACTTCTTAGGTAACAGTAAACACACAACCAAGACCAATCGGAATGAGAATAGAGAAAAACATCGACAATTACAGTGATAGAAGAGTTTTTGCCTTTAGCGAAGGGGGAAATTCTTTTTAAGACAGGACATATAAATCAGAGGGCATGAAGATATGATTATTTCATGTTCGGATTTTTTTTTGCCGTATGCATCAGATAAAACGAAAAAAAATGGGGGAATATTTGTTTGCTATTTATATTTTTGTCTATCTTTGCGTCATATTTGATTCCGTTACCTAAGAAGTAACAGATACATTTAAATACTGATTATTAAAGTTTTGTCTATCTATTACCTACTTACATTGTAATTTTTAACGTAAGATAAATTCTTTCTATTTACTTCTGTGCGTTCTCTTAATCCAAAGCCTTTCAGATATATTTGTGTGGTTTTAATAGATTTGTGTCCCAGCGATTCACTAATCATTTCAATCGGAACTCCGCGATACTTAGCAGTAGTGGCCCAAGAATGTCGGAAGGTATATGAAGTGACGGGCGAATTCAAGCGCAACACTCTCGCCAAATCCTTCAAAGAATTATTAAAACGACGAAGAGCAGACTGATATTCTTTATATGCTTTTTCATCTTTCCGCTTCTTATCACCATGCAGAATATCGAATAAATAGTCGGGACAATCAGGAAGAGCGGGTTTATTGCTTCGAAGCTGATTCACCATCTCTTTTGCACTTTCCAGAATTTCCAGGCTTATAGGTGTTTTAGTCTTGATACGGTTATATTGAAGCACATTCCGGTCTAAAGCCGATTTCTCCAAATGCGCCAAATCCGCGAATGACATTCCACAGAACTGAAACATCAGAGCTGCAATCGTCTGCGTACGACGCAAACGTTCGGATTTCGGGTCCTCATACAGTAGTTTGTGCAATTCGGTCACAGGCAATGCTTTCTTTTGCCGGATATCCACGCCTGTATAGACATCATGAAACAACCGGGGAACATAAGGGGCACTTCCCGCTTCTACTCCCCGATTATAGATACTACGCAACATACGCATATAAGTAGAAACCGTATTGAGTTTTAACCCGGACTCGTAAAGATGCTGTCCATAGCATCGTAAACATTCCCGGGTGACTTGCCTGAACGATATGTTACCTGTTCTACAAAACTTACTAAAAGAAAAAAGAGCATTCTTATAAACATGAGCGGTAGAATATCGCCCTTCTTTTCGCAAACGCTCAATGTACGCTCCGGCACATTGGCTAAATCCATTTTTATTCATTTTTTGCATCACTAGTTATTTTAGATTATATAATATAAGAGAAAGAACAAAAGTAAGCTACTTTATGATTTCAACTATTATAAAAAAAGAAAAGTAAAAGAAAACCTTCACTCGCGTGGAAGTTATTCTTTTACTTTCCTATAACGTTCTGAATTTATTCACCATATAGGCCGCAGAAGTGAATCTTATTCATGTCTGCACTGTTTTCACCACAGAGTACACAGAGGGCACAGAGGTGAATCTGTTTTATGACTTACGGTTGTGACCCTAATTTTGATGCGTAATCCTCCTACTATAAAGTTGAAAAAACATGAAAACATCTGCCACCTGCAACTAAACGCGTGTAATGCACTAGTTGATAAATAGTTGGAGCGTTGCAGATACCTGCGGCAGATAGGTTGCAGATAAAGTATCTGCCACACAGTATAAACCTTACATAAGCCAATTCTCTAGGAGGGCAAAAGTTTATTGTATACATTAACTTCCCGTTTCCAGGCGGGGAAC
>NZ_QTNF01000036.1:0-68346 GCF_003603455.1 Bacteroides sp. AM37-9 | reverse complement strand
AAAATATAGACCTATACTACAAAAATAAGCCACGGATATTTGCAACTGTGCCTGGAAAGTAGAAAGTTGGTCCACCAACTTTTCCCAAGGCAACACGGGTTGTAACGGACAATGATTGCCTTCATCCGCCAAACGGCTCACAAGAGACGGTGTTTCTATATTACTCCTATTATTGTTTACAACAGAAACACTTCCTTTACTCTCCTCTTCTTTACTCTCCTCTTCTCTCCTCTTCTGGTTTTCAGTGGGTTTTCTCCCTTTACTGACGGGCGTTTCAGCACTTTTTGCCACCTTTTTCGGACGCCCTCCTTTTTTACCGTTTTCGATGTCCATTTTCCGCTTCTCTTCCAAGCTTTTCATCACCCTATCCAAGTAGGAAGAACGAAACATCTGTCGTTCCTCATCCAGTTCGAAGAGATCGAATTCGCGAAGTACCCGCTCCACCGCAACTTCATCCACATCATACCGCCGGGCCATGGCCTTCAGTAAAACCGGTTTGCACGACGCCTCATAAGTATCTTTAGTGCGCAGATGCAACAGCAACATCACGTAAATTCCGAGTGCTTCCGCGGCATTCATTTCCGTCATCATACAGGCAATATTGTCGTCATTCAACAAATTTACCTCCAAATTGAAATACTGATCTTTCTTCATTTTCATTTATCATTTATTATTCCACATTTAATACTTCCGGGGCGCAAAGGTGCAAAATGTATTTTATTCCAGCTATCGCAAAAATGAGAGGGGGATTATATATTTTTTATCCGACCTTTGCCAAAAATTATTAATAATCCCAAACAATATGGACACAAAACGCAACCAAACGTTGGAAGAAATAGAAGAAAATAAAATAGTGAACGAGCATTACCAGAACAGAATAATGCTGATAAAAAAGCTCCTGAAAACGTCACGGCTAGCCACAGTAGACCTCTGCGTGCATATCGACATCAGTGAAGCCTCCTACTACCGTTACATAAATTTCACCAGCTATATGAAAGCAGACATTTTCATACATGCTTGTCTCTTCCTCAAGCAATATATTGAAAGTCACCACATTCCTTATACCCAAGAAGAAAAACGGCTTATAAAAACATTAGACCTGTTTCAGATTTCCTCAAATAGCAACTTAAACTGCAATTAAAACACAGAAAAGGAGAAACTTATCATAAGTTTTATTACATTTGCAATGTAATAAAGGTCTTTAAAACTTAAAAAATGAGTGATAGCGAAACAGACAGCCCATCAATAAAAGCACTGATCGTTTTCAGAGAAAACGGAGAAACCGACAATCTATTTGTTCCTATCTTATGCGATGCTATCAGAATGGCTGGAATCGACGTGCGATGTTCCACAAAAGAGTTTTGGGAATCGGATAAGCATTATGATATCATACATTTCCAGTGGCCGGAAGAAGTGGTGGGATGGACATGCAACGATCCTGATATCATCAGGCGTCTGGAAGAGCGAATCAGTTTTTTTCGTTCCAGGGGAGCACGTTTTGTCTACACACGCCACAATGTCCGTCCGCATTACGCAAACGGAATCATCAGCCGGGCCTATGACATTATCGAATCGCAGAGTGATATCGTTGCACACATGGGACGGTTTAGCCGTGACGAATTTCTCACAAAGTATCCTGACAGTCAGAATGTTGTCATTCCTCATCACATTTACCAGTATACCTATAAAGAAGATATCAGCGTAGAGCGTGCACGTCAGTATCTCAACCTCTCGCAAGATGCATTCATCGTCACAGCTTTCGGAAAATTCCGCAACCGTGAAGAAATACGCATGGTGCTCGGAGCTTTCCGCGCCTGGGACGAGGAGCACAAGATGCTGCTGGCTCCGCGCCTCTACCCTTTCTCGAGACGCAACAGCTATGGCAAGAATTTCATCAAACGATGGATTTCAAAAGCCGGATACTATCTGCTCATGCCGCTGCTCAACCGTATGTATAAACTACAGGCGGGAGCTAACGACGAACTGATAGACAACTGCGATCTGCCCTACTATATGGCTGCTTCAGACGTGATATTCATCCAGCGGAAAGATATACTGAATTCGGGCAATGTCCCCCTCGCCTTCCTCTACCACAAAGTCGTGGTGGGTCCCAAGGTGGGAAACATCGGCGAACTGCTTTCCGAAACCGGTAACCCGACTTTCGATCCCGACGACAAGAAAGACATCCTGCGAGCACTCGAAGAAGCCCGCCGGCTTGCCGCATGGGGACAAGGGGAAGTGAATTACACATACGGTATGGAAAACATGAGCATCCGCAAAGTGGGACAAGCATATGCGCAAACATATAAACAGGCAATCAATGGCTAATAACATTAAGAGTCAATTATTTTCGGGGGTATTTTACACAGCGCTGGCCAAATACAGTGGCGTCCTCATATCCCTTGTTGTGGCGGGAATTCTGGCCCGTCTGCTATCACCGGACGACTTCGGCATCGTAGCTGTTGCCACCGTCATTATCGCCTTCTTCAATCTTCTCACCGACATGGGAGTGTCTCCCGCCATCGTGCAGCACAAATCGCTGACTAAAGATGATTTGTCGGACATCTTCTCATTTACCGTATGGACGGGCATCGGAATCAGCCTGCTTTTCTTCGCCGCCTCATGGCTGATTGCCGACTACTACGACAGCCAGATCTTGCGCATCCTGTGCCAACTTCTGTCCGTCAACCTCTTCTTTGCCTCCGCCACCATCGTGCCCGGAGCCATGTTCTATCGCAACAAAGAATTCAAATACATCGCTGTCCGCAGTTTCACTATCCAGATAGCCGGAGGTGCGGGAGCGGTTACGGCAGCCCTCTGCGGAGCAGGACTCTACGCACTGATTATCACCCCGATCATCTCCAGCATACTGATATTTGTCATTTCCTACCAGCGCTATCCGCAACGATTGCGCTTCACATGGGGATTGACAGCACTCCGCAAGATCTTTTCATATTCGGCCTATCAATTCCTGTTCAACGTCATCAACTATTTCAGTCGTAATCTGGACAAACTGCTGATAGGAAAACACATGAGCATGTCCGACTTGGGATATTATGAAAAATCTTACCGGCTCATGATGCTTCCCTTGCAAAACATCACACAAGTCATCACTCCGGTGATGCACCCCATCTTCAGCGATTTCCAAGATGACAAAGCAAAACTGGCGTCCTCCTATGAACGCATTGTCCGCATACTCTCTTTCATAGGGTTACCCATGAGCGTATTGCTTTTCTTTACAGCACAAGAAGTGACACTGATTATATTCGGCAACCAATGGCTGCCCTCCGTACCCGTATTCCGCATACTCTCCCTCTCGGTAGGCGTGCAAATTATACTCTCCTCTTCCGGCTCCATTTTTCAGGCTGCCGGAGACACCCGGAGCCTGTTCATCTGCGGCGTATTCTCATCCACCCTCAACGTGGCGGGAATGCTGATTGGTATCTTCTATTTCGGCACGCTCACCGCAGTGGCAACCTGTATCGTATTGACATTTACCGTCAACTTCGTGCAATGCTACTGGCAGATGTATCACGTAACGTTCCGGAGAAAGGTATGGACGTTCGTCCGTCAACTCCTTTCCCCGCTGGCAGTCAGCGGGTTAATGACAGCGTGCCTCCTGCCTGTGCAGTATACAACGGAAGGAATGAACATTTTCGTGACAATTATTACCAAAAGTATCATTAGTTTTATTATCTTTGGAGGATATATACAGGCTACACATGAATATGACATCATAGGAAAAGTGAAAAAAATAGCTGGCAAGTATATAAAAAAACAAAATAAGCAATTATAGATTTGAGACAACAACAAAGAATGAAAGCCTTATTTCTTATGTTCCACGGCTTTGATAAAGCGAATGGAATAAGTAAAAAAATACATTATCAGGTAAAAGCCCTCAAAGAGTGCGGATTGGACGTGCGTACCTGTTACTATCAAACCACTCCCAACGGTGAGCGCCGATGGATAATAGACGACGAAGTCATTGCCGATTTCGGAACCGGATTCACTGCAAAGATATGGAAACGTGTCTACTACTCCCCCATCACTGAATATGTACGCCGCGAGAAAATAGAATTTATATATATGCGTTCCTTTCACAACGCAAGCCCGTTCACCCTGCAACTAGTCAGAAAATTGAAACGGATGGGAGCGAAAGTGGTAATGGAAATACCTACCTATCCTTACGATCAGGAATATGTGGCATGGTCGATGAAATTCAATCTCGCCATCGACCGCTGTTTCCGCCACCGGCTAGCCAAAGAGCTGGACGGTATCGTCACCTTCTCCAACGCCGAACATATTTTTGGAGGAAAAACGATACGGATCTCCAACGGAATAGACTTCGAAGCAATCCCTATCAAACGAACGATGAACGACACCTCACGCGAACTTCATCTGATTGGAGTGGCCGAAGTGCACTACTGGCACGGATTCGACCGGTTGATACACGGACTAGCCGAATACTACCGTACAAATCCGGAATACAAAGTTTATTTCCACATCGTAGGTCCCCTGTCCGGCATACGCGAACAGGAAGAAATACTGCCTGCCATCCGCGACAACCATCTGGAACCGTACGTCATCCTGCACGGCCCCCTACACAGTGACAAACTGGACGAACAATTTGAAAAAGCAGATTTTGCCATAGGCAGCCTGGGACGTCACCGGAGCGGAATCACCTACATCAAAACACTAAAAAACCGTGAATATGCCGCACGAGGGCTTTCGTTCACCTACTCGGAAACGGACGAAGATTTCGACCGGATGCCTTATGTATGGAAAGTGCCACCGGATGAATCGCCCATCGACATTTGCGGACTGATAAACTTCCAACGCTCTCAACAAATGTCTCCACCGGAGATACGCGAAACGGTCAGAGCACTGTCATGGACAGCACAAATGAGAAAAGTCATTCATGAAACCGAAATCTGATTTCACATAGATATATCTGAAAAAACAAACAATATCTGATGGATAAAAAGATAAAAATAGCCTACTGTATCCCCTCTCTCTATTACCCCAGCGGTATGGAGCGGGTTCTCACACTAAAGGCGAACTATTTTACGGAGCACTTCGGCTACGAGATACATATCATCCTTACCGACGGAAAAGACAAGGAGCCATATTATAAACTGCACCCATCAATCACCATACACCAACTCGACATCAACTACGACGCATTATACGGACGCCCGTTATTCGCACGGATTCTTGAATACAGCACCAAGCAACGGCTATTCAAGAAAAGGCTGAACGAATGTCTATGTAAAATCCGTCCGGACATCACAATCTCCCTTCTCCGCCGCGACATCAACTTCATCAACCAAATGAAAGACGGCAGTGTCAAGTTGGGAGAGATACATTTTAACAAATCCAACTATCGGGATTTCAACAACAACCGTCTACCGGGATTCCTCAAAAAATTAGGTAAGAAATACTGGCGGCACCAACTCATCCGCCAATTGAAACAACTGCGGAATTTCATTGTGCTTAGCCACGAAGATGCCGCTGAATGGACGGAACTCGATAATGTAAAAGTAATCTATAATCCGCTTCCTTTCTTCCCCGAACGTCAGTCCGACGGATTACGGAAACAAGTAATCGCAGTAGGCAGATATGTGCCGCAGAAAGGATTTAACCGACTTATCCCCGCATGGAGCATCGTCAGCAAGAAACATCCGGACTGGGTATTACGAATCTACGGCGATGGCATGAGAGAGCAACTCCAGCGGCAGATTGACGAACTCGGAATCACCTCCAACTGTATCCTGGAACATAACGTGCAGAATATTGTTGAGAAATATTGTGAAAGTTCCATCTTTGTTCTGTCCTCACGTTTCGAAGGATTCGGCATGGTGATCATCGAAGCAATGGCGTGTGGAGTACCACCCGTATCGTTCACGTGTCCCTGCGGCCCGAAAGACATCATCACCGATGGCAAAGACGGTCTGCTTGTGGAAAATGGAGATATAGAAGGACTGGCAGACAAAATCTGCTACCTGATAGAACATGAAGACGTCCGCCGGAAGATGGGAATACAAGCCCGCACCGACGTAGAGCGTTTTAAAATTGAACATATTGCCCGAGAATGGAAAAAATTATTTGAAACAAATTTAAGTATTAAGTATTAAGTATCAAGTATTAAGCGTGGCTGCTAGTACATTTATCCCACATGGCTAATACTTGATACTTAATACTTAATTTAATCCTTTATAAAGATGATTTGGTATAGTAAGTATTTACAAGTTTATGAAAAACCGTTTGCAGAAGCACCCGCATCTGCCATTGAAGAAGTGCGGCAGAATATTGCAAAGCTGCAAAGTGATGAACCGCTTGTCACCGTTTCAATTATCGGCTACAACGAAGAGAAACATCTGCTTGCCTGCCTGTGGTCTTTGAGCGAGATGGAATGCAAATATCCTGTAGAAATTATCGGGGTAGACAACGAATCGAAAGACAGCACGGCGGAGATATTCCGGCAATGCGGTGTACCTTATTATACAGAAACCCAACATAGTTGCGGATTCGCCCGCCTTTGCGGACTGAACCATGCCCGAGGTAAATATCATATCAATATTGACTCCGACACTATGTACCCTCCGAAATACGTAGAAATGATGGTAAACACCCTCGAACGCCCGGGCATTGTGGCCGTCTGCTCTTTATGGAGCTACATTCCGGATGAGAAACACTCGCGATGGGGACTGAAAATCTACGAAGCTGCCCGCGATTTGCACTTGTGGATGCAATCATTCAAACGTCCCGAACTTAGTGTGCGTGGATTGGTTCTTGCCTATCGCACAGAGTATGCACGGAAAACCGGCATACGCACCGATATCATCCGAGGTGAAGACGGTTATCTTGCTCTGCAACTCAAGCAATTCGGCAAAATAGCCTTTATCCGCAACCGCAAAGCACGCGCCGTAACAGGATATGGAACGGTGGGAGCTGACGGAAGCCTGTTCAACAGCTTTAAAGTGCGCGTTGCCAAAGGTCTGAAAGGACTGGGGGGAATATTTACTAAAAAGAAAGAATATAAAGACGAAGACAGCAATCTGATAAAGAACAAATAAACAAGTATGGGAAAACGAATAGAATATATTGACTTCATCAAAGGTATCTGCATTTTTATTGTAGTCTGGGGACATTCTATCCAAAATATGGGAGACGGCAACGACTTCTGGACCAATCCGGTACATGAATTTATCTGTTCTTTCCACATGCCCATATTCATGTTGGTCAGCGGTTTCTTTTTCAGTAAATCCATCGGAAAGCCACTCATACCGAATGTAACCCGAAGATTCAAACAGTTAATAATTCCTTGTTTCGGCTGGTCATTAGTGTTGGTCGCAATCAACATCGGATATATGCTCTATGAAGGAATGATCCCGTCTCCAACCGGAACGTTGAAATCTCTTTTTATAGAGACATTCACCCGTTTCTGGTTCTTACGCTCCGTTTTCATCTGTTTCACACTTGCCATCGTCAGCATGAAAATATTCAAAAAAGATACAGCCGCTTTCGTCATCTCGCTTCTGTGTTTCCTCGCATTGCCGGACAACGGACGTCTGCACCTCGACAAGTTTATGTATCCATTCTTTTGGATGGGGTATTTTATGCACAAATATATCGATGTAATCATGAAACACCGGGGAAAACTACTGGTCGCTTCACTCCTCGTTTTCGCTGTACTCCTCCCTTTCTATCAGAAAGAAGATTATATCTACATCACCGGAATGAGTATGTACGATTATCTGGGAGGAAAGTTCGTTTGTTATCCGCCATGGGAAAAATTGCCGATCATCTGTTATCGCTATTTGATCGGTTTCGCAGGAAGCCTGTTTATCTTCTTGCTACTGCAACGTATCTATCGTCCGCATTTCCGTGCAATCGAAAAAGTGGGCACATATACACTTGGCATCTATACCATACATATCTTGATTGAAGGCAACGTATTGAGTCGGTTCAACCTGTTGGACACCGGGTTCTTCATGTTCAACTTTATTATAACGCCAGCTATCTCCATTCTATTGATTCTTCTCTGCGTGGGAATAATCAGACTGTTGGAAATGACACGCTTCAGCAGCTTATTGTTTTTAGGAAAAACAAAAACAGTCATCATGCTATTAGCAATCTGCCTTATTAACGTATCCTGTATCAAAAAAATCAATTTATATCAAGGAGACAAAGACGATGAAAAAGAAGATAATTCAGGAAACAACAATTCTCCCCAAAGGAAAGACATCATCGTAGACACAGACTTCTTCTACCCTTTCGGGGATGAAAGCCAAAACTATACTGCGGAAATTACAATCAACACCCGCAACACTTTGCCCGAAGAAAATACCATAAAAACGGTTATTCCCGCACTAAAATACAATAAGTCGTGGCTCCTAATGCTTACCCAAGACGACTGCAAACAAGCCGCCTTCTCATGGACGTGGGCTGCCATCAATGGCAAACCTTTGACTAGCGGTTATTATTATCAACTCGGCCACCTGCAATATGATGACCTTCCACCCGATATTTATTATCTTGGTGAAACATTGGGAAGTACGGACGGAGCCGGAAACGAAGTCAGGTTCTCATTTACCACCACCCTCTCACCGGAATGGGAATGGATGGACGCCAAAACACAAATCTACAAAGGACAGACGCAAGAATATTATCGCTTCTTCATGAAATCAGGGCTGACATGGGGAGATGTCAAAGAGATGCTGAACTATGGAACAGGCATCTCCATACATGATGTGAATATAGATAATGAAGAAATCACTGTCGATAACCTACTTAAACATTACGACATTGCCTTGAATATCATCAAAGAGAAATTGTCTGGCAGAGGATGTAAAATGCTGGCTAAACCAAGCGGAATTGCTGAATATATCACCGCTGGACAAGTCCATTCTTCTATACAGACCATGACTTCCAACGACGGTGAAACACTATGTCCGGCAAAAACGGAAAACGATTTAAAAAAGGTGGTACTAAACAGAGGGTTCTATTCCATTGAGGATCTGAAAAAAGAAATCGACAAACAGCTACAATTATCACCGGAAGAACGAATGGCTATCAATGTCGGTGTTCATGGCACAGATGCTTCTTGGGCGGATCTGTTGCTCTGGATTAACAATAACTATGGAAAAAAGGGAGCGGACAACGTGTGGATACCCAACCAGGAAGAATATTATGAATACAATTTCTATCGTACACACGGCACAGCAGCAGTGACAAAGATAGATGAACATAAACTGAAACTGACCGTTCATCTGCCCAGTGAGGAAGACTTTTATTATCCTTCTCTCACAGTCAACCTATCTGGTATAAAGAAAGAAGATATTACCTCCCTTGAGGCCGGAAGCAGTGTTACAGGACTGTCTTATAGTAACTATGAAAATGGGATTATGCTCAATATCGATTGCAGGAAGTATCTGACAGAACATGCCGAAAACTTCGTGAAACGGTATGAAGCAAATACAGCAGATGCTTCTGTTAAAGCGGATGCCCTCTATTTTGTAAATATGCTAAAAGACTCGGATAAAAAGGAGGAATTAAAAAAGCGAATCAAGTGAACGGTTTATAAAAATCAGACACAGAAAAAGTAATAAATATATATTAACCATGAACGAAACCATTACCCTCTGCCTTGAAATTATTTTCTGGCTTGCCCTATTCATTGTGTTCTACACCTATCTGGGCTACGGAATTGTGCTTTACGTTCTCGTCAAGTTGAAAGAACTTTTCGTGAAACCTGTGAAGCGTTCGTTGCCGGCATCGGACGCTGGTTTGCCGGAAGTGACTCTCTTCATTACAGCATTCAACGAAGAAGATGTTGTAGACGAAAAGATGGAGAACAGTCTTGAACTGGACTACCCTGCGGACAAACTGCATATCGTATGGGTGACAGACGGAAGCGACGACAGTACAAACGAACGACTGCAAACCCGTTGGCAGGGAAAAGCGACCGTACACTTCCAACCCCTACGACAGGGTAAGACAGCCGCAATGACACGTGGAATGACGCTGGTGGACACTCCGCTCGTCGTCTTTACGGATGCCAACACCATGGTAAACCGGGAGGCAATACGGGAAATCGTACTTGCTTTCCAAGACCCGAAAGTGGGCTGCGTGGCCGGCGAAAAACGGATCGCCGTACAGACCAAAGACGGAGCCGCTGCCGGTGGGGAAGGTATTTACTGGAAATACGAATCAACACTGAAAGCACTTGACGCCCGCCTCTACTCTGCTGTAGGAGCAGCAGGCGAACTATTTGCCGTGCGTCGTGAACTATTCGAAGCAATGGAACCGGATACGTTGCTCGATGATTTTATTCTTTCGCTCCGGATCACCATGAAAGGTTATACCATTGCTTATTGCACCAATGCTTACGCCATCGAAAGCGGTTCGGCAGATATGCGCGAAGAAGAAAAGCGGAAAGTGCGCATCGCTGCCGGAGGATTGCAGTCCATCTGGCGACTTCGTCCGTTACTGAATCCTTTCCGCTACGGGATACTTAGCTTTCAATATACATCTCACCGGGTATTGCGATGGTCTATTACTCCGTTCCTGTTGTTTGCTCTCTTCCCGCTGAATATTGCAATTCTGCTGTTGGGCGGTTCCGCGATATTCTACGGAGTGCTGCTTGCCATGCAGGTTCTTTTTTACGGATTGGGATATTGGGGATATTATCTATCCACCAAACAGATAAAAAACAAGTTGCTTTTTATCCCCTACTATTTCTTATTTATGAATGTCAATGTGCTGAAAGGCATCCGTTATCTGAAAAAGAAAAAAGGAAGCGGAGCCTGGGAAAAGGCGAAACGCGCTGAAAAGTAAAACAAATGCTATTATCTTTTGTTATCCTTACTATAAGACATTAGTCTCTATCATCTAATAAAAAACAGACATGAACAGAATATTACATGATGCGAATAACGCACAAAGAATATTGAAACTGACGGCAGATACAATGCTATTGGTTGACAGGCACGGAGTCTGCGTAGACATTGAGCCTCATTGTGATCTATGGTTTCTGCAAGAGGATATACTTTTAGGAAAAAATATATTTGAGCTTTTACCAGAATATACGAGAGAGAGGGTGATGCCCATCTTCCAGATTGTACTCGAAGAACAAAGAAGCATCAGCAAGAACTTCAAGTTGGTGCTGAAAGGCGAAACTTTTTACTTCAAATGCCTCATGTTCCCTTATGACGGTATGGTGCTTTGCCAATATCGCGACATCACGCAAAGAAGCAACGTAAAAAGACAGTTGGAACAGGCAAATCTCACCCTGCGGGCTATTCAAAAGGTAGCCCAGATAGGACAATGGACGTACAATACGAAACAGAATATTTTTCATTATCTTGGATATACCGGTGTTTTGTGCGAGGAAAATGTGCAAAACCTTGCCATTGAGAAATATGTGGAACTGATTGTAGAAGAAGACCGTCAGAGTTTTATGGAATGGTGTCGGGTGAACGAAAAAGAACTCAACATGGAAAGCATCAGCTACCGGGTCCGCCTGAACGGAGAAATCTTCTATATGCGTATCCAGACTTATCTGCGTGAACAACGCTCCGACGGTAGTTTCAATATCGAAGGCTATATCCAGAACATCACGGACATACAGCATCGTAGAAATGACATCAATACACTGACTCATGCCATCAACAACGCCAAAGAAAGTATCTTTGCCGCCAAGCCCGATGGCACGATTATCTTTGCCAACCGTCGTTTCCTGTACAATCATGGTATTTCAGAAAACGAAGACATCAGTCAATTAAAGATTTACAATGTCGCCGCAGATATGCCTACACAAGAGGCTTGGAACGAACGTTGCAAAGATGTCATACACGGTGGCAGCAGTAACTTTGTGGCTCATCACCCATCTAAAATCAATAAAGGTATATTGGCTTATGAAGGCACGATGTACAACGTGACCAATGATTCCGGAGAAGAAAGTTACTGGTCGTTTGCCCATGATATTTCCGAGAGGATTCGGTACGAAGCCCAAATCAAACGGCTCAACCAAATCATGGATACAACCATCAACAATCTCCCTGCCGGGATTGTAGTGAAGGAAATCAACAACGACTTCCGATACATTTACCGGAATCGGGAGGCCTACAACCGCGATCTTTATAAGAACGACCCTGTCGGCAAGAATGACTTCGATTTCTACCCGCCTATCGTAGCCGAAAAGAAGAGACAAGAAGATATCCAGGTGGCCACCACCGGAAAAGGTCTGCACTGGACTGCTGAAGGAAAGGACAGAAACGGAAACATGATTATCCTCGACAAACGGAAAATCCGGGTGGACGGTGACGAATTGTCTTCGCCTATCATCGTCAGCATCGAATGGGACATCACGGAGCTGGAAATAATAAAACGGGAACTTCAGTCGTCGAAAGAGAAAGCGGAAATGTCTGATAGCCTGAAGTCGGCCTTCCTCGCCAATATGAGTCATGAAATACGTACGCCGCTGAATGCTATCGTAGGTTTCTCGCATCTCATTGCCGAAAGCGACGATGCGGAAGAACGGAAGACGTATTATAACATCGTAAACGCGAACAACGAACGTCTCCTGCAACTTATCAACGAGATTCTCGACCTCTCGAAGATTGAATCGGGAACCATCGAGTTTTCCTTCGGACCGGCTAGTCTCCATAATCTCTGCCGGGAAGTGCACGATGCTCATATATTCCGTACTCCGCAGGGAGTAAGCCTTGTCTATGAATCCTCGGACGAAAGTCTGATGATTGAAACGGACAAGAATCGAGTATTCCAGGTGATTTCAAATCTGATTGGAAATGCTGTCAAGTTTACGAAGGAAGGAAGCATCAGTTATGGTTACAAACTGGCGGACAATCAGATTGTATTCCACGTAACGGATACCGGAACAGGAATTGAACCGGAGAAAGTGGGGCGTGTGTTCGAGCGTTTCGCAAAGCTGAACAATCATGCACAGGGCACTGGGTTGGGATTATCTATCTGTAAGTCTATCGTTGAACGTCTCGGGGGCAAGATTTCCGTCAGCTCCGAATTTGGTAAGGGAACGACGTTTACATTTACTTTGCCATACACGATTGCAAATCCTGCAAATGTGGATTCTTCAAAGAAAGAGAATGGTGAAGGAAACATCGCTGGAATAGCATCTGCCGGAAAAACTGCTGATTCGAGTGTTGACAATTCTGCAAATACACGGCATGCCTGTATTTTGGTTGCCGAAGATACGGACAGCAATTTCGACTTATTGAAGGCTATTCTAGGTAAAGACCATCAGCTTATACGTGCGCATGACGGAATGGAAGCTGTCACGATGTTCGATGAAGTGAAACCGGATCTTATCTTGATGGATATCAAGATGCCGAATCTGGACGGACTGGAAGCTACAAAAATCATCCGTGAACTGTCTGCCACTGTTCCTATTATTGCTCAAAGTGCCTTTGCATACGAACAGGACCGGAAAGCGGCTGAAGAAGCGGGGTGCAATGATTTTATAGCTAAACCAATAGCGGATGATAAGTTGAAAGCAATGATTCATAAATGGTTGCTTCCTTCGTAGAGAGCTTAATCCCTCATGATATAACCAGCAAATAATTTAGATTAAATGAAAGCCTTTTACAGACTGTTTTATTACATATCCATCGTGCTGACCAGTATTTTGGCAGGAGTTACCATTGCGGGTGCTTTCGTAGGCAATGCCGCACCGGATAGTTTCAAATTTATGCCTTTCATCGGTTTGATACTGCCGATACTTTTATTGGCTAATCTTGCTTCTGCTATCTACTGGACGATTCGTTGGCGGTGCTGGGTTTTCATCCCTCTGATTGCTATATTCAGCAATTGGGGATATATGAGCTGTGTATTACAATCGCCTTTTTTCAGTCCGGCTTCGTCACCGATGGTTAAAATGAATGTATATACTCCGGGAGTGTTGACGGTTGCTACTTACAACGTCGATGCCTTTAACCACGAGCATACCGGCTACTCATGCAAGGAGATTGCTTCTTACATGAGAAATCTGCAAGCAGATATTCTCTGTTTTCAAGAATTTGGCATTAACGATGAGTTTGGCATCGATAGTATATCCGCAGCTCTTTCTAATTGGCCGTATCACTATATTCCTTCTTCGCCCGAAGGGAAGAATCTGTTGCAACTGGCTGTTTTCAGCCGTTATCCTATCAAGGAGGAGCATCTTATCATCTATCCTGATTCGAAAAATTGCAGTCTTGCATGTGATATTGAAATCAATGGTCGCACCATCCGCCTGTTCAACAATCATCTCCAAACAACAGAAGTAAGCCAGAATAAACGCAAACTGGAAAAGGGACTTCGTACGGATGATTCCCAAAGAGTGGAACATGCTGCCCTGGGACTTATCGACGGCTTACATGAGAATTTCCGGAAACGGGCCGTACAAGCTGATCTTCTCAAGCAACTGATAGCCGCCTCCCCCTATCCTACTCTAGTCTGCGGTGACTTTAACTCTCTGCCGTCTTCGTATGTTTATCATACTATAAAAGGTGATAAGTTGCAGGATGGTTTTCAGAGGAGCGGGCATGGGTATATGTATACTTTCAAGTACTTCAAGCATCTGTTGAGAATCGACTACATTCTCCATTCACCGGAACTGAATAGCACGGATTACTTCTCGCCGGATCTTAATTATAGCGATCATAATCCGGTGGTGATGAGGGTAAAGTTGTAAACTACATATAAAAAATAATCATATTATAATATAAGTAGTAAATCGCTTATTATGGTCCTTACAATCATTATTTAACCTAAACATGGGATTACTTCTATTTTTATTTATCTCTCTATATTCATAATGACCAATTTGTAAATCCCAATTATATACAATTCCATTTTTATACACAAAAAAGCCGGATAACTCAAAGTCGTCCGGCTTTCTAATATTATAAGATTAATTCTCGATTAGTTAAAAATGTAACGTACACTAAATTGTACCGAATAAGTAGATCTAAAACTTTGATATGTCCGATATGTATCGGTCAACACATTGTTTCCATTCTTATTCATTGTGAACTCTCCATTCTTATAATTAAGCAAAGAAGTATTATTTACTTGTTTATATACCCCCCAATCATTATTAAGCAAGTTAGGAAGATTCTTTATATCCACACCTACTTGTAGAATATTCTTCTTTCCATTAACATTCAAGAAGAAGTCCTGATTCAATTTAAAATCAATCTGATGATGCCACGGCATTTTAGCTCCACCTCTCTCTGTATATTTACCCTTGCGACTTTTCAAATATCTATCTTGGTTAATGTAATTCCAAAAATCATCTTTTTGATCTTTAGCTGCATAAGTAACATTACCTGATTTATCTTTTGAATCTACAAAGTTCCAGCTGTCTAATTCTTCACGTGTTGCAGGAACATACAACAGATTGTTTGCTCCATAATCACCAACCACATTTCCACCAAAAGTATATGAATAACGACTGTATGAATAACTACCAGCAAAACCCATTTGCATACCTTCATACAATAGTGATACACTTGTTGCAAAATGTTTTCCGTATTCTTTGCGATATCCGATTGTCGCTAATACTCTATCTGGTGCTACATAAGTACCATATCCCAATTCATGTTCATTAATACCATTAACAGAATAAGTATTAGTCTTATAAGCAGACGTTACCTGATCACCAATACCATCACTGTAAGACCGTGCCTTTGAGTGAGTATAAGCAAATGATACATCAAGACCAAAATCAAAATTCTTACGTAATTGTGCAGAAATAGAATAATAGTATGCACCCTTTTTCCAATTCTCTAACAAATATACATTTTGATATTTATTTCTCCAAGTTGCATCACTATACATTGTATATGTATTACGTACATCTCCCGGAGCTAGAGTTACTGTCGTTTCAGATGGTTTGTAACCTGTATTGGAAACAACTACAGGATTATAATCGCGACTATAAATACCCTCAACTGTAAAATCAATATCACCAGGCAATTTCATATCAAATGCTAAAGATGTTTTCCAAGTGGATGGCATCTTCAAATTTGTATCAATAATAGTTGGAGATTGTGGAGCAACAACTTCATTCGGAGTAAATTTCCCATCATAAAGATCTTTCAAAATATCATTTACATTTGTATGGAAATCGGGTTGTTTGCCTGTGTTAGCATCCACCTTATTATAAAAATATTGCGTTTGCCCAACATTTGAGTTTCCGACAGCAGATACTAACCATACGAACGGCAAACGTCCCACGAATAATCCTGTACCACCACGAAGCACATATTTACGTTCGCCTGTCAAATCCCAGTTAAAACCAACACGAGGCGATACAGAAAGCTTAGCATCAGGTAACTGATCAGTAGAATAACGAGTTCCTCCAAAATCCAATTTTGCAAAGTCTTCATTATAGTTATTCTTCAATGAGGGATAAATTGGTAATTCAAAGCGAAGTCCACCTGTAACCTTAAGATTTTCAGACAATGCTATTTCATCCTGCAAATATAGAGAGAATTGTTGAAATTTCATTTCTGCATAAAACTGTGATAAATCCGCAGCATTAGAGTGAGTTATACCAAAAGCAGCAGGTTTCTTACCATTTACAAAATCATCCCATGAGCTATAAACATAGTAACCTCCACCAGCTTGCATATAGCCATTTGTAGCCTTAGTATGTTCATACTGGAAACCAGCCATAAACTTATTTATCCCAACATTCCAATTAAACTCATCCGTTACTGTATATACTGAAGTTTTACGTAAATTACCTTGTGTAAATACATCCATACCAAAACCTGCATATGATGCACCATCTTTTAATATATCAACGGTCGGGAATGGATTACCATCATATTCACGCGGCTCATTCTGATAAGAATATGCAAAACGTAACATATTATTCATAGCTCCATTAGCGAAACGAGAGTTCCATTCACCAGCTACAGATGTAAAATCACGCACTTGATAATAGTTTGAGTTCTCAAAACTCATAGAATATTTAGTACTACGTCCAGAGTCCTTTCCTTTTGGAATACCCAATCCTGTATCACCTGGATAAATATCATCAGCACTCAAAGGACTAGTAGAGCTTGATGGGAAATTTGAATCTTTTGTATGAGTCTTTGTAAAACGGAGACTTAACTTATTATTCAGATTTGCATTCCAATCCAAACGAGCCATAATACGATATGCCGGAGTATTTACAGAATAGTTATTATAACGTCCTGGATCATAGTTATATTTCTCTTTCAAATATTGTCTCATATCATTCAAGCCAACCCAAGTCTCATTTCCGTCAACAATTGTATTTTCAACAGGACGACGTACATTTCCCGTATATTCTTGATCTAAAGATGTACGTGGTTGATAACTTGAACCAGCTGTTACATTGTCCTCATATTCTCCATTCACAAAAAAGAACAACTTATCTTTAATTATAGGACCACCAAAACTTGCACCATAAGTATAATACTGTGATTTAGAACGAGTCAGTTTATAATCCTCAACCTTATCACCACGCAGGTTCTCATTATTAAAATAACCATAAACCGTTCCACGGAATTGATTATCTCCCGAACGAGTTACCGCATTAATTGCACCTCCTGTAAA
Organism: Bacteroides sp. AM37-9; assembly: GCF_003603455.1. Classification (NCBI taxonomy): domain Bacteria; kingdom Pseudomonadati; phylum Bacteroidota; class Bacteroidia; order Bacteroidales; family Bacteroidaceae; genus Bacteroides; species Bacteroides sp. AM37-9. Next base: position 50,733 of record NZ_QTNF01000036.1, on the reverse strand, counting down.
ACCACTCTGGCGCACATCAAATGGAGTTACAGCAACTGTAACTTGTTCCAAAGCATCCAAAGAAATTGGAGATCCGTTAGCTGGAAGATTACCTCCCAACCCGAATGTATTATTAAAAGCAGCACCATCAACTGTTACAAATGACTGACGATAGTTACCACCACCTACTGCAAAACCGTTACCAACATCAGCACCTTGCGGAGAAAGACGCATAATATCGCTAATGCTACGAGAAATAGTTGGAGTGTTACTAATCATATCACGATTAGCATTCATAATAGCACCAGCTCTATCAGACTTCATATTACTCTCTTTAGAAGCAGTCACTACTACTTCGTCCAACAGTTCAGAACTCTCTTTTAAAGAAACATTTAAAACATAATTCTCTCCCAACAACAGATTAATTCCCTTGTAAATTGCTGTTTGATAACCAACATAAGAAATTTCTACTTTGTAAGGGCCGCCGGTACGCATACCTTGCAGATTAAATTGACCGCTAACGTTAGTCACAGTACCATAACGAGTACCTGATGGTTCATGAACCGCAACGATTGTTGCTCCAATGATTGGTTCATCCTGTGCGGTCACTTTACCACTCATCGTGGCTGTAGTAACCTGCGCGCTCATCGTGACGGTAATAAATAACATTACTAGCACTAAAAAAGATCGCATTCTCTTTAACATAAATGTAGTTGATTAGTTAATATAAATTGTTTGCTTTTAAAAACTGTGCACAAATATAATTAATAATATTTAGAACTACATTACGATTATACTACAATTTTTTAAGAGAGATAAACGTTTTCCCTTGTTATAAAACGATAAAGGCTCTACAATATTTGCAGAGCCTTTTATTTTGAAACAGAAAGCATTATAAATGCTTCAATCTATTACTTTATACTAGTCAGTCATTAACTTTCTATAACGAACGCGTTTTGGTTCTTCATTTCCCAAACGTTTCATTTTGTTTTCTTCATATTCTGAATATGAACCTTCGAAGTAGAATACATTGGAGTCTCCTTCAAAAGCAAGGATATGTGTACAGATACGGTCGAGGAACCAACGGTCGTGCGAGATAACTACTGCACAGCCGGCGAAATCTTCCAAACCTTCTTCCAAAGCACGCAGAGTGTTTACGTCGATATCATTGGTAGGCTCATCGAGCAACAGTACATTACCTTCTTCTTTCAAAGCCATCGCCAAGTGTAAACGGTTTCTTTCACCACCAGACAATACACCGCAGAGTTTTTCCTGATCGCCTCCGGAGAAATTGAAACGGGAAAGGTATGCACGCGCATTCACGTCACGTCCACCCATGCGGATCAACTCATTACCACCGGAAATTACCTGATATACGCTCTTATTCGGATCAATATCTCTGTGTTGCTGGTCTACATACGCCACCTTTACAGTCTCTCCTACTTCAAATTCTCCTTTATCCACTGTTTCCAATCCCATAATCAGGCGGAACAATGTCGTCTTTCCCGCACCATTAGGGCCAATCACACCGACAATACCATTAGGAGGAAGCATAAAGTTCAAATCGTCAAACAACAATTTATCACCGTATGCTTTAGCCACATGTTTGGCTTCAATGACCTTATTACCCAGACGGGGACCATTCGGAATAAAGATTTCAAGTTTCTCTTCTTTCTCCTTCACGTCCTCATTCAGCAATTTGTCATAAGAGTTAAGACGTGCCTTACCTTTCGCCTGACGGGCTTTCGGAGCCATGCGTACCCATTCCAACTCACGTTCCAGTGTTTTACGACGTTTGCTGGCGGTCTTTTCTTCCATTTCCATACGTTTGGTCTTCTGTTCCAACCAGGAAGAGTAGTTACCTTTCCAGGGGATACCTTCACCACGGTCTAGTTCGAGAATCCATCCGGCAACATGATCGAGGAAGTAACGGTCGTGCGTCACAGCAATAACCGTACCTTCATATTGTTGTAGATGTTGTTCCAACCAGTCAATAGACTCTGCATCCAAGTGGTTGGTAGGTTCGTCCAGCAAAAGCACATCCGGTTTCTGCAGCAACAAACGGCAAAGAGCTACCCGGCGACGTTCACCTCCGGAGAGATTTTCTACCGGCTGATCTTCAGGCGGACAACGGAGAGCATCCATTGCACGCTCCAACTTGCTATCCAGATTCCATGCATCAGTTGCATCAATGATATCTTGCAATTCACCCTGGCGAGCAAAAAGAGCATCCATCTTATCCTGATCCTCATAATACTCCGGCAAACCGAATTTCTGATTGATTTCTTCGTATTCTGTCAGTGCGTCAACAATGGGTTGCACACCTTCCATCACTACTTCTTTTACTGTCTTTGTGTTGTCTAAATAAGGTTCCTGTGCCAAATACCCCACGGAATATCCCGGAGAAAACACGACTTCTCCCTGAAAGGATTTCTCCAAACCGGCGATGATCTTCAATAACGTTGATTTACCAGAACCGTTCAAACCGATAATACCGATTTTCGCTCCATAGAAAAACGACAGGTAAATGTCTTTCAGCACATTCTTATTAGGAGTGAATGCTTTGCTCACTCCTACCATTGAGAAGATAATTTTTTTATCGTCAGCAGCCATAATGTATGATTATATATTGTTGATAATGGCACAAAGATAAGAAAAATGTTTGAATTCTTTTGGAGTTATAAAAAAATGTTCTACCTTTGCACCCGCATTCGAAAGAAAGCACTGAAGGATTGATTCGCTAGCTCAGCAGGTAGAGCACAACACTTTTAATGTTGGGGTCCTGGGTTCGAGCCCCAGGCGGATCACGAAACATAAAATTAATCCCTTGATAATCAGTCGTTATCAAGGGATTTTTATTTTAATATTCTTCACATATACTTATTCTACAAGCATAGAGCGACACGGTAATTCGATTATAAAAGTAGTACCTATCCCCAGTTGGGAATCGACTAATATCCGCCCGTTCATCTTCTCGACGATCAGTTTGCAGATAGGTAAGCCCAGACCGGCCCCTTGAGCAAAGGAATCCAATTTCTCAAACCTTTCGAATATCTTTTCAAGCATATTCTGTGGGATGCCCCGACCGGTATCTTTAACACCGATTCTGACAGATTGGTGATCTACCTCATAGAAGACTTCCACGTGTCCGGTGGTAGTGTTCTTTAAGGCATTCGAAAGGAAATTACTCAAGATCTGTTTGATACGCAATTTGTCCAGTTCTACCAGAGAATCATGTGCCGGATAGTTAGTCAGAAGTTCAACGCCGGATGGTACTTGATGAACATACTCCGCTACACTCTCGTCAAGAAGCTCGGTAAGGTTAACCCAGTCCGGACGCAATTCCAGATAACCGGATTCTATTTTAGAAAGATCAATTACATCATTAATCAGATTTAATAATAGTTTGTTGTTATGTCCAATCAGAGAATTATATAGTTCCTTTTCCGCTGCATTTTCCGTACTAGTCAACAGGCTTGAAAAGCCGACAATAGCATTTAAAGGAGTACGGATTTCGTGACTCATATTAGCCAGGAAAGCAGACTTTAACCGATCGGACGCTTCAGCTTTATCACGTGCCTTGACAAGCATTTCTTCTGTCCTTTTCAGTTCTGTGATATCATAATTGATGCTGATAATCTCGATAATCCGGTCTTGCGGGGCATATTTCTTTACTAACAGATTGACATGCGTCCATGTGTATGTGCCATCCTCCCTAAGAACACGCATCTCTTTGCTAAGTTTGGTAGTAAGTCCCTTTCGTGCGTCGTCCAAAAACCGAATCAACAAGGCACGGTCATCGGGATGGAAATGCCGGTATGTGCCAAAGATGTCGGACAACGGAGTTTCATCCGCTTCACCCACATTTCTGTACCAGCTTTTTTGGGCATAGCCGTGTCCACTCAAAATATTGAAGTGGGCATAACCGACCTTGGCATAATCACCGACCAGTTCAAAAAACTCCTCAAACTCCTGAATCTTATTATAGGCTACCGTTGTTTCTGTCTTATCCGCATTAATCAATAGATAGTTTATTGGCTGATGCTCACTATTATATAATGTAGTCACTTTAGTCATCAGATCAATCGTACCCTGTTTTTGGGTATTCTGATAATACGATCCAACCTTCGAGAAGTCATAACGGAAAGTAAAGTCGGCATCTTCATTTTTCTTCAGCCGTTCTTTCATTTCTTTCGGAAAAATAGGATTATCAAAAATATTGATACCCAATACGTCTTCTTTCTTCTCTATATGAAACATTTCTAATTCCTTATCGTTCAAATCCACTAATACCCCATCCATATCGTATAATTCGATACCAATAGGCAAACACTTGAAAATGTTAGATAAGAGACGCTCACTGTATTGCAAAGCTTGGTAAGCAGATGCCATATCAGGACCATCTTGCACTTCGGATATACCATAAATGATTTCGTTTCCGTCTTCATCCGTTTCTTGAAAGCATACCTTGCTACGTACCCAAACAGATCCTTTCACCGTATCAAGCAAATACACCACCTCCGGCCGTTGATACACACCATAAGAATGAACAGTTGTAGAAAGTTGTTCCTCTTTCTGAATACGTTTATTGAAATCTTCAAAACTAATAACTCCGGTCTGATCCAGACCTAATAACTCTACTATAAAGTCAGAACATTCATAATTCGCAGTTGATAAATTGGCTTTCCACCATCCCATATTAGCGTTAGCCATCAACTGCGAGAAAAAGGTAAAATCTTGTAGTCTATTCATAACGCTATTTATCATTTTATTATTTTTCGGGCGCAAAAATACAGATTGGTAACAAATCTAACTTTCAGAAAGACACTTTTTTTAGCATATTATAAGAAGATTATTTGTGATTAAACTAAAAAATTTCCGGTTAAAATTTTCTGTAAAAGAGATTATTTCAACCGGAAATTTTACAATCGTCAAGTTCCTTATTTTACTTTTTCAAGGACTGATAAACAGCTTTTGCCATCACTTTAGCCCCTTCTTCATTCGGATGGATCTTATCCGGAAACAACTGGGGCATTCCGTCCATTGCTGCGTGAAGATCGATGACAGACAAGTTATTTTTCTTGGCAACCTTCTTTATCATCGGAATGATTTGTTTAGAGATGATATCATCGTTGATATTATCACCGGTCTGATAGGCTTTAGAAGGATAACAAAGATAAATCTTCGGTTGAGCTGGCAACGCTTTGAAAGCATCGACCATTGTTTGCAGATCTTTCGTGAAGTCGGCCTTATATTTCCAGTTGAATGATTTACTGTCATTCGTACCCAACTTGATAACAACGATATTAGGATTGAAAGCCAGCGCATCCTGATAAGCTTTTTCATTCATATAAGGATGATCGCCCTTGTTCAGCAGAGTGCGTGCACTGACTCCGAAATTCTTTACCCAATAAGCCTCTCCCAACATACGGCTCAACACGGCCGGATAACTGTCACGATCACGATTCTTGATACGTGCTCCATACGTAATACTATTTCCAATGCAAGCTACACGGATAGCATCTTTATGAGGAACTTTGAAACTACGGAGCCAAGACGTCAGTTCGTCCAACATTTCATTCTTATAGAGGAAACCCTCGCGAATTCCCCATCCATGTCCACCGGAAGGATAAATATGAAGCACTGAAGGAACATTGTTCTTGTTCAGCGCCAAATAATAATTAACTCCGTTAGCAGGCGGAACAACTTTATCATCATCACTATATACGATAAAAGCACGCGGTGTATCTTTCGTCACTTGCTTTTCATTAGAATATTCAAGTTCCAATTCAGCAGAAGCATCTTTTCCCAAAAGGTTGTCGTGAGAGCCTCTATGGGTATAAGATTTATCCATCGTAATCACAGGATAGAAAAGAATCTGAAAGTTCGGACGAAGTTCGGGCTTGGCATGAGTGGCAATGGTAGAAGCCAGATGTCCACCGGCAGAAGAGCCCATGATACCAATGTCATTCGGGTTCAAATTCCAGACATCAGCACTGTCACGCACCAATTTCATTGCTGCTTCAGCATCCGAAATGGGTAATGTACGATCACCGTTCGGCATCCGGTATTTTAGCACAATCAATGCAATACCTTGTTTATTGAAATAGGGCGCCCAATCACAGCCTTCGTGTTCGAATGCCAAATGTGAATATCCACCTCCCGGACACGCAACCACAGCACGTCCTGTAGCCAGTTCCGGCGCAGGAAGAAATACGCGAAGTGAAGGTTGTTCAATATCAAAAGGTTTCGGAGCATTTTGCGCTACCACTCGTGAACCAGCAAAAAAGAGAAGCAGCAAGATAAAAATAGTAGAGAATTTCTGTTTCATAGTATCTATGTACTTTGATTAATGAATAATTAGATGCGCGAAGATAGTAATTTTGCGTATCTTTGCACCCCATTTTGATTAGAAAAATTATATGCAAGGAATAAAGAATCTGACACAAGGCCCTATCAATCGTCAACTGTTTAATCTGGCAATGCCGATCATGGCAACGTCGTTTATCCAAATGGCATATAGCCTCACAGATATGGCGTGGGTAGGACGACTGGGAAGTGAAGCCGTAGCCGCCATCGGTTCTGTCGGAATCCTGACCTGGATGTCCGGTTCTATCTCCTTATTAAATAAGGTAGGATCTGAAGTGAGTGTCGGACAATCCATCGGTGCGCAAAGCCAGGAAGATGCCCGCAGTTTCGCGTCTCATAACATCACGATTGCTTTGATTATTTCCATCTGTTGGGGCACACTCCTTTTTATATTTGCAGAACCTATCATACGCATCTATGAACTCGAGGATCATATTACGGCCAATGCCATCCAATACCTGCGGATTGTCTCTACCGGATTACCTTTTGTCTTCCTCTCCGCCGCCTTCACCGGAATTTATAATGCGGCAGGGCGCAGTAAAGTCCCGTTCTTTATCAGCGGCACAGGATTGATACTGAACATCATTCTGGACCCGCTCTTCATTTTCGGTTTCGGGCTGGGAACCAATGGTGCGGCATACGCTACCTGGATTGCGGAAGCAAGTGTTTTCCTGATTTTCGTTTATCAATTGCGTTGCCGGGATGCTCTGCTTGGCGGTTTCCCTTTCTTCACGCGGCTAAAGAAAAAATATACACGGAGAATCTTTAAACTGGGATTACCCGTAGCTACTTTGAATACGTTATTTGCTTTCGTCAATATGTTCCTTTGCCGCACCGCCTCGGAACAGGGAGGACACATCGGACTAATGACTTTCACCACCGGAGGGCAAATTGAAGCAATCACCTGGAATACCTCACAGGGATTCTCCACCGCACTAAGTGCCTTCATCGCCCAAAACTACGCCGCCGGACGAGTGGAACGGGTACTTAGAGCCTGGTATACGACTCTATGGATGACGGGAATCTTCGGAACATTCTGTACATTGCTATTCGTGTTCTTCGGGAATGAAGTTTTTGCCATATTCGTCCCCGAACAGGCGGCCTACGAAGCCGGAGGTGTATTCCTCCGTATCGACGGATATTCGCAGCTTTTTATGATGCTCGAAATCACCATGCAGGGAGTATTCTACGGCATCGGACGCACCATCCCTCCTGCTATTATCAGCATCAGTTGCAACTATATGCGTATTCCGCTTGCCATCCTGTTTGTACGGATGGGTATGGGAGTGGAAGGAATCTGGTGGGCAGTCTGCATCACCACGGTTGCCAAAGGGTTAATTCTTTTGAGTTGGTTCATTATTATTAAAAAGAAGTGTTTGAGTATTCCTTCAACGATAAAAGGATAATTATCATTTCCCTTTATTAACAAACAAAGGGGCTCATCCGAGTTATTTTAACTTAAAAAGTACACGCTTGCCAAATAATATGTATCTTTGCATTGTTATTAATAATGCGAAGTGATTCGTATAAAAACATTTTTTATAAACCAATTAAAAAACATCAACATTATGAACAAGATGAAATTTATGGTTCTCTTCATGAGTATTGCCATGATATTTGGTAGCTGTGGAAGTATGAACAACACTGGTAAAGGTGCTGCTATCGGTGGTGGTTCGGGCGCTGCACTAGGTGCGATCCTGGGAGGTGTTATCGGTAAAGGTAAAGGTGCTGCTATCGGTGCTGCTATTGGTACGGCAGTAGGTGCAGGTACAGGTGCTCTTATCGGTAAGAAGATGGACAAAGCAGCAGCAGAAGCAAAACAAATTGAAGGCGCACAAGTAGAACAGATAACAGACAACAACGGATTGCAAGCCGTGAAAGTAACATTCGACTCGGGTATTCTTTTCACTACCGGTAATGCAAATCTAAGTGCTGCTGCTAAATCTGCTTTAAGCAAGTTTGCCAACAATGTGCTCAACCAGAACCGGGATATGGACGTGTCTATCTACGGATATACCGACAACCAGGGCTGGAAGAACAGTACTGCTGCACAAAGCCAGCAAAAGAACCTGAACTTATCACAAGAACGTGCGCAAAGTGTGTCCAGTTACTTGTTGAGTTGCGGTGTTTCCACCAATCAAATCAAGAGTGTACAAGGAATGGGTGAAAGCGATCCCGTTGCAAGCAATGACACTGCTGCCGGTCGCGAACAAAACCGTCGTGTAGAAGTATACATGTACGCAAGTGAGCAAATGATTAAAGATGCACAAGCAGCTACTCATTAAAAAATTACTGCGCTATACGCGCAACCTGCTGATTTTCTTCTTTGCATCAACACTACTGGCAGTGATTATTTATCGTTTCATGCCGGTTTATGTAACTCCGTTGATGGTTATCCGAAGCGTTCAGCAAGTTTTTTCAGGAGATAAACCCACGTGGAAGCACACGTGGGTTTCTTTTGATAAGATATCTCCCAACCTGCCGATGGCGGTCATAGCCTCCGAAGATAACCGTTTTGCCGAACACAACGGGTTCGACCTCGTAGAAATCAAGAAAGCGATGAAAGAAAACGAAACACGCAAACGGAAACGGGGAGCAAGCACCATCAGTCAGCAGACAGCCAAGAATGTATTCTTATGGCCGCAATCGTCGTGGGTACGCAAAGGGCTCGAAGTCTACTTTACGTTTCTCATCGAACTCTTCTGGTCGAAAGAGCGAATCATGGAAGTCTATCTCAACTCTATAGAAATGGGAAATGGCATCTACGGCGCACAAGCAACCGCAAAAAATAAGTTCGGAACAACAGCCGACAAGCTGACCCGGGGACAATGTGCACTCATCGCCGCCACCCTCCCCAACCCAATACGATTTAACTCGGCGAAACCTTCGTCATACATACTAAAACGACAAAGTCAGATATTACGGCTGATGAATCTGGTTCCTAAATTCCCACCGGAAGAGAAGGCCGTTGAAAAGAAAAAAAGCAAAAAAAAGAAAAGCAAATAACAAGAAAGAATTTATAACCTAGTTTAATTTACGATTAGACGAATAGGTGATTTACGATTAGACAATTTACGATGTACGATTGAAATAACTTTTGGAATTATAAGTACTTATCTTTGCATAAGTATCTCCTCATTCACAATTCAAATTTCAATCGTACATCGTAAATCGTTTAATCGTAAATAAAATTAGGTTATAAAAAAGGAAGGAGCAATGAGAATCTATCTCTTTGCTCCTTCTGCTAATAAGCTTGTTTGTATGCGCTATCCTCATTTATACAAAATCTTTCAATTCCTGTTGTAAACGTTGACGTGTGAAGAATATGCGGCTCTTCACTGTGCCTAATGGTAATCCTAATTTCTCTGCGATTTCGCGGTATTTAAAACCAGATACGTGCATAGAGAAAGGAATCTTATACTCCCGGGGGAGTGCGTTGACGATACGGTGCATTTCTTTCAGGTCGTAAGCACCTTCTGTACTCTCAAATCCTGAATCTTGTGGCAGATTTAAGTGATAATAATTATCGGTTGTGTCAACAAAAGTTTGATCGCGTACTACTTTACGGTAGTTATTTATAAAGATGTTACGCATGATAGTGTACATCCATCCTTTGAAATTTGTGTCCGGAACATATTTTTCTTCATTATCTAATGCTTTTAAAGATGTTTCCTGCAATAAGTCATTTGCTTCTTCACGGTTGGCCGTCAATTTATAAGCAAAACGAAGCAACTCTTCCTGTACTCCAATTAAATCTTTTCTGAAACTTAAACTTTTCATACTTTAATGGTTTTATGGTTAATATTTCGTTTTTCTCGATGTTTGCAAGTTTAAAGGTATTTTGCTTATCAAGCAGGGTAGGATCCGTTATTTTTTAGGGTGAAATTCTATCAATTGACAGATTTTGGGTGCTTTCTGACAGTTTTTAGGTGGTATTAGCGAAATTTACCCCCTACTACTTGGTTAAAAGAACCAAATAGATTACTTTTGATTTTATATTATTAAATAAAACAAAAAGCTATGACCATACTTATTATTGTAGGGATTATTGTATTGCTGGGCATCTTCTTTGCTTCCATGTACAACTCATTAGTGAAATTGAGAAACAATCGTGAAAATGCGTTCGCCGACATCGATGTACAGTTGAAACAACGCCATGATCTCATTCCCCAACTGGTAGACACCGTGAAAGGATATGCCGCACACGAAAAGGAAACGCTCGACCGGGTGATTCAGGCACGTAACGGTGCAGTCGGCGCAAAAACGATTGATGATAAGATAGCTGCCGAAAACCAGTTAAGCTCTGCTCTTGCAGGATTGAAAATCACTCTCGAGGCTTATCCCGATTTGAAAGCTAATCAGAATTTCCTGCAATTACAGGAAGAAATTGCTGATGTAGAGAATAAACTGGCTGCTGTCCGCCGTTACTTCAACTCGGCAACTAAAGAATATAATAACGCCGTACAGACATTCCCATCGAATATAGTAGCAGGAATGACCGGATTCCAAAGAGAAATCATGTTCGACCTAGGGAAGAATGAACGTGCGAATCTGGATCAAGCACCTAAAATAAGTTTCTAAACTCATTATTCACACCGTCCACTCAATTACAAAAGTTGAACACGCATGCAATACGTCGGAATCCAAACACAGCAGAGCCGGAATAATCTGCGCTCTGCGTTTCTACTGTTCCTGTTTCCCTGTCTCGTGGCAGCACTCCTCTATTTATCCTGCTACCTGTTGGTTCTTTTTGGATACGGAAAGAGTATGGAAATAGAAATAATGCCAATGGTCAATCATTTCTTTCTCTCTTCGTTGCCATACACCATGGGAATCGTAATCATCTGGTTTCTGATTGCCTACTGGGCCAACACAAGCATTATCAATTCTGCCACCGGTTCCAAACCGCTGGATCGTATAGAGAATAAGCGCGTTTACAACCTGGTAGAAAACCTATGTATGTCGCAAGGCATGAAGATGCCGAAAATCAATATCATCTATGACAGTTCTCTGAATGCATTTGCAAGCGGCATCAATGAACGTACATACACTGTTACCCTCTCGGAAGGTATCATCAAAAAACTGAATGATGAAGAACTGGAAGCAGTGATTGCGCATGAGCTAAGTCATATCCGCAACCGTGACGTGCGCTTGCTGATAATATCCATCGTCTTTGTCGGTATCTTTTCCATGCTGACAGAAATCACCCTATATACCATCACACACATACGTGTACGCAGCAACAGCAAAGGTAGTGGCGGCATTTTTCTTTTCATTCTACTCGCTTTAGTGATAGCTGCCATCGGTTATCTTTTCTCAAGCCTGATGCGTTTTGCCATTTCACGCAAACGCGAATACATGGCAGACGCGGGATCGGCAGAAATGACGAAGAATCCGTTAGCACTGGCCAGTGCTCTCCGCAAAATATCGGCAGATCCTGCCATCGAGGCAGTAGAAAGGAAAGACGTGGCACAATTATTTATACAGAATCCTAAAAAGAAATCGAAAAGTATATTCAGCGGAATCAACGGATTGTTTGCCACTCATCCTCCCATTGAAAAACGAATTGAAATACTGGAACAGTTCTAAAAGCCTGTTCTAATTTTCTTCCCAAGCGTTTTTATTCAAAAGTTGATTATGCCCTTAATTGGTCTAAACTTATAAATAACAGGGATTTCTGTTTAATTTTCATTAAAGGAAACAGAACTATCCCTGTCTTTTTCTTATATTTGGTTGTTATACATATATACATCAACCTAAATACAACTGATATGAGAACGAAGAAACAAATCTTTATGCTGTTACTAGCCTTGCTAGTGGGCATCCCTACCCTTTCGGCTCAAAGTAAAAAGGAAAAGAAAGAACAGAAGAAAGAAGCTGTAAAGAAGCTGATTGAATCTGAAAACTACAAGATAGATGTCAACACCGCCATGCCGATGCGCGGACGCTCCATCCCTTTGACATCTTCCTACTCACTGGAAATCAGAAACGATTCGGTCATTTCTTATCTGCCTTATTATGGACGGGCTTACAGCATCCCCTATGGCGGAGGCGACGGGCTAAATTTTAAAGCTGTGCTCAAAGAATACAGTATGAAAATGGATAAGAAAGGAAATGCTGTCATCGAGTTTATCGCACGCAATCCCGAAGACAGGTATGAATACAGAGTCAAAGTATTCCCCAATGGTTCGGCAAGCATTGATGTCAATATGCAAAACCGTCAGTCCATTAGTTTTCAGGGGGAGCTGTATATAAAGGAAGAGAAGTAAGAAACAGAAAACAAGTAAGAAGAACGGGCTGAATAATTTTGTATTATTAGGCGTGGATTGCACGGATTACACGGTTGTTAGAATGATGATTACCATACAGCAACCGTGTAATCCGTGCCTAATTTTATAATATAAACTATTAAGATAATATACTTATTAGCTATCCGATAGAAACAAGATGAACACATTCACTTGGGCAGCATCGTTTTTTTATTCTTCCGGCTCTTCACCACCTTTTAATATAGGCAGGCAAATGTGATATTTCACAGCTAAGATGCGAGTCAGAAATACGACTGATCCGCCAATCAACTGACAAGCGTAGGACTCCATACCTGCGAGATCGCAAATCCAATATGCAATACCGCCTACGACGCAAGCCATTGCGTAAATCTCCTTTCGGAAGATAAGAGGTATTTCATTGATAAATACGTCACGAATCACCCCACCGGCTGCTCCCGTAATGCTACCCATGATAATCGCCACCCAAAAAGGATAACCCAAAGCAATGCTCTTGCCTACACCTACCACGGTAAACAGTGCCAGACCGATGGTATCAAAAATGAAGAAAGTATTATTGAGCCGGATGAGCCAGCGTCCGAAACAGATGACCCATAACAAAGCCAGTCCTGTACAAATCAGATAGATAGGGTCAGTCATCCATCCCGGTGTCACGTCGAGCAGTACATCACGGATGGTACCGCCGCCGATAGCCGTAGCAAGTCCTACCACATAAGCGCCGAACCAGTCGAAACGTTTCGCCGAAGCTAGTCGGATACCACTAATAGCAAAGGCAAATGTGCCTATAAAATCAAGAATTTGAACGAATGTGGGCATATATTTGTTATTTTGTATGCAAAGTAACGAATAAATTCCGTAAGAAAATGTACTTTTGCTTCACGAATTAAACCGAATTAGGTAGAAACAATATGAAAATAACAATTGTTGCGGGGGCACGCCCCAATTTTATGAAGATAGCTCCCATTACACGCGCTATTGAAGCCGCACGGGCGCTGGGTAAAAGTATCTCTTACCGACTGGTTTATACCGGGAGGAAAGACGATACGAGTCTGGATGCTTCTCTCTTTTCGGATCTCGACATGAAAGCTCCTGATGTATATCTGGGAGTGGAAAGCAGTAATCCAACGAGTTTGACAGCCGGAATCATGGTAGCCTTTGAACAAGAACTGACGGAAAATCCGGCACACGTAGTCCTTGTGGTAGACGACTTGACCGCAACCATGAGTTGTGCCATCGTTGCCAAGAAACAAGGTATCAAGGTAGCGCATCTCGTAGCCGGAACCCGTTCTTTCGATATGAAAATGCCGAAAGAAGTCAACCGTATGATTACAGACGGACTATCCGACTATCTGTTCACAGCCGGTATGGTTGCCAACCGCAACCTGAACCAGACGGGAACGGAAAGCGAAAACGTATATTATGTAGGCAACATTCTGATTGATGCCATCCGCTATAACCGGAACCGCTTGCTTAAACCGATATGGTTCTCCGTCCTGGGACTGCAAGAAGGAAATTATCTCCTATTTACTCTCAACCGTCGTGTATTACTCGGCAACAAGGAGAATCTGCGTCAGTTGATGAAAACAATCATCGACAAGTCTGCCGGTATGCCTATCGTTGCACCGCTGCACACCTACGTGCGCAATGCCATCAAAGAGTTGGACATCGAAGCTCCGAATCTCCATATCATGCCGCCGCAGAACTACCTGTTCTTCGGTTATCTGATAAACAAGGCGAAAGGAATCATAACAGATTCGGGAAACGTAGCCGAAGAAGCGACCTTCCTGGGTATTCCTTGTATCACACTCAACACGTATGCCGAACATCCGGAAACGTGGCGCATGGGAACCAACGAACTTGTCGGAGAAGATCCTGCCCTGCTTGCCAAAACCATGGATACACTGATGCACGGTGAATGGAAACGTGGCGAACTTCCCGAACGTTGGGACGGACGTACCGCAGAGCGTATTGTACAGATACTTACGAGCAAATAACATTTACCCGGCATGTTCCATTCCGTTTCCCGGCATGGGACTGTTAGTTTCACGCCTTGAAACTAATAGTTTCACACCGGGAAACAAAGTGTTTCACACCGAGAAACCAACAGTTTCATGCCGGGAAACAAAAAGTTTCAAGGGTCGAAACAAAAAGTGTCCTACAACGGGAGCAAAGGTTTCAAATACCGAAACCGGGAGAACGAAATGCGGAAACGGTCTTATCAAAAGGATTAACAGCGGGATGTTCTTTGAATTATCGTACGATATATGCTTGTAAACAACAAAAAACGATGGGTAAAAAAAGTTATATATTCTGTTATCCTTAGAGTTATTTGTTAACTTTGCAGCCCTACTACAAACGTTATGATACAACGATATAACAAAATACTTATACTGTTCTTACTCGTATTGGTAGCTTCCAATGCTTTTGCGCAGCAAATTAAAGGGGTAGTCACTGATTCGGTTACCCACGAGCCATTGATGTATATCTCTGTTTACTACCAGGAAAAGAGAGATATGGGTACCATCACCAATATTAACGGAGAATACAGTCTTGAAGCCCGCAGAAACGGAGGAACACTGGTATTCTCCGCTGTAGGTTATATCAGTAAAACGGTTCGGGTTGGTTCCAACAATCAGACAGTGAACGTTAAGTTAGCTCCGGATAATGTGCTCCTGAACGAGGTTGTCGTGAAACCTCAAAAGGAGAAATATTCCCGCAAAAACAATCCGGCAGTGGAATTCATGAAGAAGGTAATCGAACACAAAAAGGCACAAGTCCTCGAAGTGAACGAGTACTATCAGTACGACAAGTACGAGAAGATGAAAATGTCTATCAACGACCTCACACCGGAAAAGCTCGAAAAAGGTATCTACAAAAAATATTCATTCTTAAGAGACCAAGTGGAAGTGTCGGAAACAACCAATAAGTTGATTCTCCCTATTTCCGTACAAGAAACGTCCTCGCAAACCATCTACCGCAAAAATCCCGAAAACAAGAAAACGATTATCAAAGGAAAGAACTCCAATGGTATAGAAGAATTTTTCTCTACGGGAGATATGCTTGGCACCGTACTGAAAGACGTATTTGCCGACATCAATATCTACGATGATGATATCCGGTTGCTTCAGCAGCGTTTCGTCAGTCCGATCGGTAACAATGCCATCTCATTTTATAAATATTATCTGATGGACACATTGATGGTAAACAAACGCGAATGTGTCCACCTCACTTTTGTTCCGCAAAACTCGCAAGACTTCGGATTCACCGGACATCTGTATGTATTGAATGATTCTACATACGCCGTTCAGAAATGTACAATGAACCTGCCTAAAAAGACCGGAGTCAACTTTGTCAACCGCATGGACATCACGCAACAGTATGAGCAACTGCCCAACGGCAACTGGGTGTTGGCGGATGATGACATGACCGTAGACCTTTCCTGGAATTCCAACAAAACAGCAGGTGGATTGCAGGTGGAACGAACCACGAAATATAGTAATTATAAATTCGATCCTATTGAACAACGACTGTTCCGGTTGAAAGGCAGCGTAATAAAAGAAGCGGATATGCTCTCGAAAAGCGATGAGTACTGGGCGAGTGTCCGTCAAGTACCATTGACAAAGAAAGAAAGTTCGATGGACGTATTCGTCAACCGCCTCGAACAGATTCCGGGATTCAAATACATCATCTTCGGAGCGAAAGCACTGATTGAGAACTTTGTAGAGACAGGAAGCAAAGAGCATCCGAGCAAAGTGGACATCGGCCCTATCAACACCATGATTTCGAGCAATTACATTGACGGTACCCGTTTCCGGTTGAGCGGTATGACTACGGCTCATTTCGACAAGCACTGGTTCTTGAGCGGATACGGAGCGTACGGTCTGAAAGACGAACGCTGGAAATATAGCGGAACGGTGACTTATTCGTTCAACAAACGCGATTATGTGGTTTGGGAATTCCCGAAACATTATCTTTCGGCAACGTACAGTTATGACGTAATGTCTCCGATGGACAAATTCCTGTTTACGGATAAAGATAATATCTTCTTGTCAGTCAAGACAACGACAGTAGACCAAATGTCGTATATGCGCGACGCCACCATTAATTATGAACTCGAAACGCTGACCGGATTCGGAGTGAAAGCCATGTTGCGCCACCGTAACGACGAGCCTACCGGCAAACTGGAATACCTGCGCAATGATGCCGCACAAACCCGTGTGCACGATGTCACAACTTCCGAAGCAAGTCTGACGCTGCGCTATGCGCCGGGCGAATCATTTGTCAACTCCAAGCAACGCCGCGTGCCTGTGTCGCTGGACGCTCCTATTTTTACGCTCACTCATGCTATGGGTTTCAAAGGAGTATTGGGTGGGGATTACAACTTTAACCGTACGGAAGCAAGTGTGTGGAAACGTTTCTGGCTCCCGGCTTCCTGGGGAAAGATTGATTGCAGCGTGAAAGCAGGTGCAGAATGGAACACAGTTCCTTTCCCGTTGTTAATCCTGCCGGAAGCCAACTTGTCCTACATCACCCAGCGCGAAACGTTCAACTTGATTAATAACATGGAATTCCTGAACGACCGTTACGCTTCCATGTCATTATCCTACGACATGAATGGAAAACTCTTCAACCGTATTCCTCTTATCAAGAACCTGAAATGGAGGGAAATGTTCCGTGTACGTGCTCTGTGGGGAACATTGACGGACAAGAATAATCCGTTCAAGAGCAACAATCCCGATTTGTTCCGTTTCCCGACACGCGACGGTAAGTTCACCAGTTTCGTGATGGACCCGAAAGTGCCGTATGTCGAAGCAAGTGTAGGTATTTACAACATTTTCAAGTTGCTGCACGTTGAGTATGTACATCGTTTCACTTATCGTGATAATCCGGGTATCAACAAAAACGGTATCCGCTTCATGGTATTAATGGTATTCTAAAAAATTATGCAACCACTAGCAGAACGGTTACGGCCAAAGACTTTGGATGATTATATCGGTCAGAAACATTTAGTTGGACCGGGGGCTATCTTGCGGAAAATGATTGACGCAGGACGCATCTCTTCGTTTATTCTCTGGGGACCTCCCGGAGTGGGTAAAACAACCCTTGCGCAAATCATTGCCAACAAACTGGAAACACCTTTCTATACGTTAAGTGCCGTGACTTCCGGTGTGAAGGATGTGCGCGAAGTGATAGAACGTGCCAAGAGCAACCGCTTCTTTTCACAGTCCAGCCCGATTCTGTTTATTGATGAAATCCATCGGTTCAGCAAGTCGCAGCAGGATTCTCTGTTGGGAGCGGTAGAGAACGGAACAGTCACGCTGATTGGCGCAACAACGGAGAATCCGTCGTTTGAGGTCATCCGCCCTCTCCTGTCCCGCTGCCAGCTTTATGTGCTCAAATCTTTGGAGAAAGAAGATTTATTGGAACTTCTGCAACGTGCCATCACCACGGATGCCGTATTGAAAGAGCGCAAAATTGAATTGAAAGAAACAACAGCCATGTTGCGCTTCTCCGGTGGAGACGCCCGCAAGCTGCTTAATATATTGGAACTCGTTGTACAATCGGAAACGGAAGAGACTGTCGTCATCACCGATGAAATGGTGACCGAACGGTTGCAACAAAATCCGCTGGCATACGACAAGGATGGAGAGATGCATTATGACATTATCTCCGCTTTCATCAAATCTATTCGTGGCAGTGATCCCGATGGAGCGATCTACTGGCTTGCCCGTATGGTGGAAGGAGGCGAAGATCCTGCTTTCATTGCCCGCCGACTGGTGATTTCGGCTGCCGAGGACATTGGTTTGGCAAACCCGAACGCACTGCTTCTCGCTAACGCCTGCTTTGAAACATTGATGAAAATCGGCTGGCCCGAAGGACGGATTCCTTTGGCTGAAACAACGATTTATCTGGCTACCAGTCCGAAGAGTAATTCGGCATACAGCGCGATCAATGACGCACTAGAGTTAGTCCGTTCAACCGGTAATCTGCCTGTCCCCTTGCATCTGCGCAATGCTCCGACCAAACTGATGAAGCAACTGGGCTACGGACAGGAATATAAATATGCACACAGCTATGAAGGTAACTTTGTCAAACAGCAATTCCTTCCGGACGAACTGAAAGACAAACGGATATGGCAACCGCAAAACAATCCGGCAGAGCAGAAGCATGCCGAACGGATGATACAGTTGTGGGGAGACAAATTCAAGAAATGATATTTTCAGGCATAGATTACACGGATTACGCAGATGCTTCATGCAAAGCATATTTTAAGAAAACGTGAAATCCGTATAATCCGTGCCTATAATATCAATATGTTGTTAAGAAAACACGTATAACTTATTATTAATATTGAAATTGAAATGAAGATTGTAGTTTTAGACGGCTTTGCCGCCAATCCCGGAGATTTATCCTGGGAAGGTATGAAAGTTCTTGGAGAATGTACAATTTATGATCGTACAGCTCCGGAAGAGGTATTAGAACGTGCAGCCGGTGCAGAAGCAATTCTGACTAACAAGGTAATCATCAATGCAGACCACATGGCTGCACTGCCCGAACTGAAATATATCGGTGTATTGGCTACCGGATACAACGTGGTAGACACAGCTGCTGCCAAAGAACGGGGAATCATCGTTACTAATATTCCTTCATACAGCACCGCTTCCGTTGCTCAAATGGTATTTTCGCATATCCTGAACATCACTCAACAAGTGCAACACCACTCCGAAGAAGTGCACAAAGGCCGTTGGACAAACAACAAGGATTTCTGTTTTTGGGACACTCCGTTGATGGAACTGCGCGAGAAGAAAATCGGTCTGGTAGGACTGGGAAACACCGGATATACCACAGCGCGTGTTGCTATCGGATTCGGTATGCAAGTGTACGCATTGACTTCTAAATCCCACTTCCAATTGCCACCGGAAATCAAGAAGATGGATATGGATCAATTGTTCAGCGAGTGCGATATTATCAGTTTGCACTGCCCGCTTACGCCGGAGACACGCGAAATGGTGAATGCACGCCGTCTTGCTATGATGAAGCCGACAGCTATCTTAATCAATACCGGTCGCGGACCGCTTATCAACGAACAAGATCTTGCAGATGCTTTGAACAGCGGTAAGATTTATGCAGCCGGCGTAGATGTGCTTTCTACCGAACCGCCTTGTGCCGACAATCCATTGTTGACAGCAAAGAACTGCTACATCACTCCGCACATTGCCTGGGCAACCATAGAGGCTCGCGAACGTCTGATGAATATTGCAATCAGCAATCTTCAGGCTTACATTTCCGGCAAACCGGAGAATGTAGTCAATAAATAATTAACATTAGTGTAATTCATAATGCCCGAAGTGTTTAGGCACACACGTTAAGTATAAAATATATAAAAAGCTCCCCTTATTTTATCTCTCTACCATGACTTAGAGTGATGTTAAATAAGGGGAGTTTATTTGTTCCGACTAGAATCTCTATTTCGAAATTCTATATGGACAAAGTATGAGTGTATGGACAAAGTTATTAGTACACAGACAAAAGACTAATATACAAATGATATATTAGTATGAGTGTCCTCCTTCATCCATTTCTTTCTCGGTAATCTTATGCCGGTCGATACTACGCCAAGCGTAGAAAATATAAGCAATCACAAACGGAACAAGAATGGAAACATAAGCCATTGTCTTCAGTGTAAATTCACTGGAGCAGCTATTGGCTAATGTCAATGAGCTTTGCAGGTCGGTGTATGACGGATAATAGGCAGTGTTGTTGTACCCTGTTACCAGTAGCAAAGATAAAACAGTCAGCACCGTACCGATTCCTGCAAACCAGATACCTTTATCAAAAGTCTTTTTAAGCAATGTCTTTCCGATACCGAAAAGAACCAATACCACCCCAATCAGGAATAAAGCCAGCACTACCGGCATCTCGATAAAGTTTGTGAGATACTTGTATGGCTGCATATAAATCTCCTGTGTTTCCGGGTTAACGGCAAAGCCTTCGGATACCAGTGTACGAATGACAAACGACAAAAAGAATACAAGGAACAAGACTGTGTTATTGCGTACTGCACGACGACATTTGTCGGTCAGTTCTTTGTCATCAATATTATTAATGAAATAGAGTGCTCCCAATACACGAGCAAGGAAGAAGACAGCCAATCCGAGAATTACATTCCAGATATTCGTCAACGCATCCAATCCGTGCCAGCCATTTCCCCAATGACTGATTACCGGCATAATAGTGTCTGTCATATTGGCCTTATTAATATAGAAATCAGAACCGGTGAAGAAAGTAGCCACCGCCCCGCCAAGTAACACAGGACCCACTACCCCATTAATCACCAAGAAAGTCTGATATGTCTTTTTACCTAACAGATTTCCTGCCTTACTCTGAAACTCATAACTGACAGCCTGCAATACAAAACTGAAAAGTATAATCATCCAAAGCCAATAAGCACCACCGAAACTGGTACTGTAGAACAACGGGAAAGAAGCAAAGAAAGCTCCTCCAAACGTCACCAACGTAGTAAACGTAAACTCCCACTTACGCCCGGTAGAATTCACCATCATCTTACGATGCTCTTCGGTTTTACCCAGACAGAACAATAATGAATTACCTCCCTGCACAAACAATAAGAACACGAGTATGGCCCCCAGCAAGGAAACGACAAGCCACCAATATTGTTGCAAAAATATATACATAAGTTTCAAGTATTAAGTAATAAGTATTAAGTATTATGCGTCCGGTCCTTTCTTGATAGCTTTCACCATAATTCTGACACCTGCAATCAGCATCACTGTAAACAGGAGCAGGAAGATAAAGAACGTAGTTTGCACGGAGCTTACATCCAGTTTGGAGATAGCAGCCATCGTAGGCAACATATCGCGGATAGCCCACGGCTGACGACCACATTCGGCAACCACCCATCCGGCTTGTCCGGCGATGTAACCCAAAGGAATTGTCAGCAGAGCAATCCAGTGCATCCAGCGCATCTTACTCAAATCCTTTTTATAGATAAAGAAAAGAACGACTATAAAGAACAGGATGAAATATCCGCCCAAGATTACCATTATACGGAATGCGTAGAAGTTGAGAGGAACATTCGGAACCAGTTGGTTCACGTCTTTGATATATCCGTAGCCAAAATAGGGAATATTTTCCTGCAATACATTATATGCAATCTTCGCATCTTCCTCGTGTCCGGCACTCTTTGCAGCACGATAGGCAGCCAATGCGCCGATAGCCGTTTTACCACGTTCTATCTTCTCGGCAGCAGAGAGAGCCTTCGATCCGTCTTTCAACTGATACCCACCTTCGATGATATTCGTAATGCCCGGAACGTAACCGTCCACATTACGCTCGGCAAGGAAAGAAAGCATACTCGGGATTTCAAAACGGAAGAGGAAAGGATCTTTTCCATCGTTGTAAGTCTTCTTTTCAGGGTTCAATACTCCTATTCCGACCAGACCGACATTCGTTCCGCCTTCATACAGACCTTCCACTGCTGCCAATTTCATCGGTTGTGTCTGGGCAATCTGATAACCGGAACCATCGCCCGTCCAAACAGAAAGCAACGATGCTACCAGTCCGAAGATTGCACCAATCTTGATGCTGGCCAGTGCAAACTCACGATTACGTTTCTTCAACAAGTACCAACAACTGATACCGACTACAAAAATAGCACCCAACACCCAGCCGGACAATACCGTGTGAAAGAACTTATTGACTGCTACAGGCGAGGTAGCCACCGCCCAAAAATCGACCATCTCATTACGGACAGTGTCAGGATTGAATTCCATGCCTACCGGATGCTGCATCCATGCGTTGGCAACGAGAATCCACCAGGCAGAAATCGTAGCTCCCAATCCCGTCAGCCAGGTGGAAGCCAAGTGGAAACGTTTACTTACTTTTCCCCATCCGAAGAACATAACCGCGATAAACGTAGCTTCCATAAAGAATGCCAGAATACCTTCAATAGCCAACGGAGCACCGAAGATATCCCCTACAAACCACGAATAATTGCTCCAGTTCGTACCGAATTCAAACTCCAGAATCAAACCCGTTGCCACACCGATGGCAAAGTTAATACCGAAAAGTTTCATCCAAAACTGGGCAGTCTTTTTCCAAAATTCGTTGCCTGTTTTATAATACAGCGTCTCCATGATTCCCATCACCACTGCCAGTCCGAGTGTGAGGGGAACAAAAATCCAGTGGTACATGGCTGTCATCGCAAATTGGGCTCTCGACCAATCGATCAGCGAGGTGTCAATACTTTCAATCATAATCCTATGTAGTTTAAGAGTTAAAAATCAGTAGATTTATCGGGGATGGCACGTTCTATCAGTTCATTTCCCACGTATGTACCTTTGTCGGCATCCGTTGGGTGGTCGCCGAGGAAATCAGGGAAAAAGAACATTTTGAGGATGAAGAACATGACGAATAATTTCAGCAAAATAATAACCCATAGAGTACGTCCTAAGGTCATACTACGGAAACCCTCCAAATAGAAGTTCCAGATCGTAAGCAGTGTATTCTTCATATGTTGACGTTATAATTTGTAATGAGTACAAATATACATTTTTTATAATTAAAACAAACAAGTAGTCAAAAAAGTTGCAAGATTTGTCGTGTTTTTCTTCAAAAACCTACCTATCGACAGAAAAAAATCATTTAACGGCGAAATAACGTCATCCGTCTATCGTTTTTGCGGCATATATAATATGTACGTACCTTCGCTAACAGTAAATCAATAGAAGTATGAATATGATAAATGTAAGAAGATTGACAGTGATGACATTTCTTGGAACAGGTATGCTGTCCAGCATATCTGCCCAGATTTCTCCGCTGCAAGTCGATACGCTGAAAGAAACGAAAATCCCGGATCAATGGGATTTGCAGTCATGCATCGATTATGCAAAGGAGCAGAACATTACAATTCGCAAGAACCGGATCACTGCGACCAGCACGCAGATTGATGTGAAGACAGCTAAAGCTGCCATGTTCCCCAGTCTTTCGTTTTCTACCAGCCAACAGGTGGTGAATCGTCCGTATCAGGAGACGAGTAGCCGGGTGAGCGGTAACGAGATTATCAGTAGCAACAGCAAAACGAGCTACAACGGTAATTATGGACTGAATGCTTCGTGGACTCTATATAATGGTAATAAACGACTAAAAACCATCCAACAGGAAAAGTTGAATAATCAGATGGCCGAGCTGGATGTGGCGACTTCCGAAAATAATATTCAGGAGTCCATCGCTCAAGTATATATCCAGATTCTTTATGCAGCCGAATCTGTGAAAGTAAACGAAAACACCCTGCAAGTTTCCATTGCGCAGCGCGACCGAGGACAGGAACTTCTGAATGCCGGAAGTATTGCCAAAAGTGACCTCGCGCAACTGGAAGCACAGGTGAGCACCGACCGATACCAACTTGTCACAGCGCAAGCCACTCTTGAAGATTACAAATTGCAACTGAAACAACTGCTCGAGCTGGATGGGGAGAATGAAATGAACATCTACCTCCCTGCCCTGTCCGACGAAAATGTACTGGCTCCGCTGCCTACCAAAAGAGATGTGTACATCAGCGCATTGAGCCTTCGTCCGGAGATTGAAGCGAGCAAACTGAATGTAGAGGCTTCTGAACTGGGTATCAATATCGCTAAATCGAGCTATTTCCCTACCATCAGCCTTAGCGCAGGAATCGGAACCAACCATACCAGCGGTAGCGACTTCACCTTCGGAGAACAAGTGAAGAACGGATGGAACAACTCTATCGGATTGTCTGTCAGTGTGCCTATCTTCAATAACCGTCAAACGAAAAGTGCCGTACAAAAAGCTAAATTGCAGTACGAAACGAGCATGTTATCCTTGCTTGACGAACAAAAGGCACTGTACAAAACCATTGAAAGCCTTTGGTTGGATGCCAACAGCGCGCAACAGCGTTATGCTGCCGCAAACGAAAAGCTGAAAAGTACACAAATCAGCTATGAGTTGATTAGCGAACAGTTTAATCTGGGAATGAAGAATACCGTAGAACTCCTTACTGAAAAGAATAATTTGCTGCAAGCACAGCAGGAACAGCTTCAGGCTAAATATATGGCTATACTGAATACGCAGTTGCTGAAGTTCTATCAGGGAGATCAATTAGCTTTATAAAGAGTATAAAATCAGCATTATAAATAAGTAAAAGCATAATAAACGAATGAAAACGAAAAAGATTATTCTAATCGCCGTAGTAGTCGTTGTGGTTGTAGGAGCAGGAATATGGCTCTTTGCCGGTTCACCGGCCAAACACAAAGTGACGTACGCCACCGCTACTGTCAGTAAAGGCGATATTTCAAATTCGGTGACTGCTACAGGGACCATCGAACCGGTGACGGAAGTAGAAGTCGGTACGCAGGTGTCCGGTATCATCGACAAGATTCACGTAGATTACAACTCGGTAGTAACCAAAGGACAGCTGATTGCTGAAATGGACCGCATCACATTGCAAAGTGAACTGGCCTCACAGCAGGCAACTTACGATGGTGCGAAAGCCGAATATGAATATCAGAAGAAAAATTATGAACGCAGCAAAGGCTTGCACGAAAAGTCATTGATTAGTGATACGGACTTCGAACAGGCGCTCTACAATTATCAGAAAGCGAAAAGCAGCTATGACAGCAGCAAGGCATCGCTCGCGAAAGCGGAACGTAACCTGTCTTACGCTACCATTACTTCACCGATTGACGGAGTTGTTATCAGCCGTGATGTAGAAGCAGGACAAACCGTTGCTTCCGGATTCGAAACTCCGACCCTGTTCACCATTGCTGCCGACCTGACACAAATGCAGGTAGTAGCCGATGTGGATGAAGCAGATATAGGCGGTGTAGTGGAAGGTCAGCGTGCCAGCTTCACGGTAGATGCTTATCCGAATGATGTATTCGAAGGGATCGTTACCCAGATTCGTTTGGGCGACGCAAGCAGTACGAGCAGCACGAACAGCACTTCAACAGTAGTCACTTACGAAGTAGTCATCTCTGCCCCTAACCCCGACTTGAAACTGAAGCCGCGTTTGACGGCTAATGTCACGATCTATATCCTTGACAAAAAAGACGTATTGTCCGTTCCGAACAAAGCCTTACGATTCACACCGGAAAAACCGTTAATCGGCAATAATGATATCGTGAAAGATTGCGAAGGCGAACACAAACTTTGGACTCGCGAAGGAACTACATTCACCGCTCATCCGGTAGAAGTGGGAATCAGCAACGGCATATCCACCGAAATTATCAGTGGTATTCCTGAAGGGACAAAGGTGGTAACAGAAGCTACTATAGGTGTAATGCCCGGTGAAAACATGGGACCTGAAGGAAATATGGAAAATGGCGGAGAAAGAAGTCCGTTCATGCCAGGCCCTCCGGGAAGTAAGAAGAAAAAATAATTATTCAATGTGCCAATAACGAATTGGCGCATTAGCACATTATTGACGATGAAAAAAGTAATTGAAATACAAAATATCAAACGTAACTTTCAGGTAGGCGACGAGACCGTTCACGCATTGCGGGGCGTTTCGTTCAATATCAATGAAGGGGAGTTTGTCACCATCATGGGTACTTCCGGTTCGGGAAAATCCACGCTGCTTAATATATTAGGCTGCCTGGACACCCCGACAAGCGGAGAGTATCTGCTCGACGATATTCCAGTACGTACGATGAGCAAGCCTCAACGTGCGGTACTAAGAAACCGGAAGATTGGATTCGTGTTCCAAAGCTACAACCTGTTGCCTAAAACAACGGCAGTGGAAAATGTGGAACTACCGCTGATGTATAACTCTGCCGTCAGTGCTTCCGAACGTCGTCGTCGCGCTATCGAGTCTTTACAGGCCGTAGGATTGGGGGATCGTTTGGAACACAAATCCAACCAGATGTCCGGCGGACAGATGCAACGGGTGGCCATTGCACGTGCATTGGTCAACAACCCGGCAGTGATTCTTGCCGACGAAGCGACCGGAAACCTCGATAGCCGTACTTCCTTCGAGATACTTGTACTGTTTCAGAAACTTCATGCAGAGGGACGTACGATTATCTTTGTGACACATAATCCCGAACTTTCGCAATATAGCAGCCGGAATATCCGGCTGCGTGACGGTCAGGTTATAGAAGATACTGCCAATCCGAAAATTCTGTCTGCCGCCGAAGCACTGGCGGCATTGCCGAAGAATGACGAGGATTAATTAATGTGATAAGGAGTAATGAAGTTATAAGAAGCAATTCATGTGATAAGGAACAATGAAGTTATAAGATGATATGCTTAGAGCATCATGCCAACATTTTACAGTCTCATAACTTTATAACCTTATAATAGCCTTATACCTTCAGAACCCCATTAATAACTCCATAACTTTATAAACATGAATGGAACTAATTTATTAAAGATAGCTCTCCGGGCATTGGCGAACAATAAGCTGCGTGCTTTTCTAACCATGCTCGGTATCATTATCGGTGTTGCTTCCGTCATCACGATGCTGGCTATCGGACAAGGTTCGAAGAAAAGCATCCAGCAGCAGATTTCCGAAATGGGATCGAACATGATTATGATTCATCCGGGAGCCGATATGCGTGGAGGTGTCCGGCAGGACCCGTCTGCGATGCAGACCTTGAAGCTAGCCGACTACGAGGCCTTGCGCGATGAGACCAGTTTCCTGTCTGCCATCAGTCCCAATGTTTCGTCATCGGGACAGCTTATTGCCGGTAACAACAACTATCCGGCTTCGGTGAACGGTGTCGGAACAGAATATCTCGATATTCGCCAACTGACTGTTGAGAATGGAGAGATGTTCACAGAAGCCGACATACAGAGTTCGGCCAAAGTGTGCGTGATCGGAAAGACCATAGTAGACAATCTTTTTCCGGACGGAAGTGATCCGGTAGGTAAGATTATCCGTTTCAGCAAGATACCTTTCCGTGTGGTAGGTGTGCTCAAAGCAAAAGGGTACAACTCTATGGGACAAGACCAGGATGCCGTAGTGCTTGCACCATATACCACCGTAATGAAACGTCTGCTTGCCGTTACGTATTTGCAGGGAGTATTTGCCTCTGCCCTCACCGAGGATATGACGGACTATGCAACTGACGAAATCAGTACAATCCTCCGCCGCAACCATAAACTGAAGGCTTCGGATGATGATGATTTCACCATCCGTACCCAACAGGAATTGAGCACGATGCTCAACTCAACCACCGATTTGATGACTACCCTGCTTGCTTGCATCGCAGGTATTTCGCTGGTAGTGGGTGGTATCGGGATTATGAATATCATGTATGTATCCGTTACGGAGCGTACCCGTGAAATCGGTCTGCGTATGTCTGTCGGCGCACGCGGGGTCGACATTCTAAGTCAATTCCTCATCGAAGCCATCATGATTAGTATCACGGGAGGTATCATCGGAGTGATTATCGGCTGCGGAGCCAGTTGGATTGTCAAGAGCGTAGCGCATTGGCCTATCTATATCCAGCCGTGGAGCGTATTCCTCTCCTTCGCAGTATGTACAGTTACAGGAGTCTTCTTCGGATGGTATCCGGCTAAGAAAGCAGCAGATTTAGATCCGATAGAAGCCATCAGATACGAATAAAATGGATAATTACCAATAAAAGAATTATCTTTGTCTTTATGAAACAAACCTTTACATCCGCACGTCGTCCCCTGGAAGTACTGATACACATTATCAGCTGGGGGATTATGTTCGGTTTCCCGTTCTTCTTCGTCGAACGTGGAAACGGGAACATCAACTGGATGGCTTATACACGCCACCTTGCCGTACCACTCTCTTTCATGATTGTGTTCTACGTGAATTATTTCATTCTTGTACCCCGCTATCTTTTCCAGAGTCAGGCCAAAAGATATGTGGTCTACAATATTATCTTTTTATGTGCCATCGGTGTGTTGCTTCATCTCTGGCAAAGTCTGACGTTCGATCCGTCATTCGCTCCCAAATCAAAAAGACCAGGGATGCCTCCGGGATGGTTGTTTTTCCTTAGGGATATGTTGAGTCTCGTATTCACTATCGGACTAAGTGCCGCTATCCGCATGAGTGCCCGATGGACACAGAACGAAGCTGCCCGAAAAGAGGCGGAACGGAACCGTGCGGAAGCGGAACTGAAGAACCTGCGAAACCAACTGAACCCTCACTTTCTGCTGAATACGCTGAATAACATCTATGCATTGATTGCATTTGATTCGGACAAGGCGCAACAGGCAGTTCAGGAGTTGAGCAAACTGCTTCGTTATGTGTTATATGATAACCAGCAGACATACGTTCCTCTCTGTAAGGAGGTCGATTTTATCGGCAATTACATCGAACTGATGCGCATCCGTCTGTCCGCCAACGTGCAGATGATTACTAAATTCGATATTCAGCCCGACAGTCAGACGCTCATTGCCCCGCTTATCTTTATCTCTTTGATAGAGAACGCTTTCAAGCATGGCATCTCCCCTACTGAATCGAGTTTCATCAGTATTCATATTTTGGAGAATGACAACGAAGTGGTGTGTGAAATCCGCAATAGTAATCATCCTAAGACAGTGGAGGATAAGAGTGGATCGGGCGTGGGATTGGAACAAGTCAGCCGCCGGTTGGAGATACTTTATCCCGGAGCTTATACGTGGTTGAAAGGCGTCTCAAAAGATGAAAAGGTATACGAATCGAGATTGAGTATCAAGATTAGAGAGTAGAAAGAAAGACGTTCAGTATAAAACGTCAAGTACCAATGTTTAGTATAAAGCGTCAAGTACAAGATTTTGGATATAAAACTTTAGATATAAAATAGTATGATGTTACGTTGCGCAATCGTTGACGATGAGCCTTTAGCTCTTAGCCTGTTAGAGAGTTATGTGAATAAGACTCCGTTCCTGCAACTTGCAGGAAAGTATTCCAGTGCGGTTCAGGCGATGAAAGAATTGCCGGGCGAAGAGGTCGACCTCCTGTTTCTGGACATTCAGATGCCGGAGCTTAACGGTCTGGAGTTCTCGAAGATGGTAGATCCGCATACGCGCATTGTATTTACCACTGCTTTCGGACAGTATGCCATCGACGGTTATCGTGTCAATGCACTCGATTACCTGCTGAAACCAATCTCATACGTTGATTTCCTGCAAGCTGCCAACAAAGCTCTCCAATGGTTCGAACTCGTGCAGAAACCGGAAGAGATAGACAGTATCTTTGTGAAAAGTGACTACAAACTGGTACAAGTGGACTTGAAGAAAATCATGTATATCGAAGGACTGAAAGATTACATCAAAATATATACGGAAGACGCTCCCAAACCTATCCTGTCACTGATGAGTATGAAAGCCATGGAAGAGCTCTTGCCATCCAGTCGTTTCATACGTGTGCACCGCTCCTTCATCGTACAGAAAGATAAAATACGTGTGATTGACCGCGGACGTATCGTGTTTGACAAGACATATATTCCTATCAGCGATAGTTACAAGCAAGTTTTTCAGACTTTTCTTGACGAAAGGAGCTGATTATTCATTATTTTATCGGTAAAAAAGTGATTTTTGTCGATTATAGTTTGCCAAAATCCGTTTTATATCTACCTTTGCAAAGAACAGAAAGGGATTGTGAAATTCCAAGAATAGAATAGTTTAGTTAAGTCTAGTTTAGTTTTTGTGTTGATAGCTCCCTCGTCGGCGGACGAACTAGGGAGCTATTTTTATATATTACAAGAATATTATTGCACAAAATATACATATTTTCCATAACTTTGCAGCGATAAAGTCTCACACAAATGGAATATAGCGTAGAAGAACTAAAAAATGCATTAATTGAGAGATGCGAAAAAGAGGGTATTCTATATGCAACGGTGGCAATGGATAGACGTACCAAAGAGATGATTCTTCCTGATACTTTAGAAGGAGCCCTGAAACATCCGGAATACTTTGTATGTACCTGCAAGAGAGTGAAAGATCAATATATAGTGGAGGAGATTACCAAAGTGTAATCCTCCTCCAATCTTTTATTCTTATTTTTCTTTTTTTATTCGCCCAATTCTCCCAGCAAATCGTAGGAAGGAGCAAAGAAAAGTGTTCCTGTTACAGCTGTGCTGAAGTCAAGCAAACGATCGGTATTCCCTACCGGATTGCCGATGAACATACTTTCCAACATCTGCCGGGTCGTACTGAACGTACTTGCATAACCGATGAAGTATGTGCCATATTCTCCCTTAGACGTATTGGCAAATGGCATGTTGGCACGCACAATTTTCAGGTCATCACCAATATTAGTGACGGCATTATGCGCATTTTGAGGTTTCTCCTCGTCAGACAGTTCGACATCGTTAAACTTACGACGACCGATCACTTTCTCCTGTTCTTCCACAGGCAGAGCGTTCCATGCAACCATATCGTGAATGTACTTCTGTACAAAAACATAACTTCCTCCTGCAAAATCAGCATCCTCCTCTCCTACCACCGCAAAATGATAAGGATTCTCATCAACTGCCGGATTCTCTGTTCCGTCTACAAAGCCGATAATAGCCTTGCCGTCCATATATCTGAAACCGTGAGTTTCATCGACAGGTTCAACTACGCCTTGGAGCTTCTCGTCAATGATGGAAGCAAACTCAAAACACAACCCCATCTGTTTTGCACGGATATGAAACAAGATGTCGCCCGGAGTAGAGACTGCCGTGTGCTTTCCGCCTTTGATCTCTTCAAAAGTGTTCAGTTCTTTCGGCTTTCCCTTTTCCGGGAAAAGACGGCTCCAGGCATCGGCGCCAAAGCCCATCGTGCAACTGAACATCAGTTCGGGGAAACGATTACGCATGCTGCGAATCATGGCCGAGAAATTAGCGCATACATCTTTTACTTTATCAAGAGTTTCGGGAGTATCTTTTAGAGTATAAACAATAAAAATGACATTTTCACCTTGTTTCCCGGCTACGTCCTGCGGGATATTACCTCCAAATGAATTTTGATAAGGATTCATATTTTTCTTTTTTCTGTTAGTTTCGTCAACGAAACAGTTCTAGTTCATCTTTTTATTACTATCGTCAATATATGCGGCAGCCGCTTTATCCACAAATAGCTCTACATTCTGCGCGTGATGAGCTATATAGGCTGCGGGACCAGTGTCTCCCGAATGACAGATTTCTTCTACTACGTCGACTTTATTTTTTCCGGTAATCAGGAAAATGACATAGCGGGCATTCTGAATGGGGTATCCCGTCATTGCGATGCGCTTCTGCCCGTTACGTGGATGGGCGCTGACTACATAAATAGAGTTTGAAGTCAGCAAATCTTCTTGTCCGGGAAAGATGGAAGACGTGTGTCCGTCGTCTCCGGCCCCCAACAGTACAATATCAAATTCGGGCCAGCCACGCTTTTGCGGCACTTGCTGCCGGACTAACTCCGAATAGCGAACCGCTTCTTTCGCAGGCTTCGCCTCTCCACGAATACGGAATACATTTTCATACAAAATAGGAGTCAAACCCAAAAGAAGGTTGCGCATCATTCCGTAATTACTGTCCGAATCATCGGGAGGCACACAACGTTCATCCACCCAATAAATCCGCATACGATCCCACGGGGTAATATCCATGTATTCATTCGCCCACAAATCGAACATCAGAGCAGGTGTGTTGCCACCGCTGACTGCGATATTGAACACTCTGTCCGGCTCTTCATTCATGATTTCCACCAAGCGGAGTATCAATGCTCGTGAAGTTTCAATAGATGAGGGAAAAACTGATAGTTTCATAATTCACAATATTGATCTGTATTCGTCAAATTCTTACAAGGATTCGTCCAGTCGGCCCCATGTTCATGCATCATCGCTTCGCTTTCCAAAGGTCCCCACGTACCTGCGGGATAACCGTAGAGAGGTGCGTCGGGGTTGTCTTTCCAATAACGGAGTACCGGATCGAAAAATTTCCATGAGGCTTCTACTGCGTCACTTCGAGTAAATAAAGTCGGATCACCCTGGATGCAGTCGTCTATCAGACGGGCATAAGCGTCGCCACTGGGTACGCCGCCCAACTGCGCGTAACTGAAATCCATCGTCACCTGACGCACTTCAAAACCTGCACCGGGGACTTTCATTCCGATTTTGAGCACTATTCCTTCATTCGGTTGCAAACGAAGAATCAATTTATTAGCCCGCGGACAGTTGCCACCGGCACAATGAAACATCTGATGAGGTGTCTCACGGAAATGAACGACGATTTCCGTTACTTTCGTCGGCATTTGTTTACCTGTACGAATGTAGAACGGAACGCCACTCCAGCGCCAGTTGCTAATGCCCAGTTTCATGGCAATATAAGTATCCGTGCGCGAATCGGGAGCCACTCCTTTTTCTTCACGGTAGCCTTTTTTATTGCCGGAGGCTGTATATTGTCCACGAACGATATGTTCGTTCAAATCCACTTCATTCAACGGGGTGAGAGATTCGTAGACCTTCACCACTTCGTTGCGGAAATTGTCCGCGTTGAAAACAGCGGGCGGTTCCATAGCCGTAAGGGCTACGAGCTGTATCAGGTGATTTTGCACCATATCCCGCAGTGCACCTGCCGTCTCATAGAATCCGCCACGTTGTTCGATACCCAGATTTTCTACGGCTGTGATTTCTACGTAGTCGATATAGTTACGGTTCCAGAGAGGTTCGAAGATACCGTTGGCAAAACGGAAAGCCAGTACATTCTGGGCTGTTTCCTTACCGAGAAAATGGTCGATACGGTAAATTTGATGCTCATTGAAAACAGAAGCATACGTTTTATTCAGTTCACGTGCCGATTCAAGATCATAACCGAAAGGTTTCTCGACGATGATACGTGAATGGGGAGTGTTGAGTCCGGCAGCTTTGAGGTATAAGGGCACTACTCCGTACAGTGACGGCGGAGTGGCTAGGTAGAACAGCAGGTTGTCCGGGTCTACCTCACCGGTCAAGTCGACCAGACGTTGGCGGAGTTGCGGGTAACCTTCTTCTTTTGCCGGGTCCATCGGTAGATAATAGAGATGGGAGACAAACGAAGCCATCAGAGCTGTGTCCTGTTCTTCGGACTTTACGAACTGTTGCAGTTCTTCTAAGATATAGGAACGGTAGTTATCGTCAGAGTAGACCGTACGCCCGATACCCAATATAGAATACTCTCCGGTCAACCGCTTTTCACGGTAGAGGGAGTAAAGGGCGGGCATCAGCTTACGCTTGGTCAGATCACCCGACGCACCGAAAATTATCATTGCAAATTTATCCATTTTTCAAGAGTTGTTTTAATTTCTGTTTTGAGGTGGTAAATGATAATTTTACGGAGTGCCCTGAAAGGGCTTAATTATATAGTAAAAGCGACAATCTGAATTTGCGCCCTGAAAGGGCATAATTGTATACAGTTCCGCCCTTTCAGGGCTTGTAGCTGGTGTGTTTTTTTCGTAGGGCGTTGCCCTACGCTATATAATTAGGCCCTTTCAGGGCACCCCAATAAATATATAATTGTAAGGCTTTCAGCCTAACTGCAAAATTCCCATTTAACCGCTAAATTCCCATTTATCATTTCAAATTCCCATTTATCATTTCAAAACTGTTTTCTATTTAAACATTATATGTACCCGATTTCGTATCTCCTCCGTGACCTGTCCAGTTCTCGTGGAAGAACTGTCCACGCAACTCGTCTTTGCGCTCGAAAGTGTGCGCACCGAAATAATCGCGTTGTGCCTGCACAAGATTGGCGGGCAGATCGGCAGATGTGAGCGAATAGAAATAGTTCAGCGCAGAAGAGAAAGCAGGAACAGGAAGTTCTTCTTTCATGGCTTCCGCCACCAAGTTCTTCCATCCGGGAAGCAATGTTTTCATTTCTTCTTTAAAATAAGGAGCCAACAACAAGTGTTTAGGCTTGTCGGTGGCTTCGAAGGCGGCAGCAATGTCGTTCAGGAATATACTGCGGATGATGCATCCTCCACGCCACATACGGGCAATGGAAGCCAGGTCGAGATGCCAGTCGAAAGCGTCGGAAGCACGTTGCAACACGGCGAATCCCTGGGCATAAGAGACGAGTTTGGAAGCATAAAGAGCAGAAAATATATTCTTTACGAGTTCCACCTTATTATATATAGGTTGTGTATGTTGACACTGATATTGTCTGGAAGCCTGATGACGCAAGTCTTTCTGCGCAGAAAGGCTTCGTTCGAATACCGCCGTAGCGATCAATCCCAACGGCATGCCGAGTTCCATAGCGTTGATAACCGACCATTTGCCGGTTCCTTTCTGTCCGGCCGCATCCAAGATTTTATCAATCAGATACCCTCCGGATTTGTCTTTATGCCGCAGGATGTTGGCGGTGATTTCGATCAGGTAGCTGCGTAGTTTGCCTTCGTTCCAACGGGCAAAGACATCAGCCATTTCCTCATTGGTCAGATCCAGTAACTTTTTCATCACCCAATAGGCTTCGGCAATCAACTGCATATCACCATATTCGATACCGTTGTGAATCATCTTCACAAAATGACCCGATCCGGCAGGACCTACCCATTGGCAACAGGGAGTGCCGTCCGGTGCTTTTGCCGCAATGCTTTGAAGAATCGGTTTCACTTCCGGCCATGCTTGCTCCGAACCGCCGGGCATGATAGAAGCTCCATTCAAGGCTCCTTCTTCACCGCCGGACACTCCGCTACCGACGAAGAGAAATCCTTTCGACTCCGCCAGTTTGACGCGGCGGTTGGTATCTTCGTAATTGGAGTTACCGCCATCAATAAGAATGTCTCCCGGTGAAAGCAACGGGAACAGCTGATCCATCAGTTCGTCAACCGGACTTCCGGCACGAACCATCATCATTATCTTACGGGGAATAGCTATCGAATCTACAAATGCTTTTATATCCGTGAATCCTTCGATGTTTTTACCTTTTGCACGACCATTCATAAAGCGATCTACCACTCCTTCCTCTACTCCGGGAACTGTACGGTTATAAACCGACACATGCCATCCCTTACTCTCCATGTTTAAAGCAAGATTCTCGCCCATCACAGCCAAGCCGATAAGTCCGATATCTGTTTTATTCTGATTTGCCATAACTTATATATTTTGAATATTCTTTATCTTAGTAACAGTTGAAATGCACATTTGTTCGCAATATTTTAGATTAAAATATTATTTTTGTGGTCTACAAATAAAATCAAGGATGAAGAAGATCAAAATCGGTTTGTTGGCACGCATCGTAATCGCCATCATTTTGGGTATTGCCATCGGCACTTTTTTCCCGGCTCCGCTAGTGCGAATATTCGTTACTTTCAACGGCATTTTCAGCGAGTTTCTCAATTTCTCTATCCCGCTGATTATCGTCGGACTGGTAACGGTGGCTATTGCCGACATCGGAAAAGGTGCAGGAAAAATGCTGCTCGTGACGGCTCTGATTGCTTATTTCGCCACCCTGTTTTCGGGATTCCTCTCCTACTTCACAGGAGTCACCGTATTTCCGTCACTCATCGAACCGGGAGCGCCGCTTGAAGAAGTGAGCGAAGCACAAGGAATCCTCCCCTACTTCTCCGTCTCCATCCCACCGCTGATGAACGTCATGACGGCCTTGGTATTGGCTTTCACCTTGGGCTTGGGACTGGCGTCACTGAACAGCGACGCATTAAAAAACGTGGCACGTGATTTTCAGGAAATTATCGTACGAATGATTAGCGCAGTCATTCTGCCTTTGCTGCCGCTTTATATCTTTGGCATATTCCTCAACATGACACATTCGGGACAAGTATATTCCATCCTGATGGTGTTTATTAAAATTATCGGAGTCATCTTTGCTCTTCATATCTTCCTGTTAGTTTTTCAGTATTCCATCGCGGCACTGTTTGTACATAAAAACCCGTTTAAATTACTTAGCAAAATGTTGCCGGCTTACTTCACGGCATTGGGCACACAGTCTTCGGCAGCCACCATCCCTGTAACGCTGGAACAGACCAAAAAGAACGGTGTATCTGCCGAAGTGGCCGGTTTCGTGATTCCGCTCTGCGCCACCATTCATCTGTCGGGCAGCACACTGAAAATCGTAGCCTGCGCACTGGCATTGATGATGATGCAGGGAATACCGTTCGACTTCCCCTTGTTTGCCGGATTTATCTTCATGCTGGGCATCACAATGATAGCCGCTCCGGGGGTTCCGGGCGGAGCTATCATGGCCTCTCTGGGAATTCTGCAATCCATGCTCGGCTTCGACGAATCGGCACAGGCTTTGATGATCGCGCTTTACATCGCAATGGACAGTTTCGGCACAGCCTGCAACGTGACGGGCGACGGAGCTATCGCTTTGATTATCGACAAAATAATGGGGAAAAACCGTGCTGAATGACTGTGCTGAAAAATAATTGGGTAGTAGCTTGGCTGGCTCACAAAAAATGCCGACATTTGCACCCACATTTTCAATTATATTAAATAATAGCGTATGAAAAAAGCCCTAATTTCAGGCATCACCGGGCAGGATGGTTCTTATCTTGCCGAATTTCTATTGCAAAAAGGTTACGAAGTACACGGTATACTCCGTCGTTCTTCTTCGTTCAATACAGGACGTATTGAACATTTGTATTTTGACGAGTGGGTGCGCGACATGAAACAGAAACGTACGATCAATCTGCATTATGGGGATATGACAGATTCTAGTTCGTTAATTCGTATTATTCAACAGGTGCAACCGGATGAAATCTACAATCTCGCTGCTCAAAGCCACGTGAAGGTTTCATTCGACGTTCCGGAATACACGGCCGAAGCGGATGCTATCGGTACGTTGCGTATGCTCGAAGCGGTACGCATCCTGGGACTGGAAAAGAAAACCCGCATCTATCAGGCTTCTACTTCCGAATTGTTCGGTAAGGTGCAGGAAGTTCCACAAAAAGAGACAACTCCATTCTATCCCCGTTCTCCGTATGGGGTAGCCAAACAATATGGTTTCTGGATTACTAAAAACTACCGCGAAAGCTATGGTATGTTTGCCGTAAACGGAATCTTGTTCAATCACGAGAGTGAACGCCGTGGCGAGACATTCGTTACCCGTAAAATTTCGCTTGCTGCCGCACGTATCGCACAGGGCGAACAGGACAAACTGTATCTGGGTAATCTGGATGCACGTCGCGACTGGGGATATGCCAAGGATTACATCGAATGTATGTGGCTGATCCTGCAACATGACGTTCCCGAAGATTTCGTAATTGCTACCGGAGAAATGCACACAGTACGCGAATTCGCAACGCTGGCATTCAAGGAAGCAGGCATCGAACTTCGTTGGGAAGGTGAAGGCGTGAATGAAAAAGGTATCGACGTAGCTACCGGAAAGTCTTTGGTAGAGGTTGATCCTAAATATTTCCGTCCGTCAGAGGTGGAACAACTGCTGGGTGACCCGACTAAAGCAAAAACATTGTTAGGATGGGATCCATGCAAAACATCATTCGAAGAACTGGTAAGTATCATGGTTCGCCACGATATGGAAAAAGTGAAGCGGATGATTGCTACCAAACATTAAATGAATTTCATTTCACCACAGATTAACACAGATTTCCACAGATTATAGATATAAAAAAATTCTGTGGAAATCTGTGTTAATCTGTGGTGAAAATAATAAAAGATAGAATGGAAAAGAATGCAAAGATATATATAGCAGGACACCGCGGACTTGTGGGATCTGCTATCTGGAAGAATTTGCAGGATAAAGGATACACCAATCTGATAGGCCGCACGCACAAAGAGCTTGACTTACTGGATGGAATGGCGGTCCGTAAATTCTTCGATGAAGAACAGCCGGAATATGTATTCCTTGCCGCTGCCTTTGTGGGTGGTATCATGGCGAACAGCATCTACCGTGCCGACTTTATATACAAGAATCTGCAGATTCAACAGAACATTATCGGAGAGAGTTTCCGTCACAACGTGAAAAAGTTGCTCTTCCTCGGTAGTACGTGTATTTATCCACGCGATGCCGAACAGCCGATGAAGGAAGATGTATTGCTTACTTCACCGTTGGAATATACCAACGAGCCGTATGCAATCGCCAAAATTGCCGGACTGAAAATGTGCGAGAGCTTCAACCTGCAATATGGAACGAACTACATCGCCGTGATGCCGACAAACCTTTACGGGCCGAATGATAATTTCGATTTGGAACGCAGCCATGTATTGCCTGCCATGATTCGCAAGATTCATTTGGCACACTGTCTGAAAGAAGGAAACTGGGAAGCTGTACGCAAGGATATGAACCTGCGTCCGGTGGAAGGTGTCAATGGCGACAGCTCGAAAGAGGACATTCTGGCTATTCTGAAAAAATACGGAATCAGCGAAACAGAGGTCACTCTCTGGGGTACGGGTACTCCTCTCCGCGAATTCCTCTGGAGCGAAGAAATGGCGGATGCCAGTGTCTTCGTTATGGAGCATGTGGACTTTAAAGATACCTATAAAGAAGGTAGCAAAGATATCCGCAACTGCCATATCAACATCGGAACCGGTAAGGAAATCACCATCCGCCAACTGGCCGAACGGATCGTTGAAACAGTAGGTTATCAAGGTAAACTGACCTTCGACAGCAGCAAACCGGACGGCACAATGCGCAAGCTAACCGATCCTTCAAAACTGCATGCACTGGGCTGGCACCACAAAATTGAAATCGAGGAAGGCGTACAAAGAATGTACGAATGGTACTTGAAATAAGAAATGAAGTTACTGTAAATATGCTATTAGCTGAATGTTTTTTTGCTAATAGCATATTTTTTTTAGCTATAATGATAATTAAATTAGCTATAATGATAATCAGTTTTGCTATAATGATAATCCAATTAGCTATAAGCATAATCTGTTGAGCTATGAGCATAATCTTTTTTTATACTACAAGTCAATCTATTTTATTATAAGTTAATCCCTTTTGTGATAAACCTTCATCCAACTAAGCATCATTTATCCAACCATAAACACCATTCATTCAATTATAAGCCTCATCCATTGTATTTATAACGTATCGCCACACAAATTCCCCCACTACTCTCTCCCCCATTTCCAAAAATTCTTCACTCTTAATTCTTCATTCTTAATATAATTGCTATATTTGCACAATTTAATACCAAATGTGCAAAAAACAATGGAACAAAGTTTTATAGCCTATATTGAGAATAGTATCAAGAATAATTGGGACCTGGATGCCCTGACCGATTATAAAGGTGCAACTTTACAGTATAAAGACGTAGCTCGTAAAATCGAGAAACTCCATATCATCTTTGAAGAAAGCGGAATCCGCAAAGGAGACAAGATTGCCGTTTGTGGAAGAAACAGCTCTCACTGGGGAGTTACTTTCCTTGCCACACTGACGTATGGAGCCGTTATTGTACCTATTCTCCATGAATTTAAAGCAGATAACGTGCATAATATCGTCAACCACTCCGAAGCTAAATTACTGCTTGTAGGAGATATGGTATGGGAAAACCTGAACGAGTCGGCAATGCCGCTACTGGAAGGTATCCTGATGATGAACGACTTCACCCTATTAGTGTCACGCAGCGAACGACTCACGTATGCACGCGAACATCTGAACGAAATGTTCGGCAAAAAATATCCGAAGAATTTCCGTAAAGAGCATGTCGCTTATCACAAAGACGAACCGGAAGAACTGGCAGTTATCAATTATACTTCGGGAACAAC
Source organism: Bacteroides sp. AM37-9 (assembly GCF_003603455.1). Taxonomy (NCBI): domain Bacteria; kingdom Pseudomonadati; phylum Bacteroidota; class Bacteroidia; order Bacteroidales; family Bacteroidaceae; genus Bacteroides; species Bacteroides sp. AM37-9. The sequence goes on along the minus strand of NZ_QTNF01000036.1, from coordinate 10,461 downwards.
GAGTTATTCCAAAGGAGTAATGCTCCCCTACCGCAGTCTGTGGTCGAATACCAAATTTGCTTTTGAAGTGTTGGAACTGGAAGCCGGAGATAAAATCGTTTCCATGCTTCCTATGGCACACATGTACGGATTGGCTTTTGAATTCCTTTATGAGTTCTCCGTAGGTTGCCACATCTACTTCCTCACCCGTATGCCAAGCCCTAAGATTATCTTCCAGGCTTTTGAAGAAGTGAAACCCAGTCTGATTGTTGCCGTACCACTCATCATCGAAAAGATAATCAAGAAAAGCGTACTTCCGAAGTTGGAAACTCCGGCGATGAAGATATTGCTGAAAGTGCCTATTATCAATGACAAGATAAAGGCAACAGTGCGCGAAGAGATGATTAAGGCATTTGGCGGAAACTTCAAGGCAGTCATCGTAGGAGGTGCAGCGTTCAATCAGGAAGTGGAACAATTCCTGAAAATGATTGATTTCCCTTATACGGTTGGATATGGAATGACGGAATGTGGCCCGATTATCTGCTACGAAGATTGGAGAAAGTTCAAACCGGGTTCTTGCGGAAAGGCTGTGCCACGGATGGATGTACGGGTATTGTCATCTGATCCCGAAAATATCGTTGGTGAAATTGTATGTAAGGGCCCGAATGTGATGTTGGGCTATTACAAAAACGAAGAAGCCACTCAGGAAGTCATCGACAAGGACGGCTGGTTGCATACCGGCGACTTGGCTTTGATGGATGAAGAAGGTAATGTTACAATCAAAGGACGCAGCAAGAACCTGTTATTGAGCTCCAGCGGACAGAATATCTATCCGGAAGAAATTGAGGATAAGTTGAACAACCTGCCATACGTGGCTGAAAGCATTATCGTTCAGCAAAACGAGAAACTTGTCGGACTTGTTTATCCCGACTTTGACGATGCGTTCGCTCACGGCCTGAAGACTGAAGACATCGAACAAGTAATGGAAGAAAACCGCGTGACACTGAACACCATGCTACCGGCATACAGCCAGATATCCAAGATGAAAATCTATCCGGAAGAATTTGAAAAGACACCGAAGAAGAGCATCAAGCGTTATTTGTATCAGGAAGCAAAAGGCTGATAGATTGTCAGCTGCATAGAGAAAGATATAACTTAAACCGAAAAAGAGAAAGGAATGAAGATAAAGAAAACAATACTTACGGCAGCTATACTAATGGCTGCCGTTTCTTTACCGGCACAGAACAAGAGTGCAGGGATCAATATATCCATCTGGAAAGATATATGCACGCAACCGCATGACAGTACACAGACGACCTATGTAAACATCGGCCTCCTGTCTACCATGAACCGTCTGAACGGTGTGGGTATCAACGCATTGGGAAGCGTGGTTCATGGTGACATGAACGGAGTACAAATCACCGGATTAGCCAACTTGGCAGGGGGTACTATGCGGGGCGTTCAGCTGGCTGGTATCAGTAATATCAGCGGCGATAACACCGTAGGGCTTTCTGCTGCCGGATTGGTAAATATCACCGGCGACAAAGCACAGGGAGTAGTCATATCCGGGCTAACGAGCATCGGAGGAGACAACAACTCGGGGTTAATGATTAGTGGTTTCATGAATGTGACGGGCAATATGGCTTCGGGCTTACACTTTTCCGGAGTAGCAAATATCACCGGACAGAGCTTCGGTGGTCTGATGGCTTCGGGACTTTTAAATGTAGTAGGCGAACACATGAACGGTTTGCAGATAGCAGGAATTGCCAATATAACCGCATCAAAGCTGAATGGAATGCAAGTAGCATTATGCAACTACGCAACGAAAGCGCGCGGACTTCAAATTGGTCTTGTCAATTACTACAAAGAAGATATGAAAGGTCTCCAACTTGGTTTGGTGAATGCAAATCCTGACACAAAAGTGCAAATGATGGTATACGGTGGAAATGCAACGCCTGCCAATATCGGGGTACGATTCAAGAACCAGTTGTTTTATACAATATTGGGAGTGGGTTCCATGTATCAGGGATTGAATGATAAGTTTTCGGCGAGCGCATCCTATCGTGCCGGTCTGTCTTTCCCCCTTTACAAGGGGTTATCCATCAGCGGAGACCTCGGATATCAGCATATCGAGGCTTTTGACAACAAAGATGAGGTCATCCCGAAACGCCTGTACGCATTGCAGGCACGTGCAAATCTGGAATATCAATTTACCAAGAAGTTCGGCATCTTTGCAACAGGTGGATATGGGGTAACCAGATTCTATAATAAATCGAGCAATTACGATAAGGGAGCTATTATCGAAGCGGGTATTGTTCTTTTCTAAACTTATTCACCACAGAGGACGCAGAGGACACAGAGGTTTACTATTTTTTATTCACTATAGAGTAACACAGAGTCTCATGTATTTAGAATCGTATTTATCGCTCTGTTTTACTTGTAGAAAGAAAAAAACCTCTGTGTCCTCTGCGTCCTCTGTGGTGAATAAATTCAGAAACGTGCAACTTTGAGCATACTGATTACTAATTATACCTTTTCTTTTATCAGACCGGTACGATAAGCAACGAGCAATTTCTTCAAATCCTGTATTTGAGTCACCAGTTCTTTTCCTTTATCGGTATCTTTCACCATCATCCGTTGCGAATTGAATTCCAAGACAAAGTTGGTAGATTTGATATCAAGTCCCTCTTCTATGGCTTTCTGACGAGACTGGAACGGCTCGTGCTGCACAAGCTGCATACCATGAGAGTGATAAACAAGCGTATATCCCGCAATTCCCGTTTCCGGCTGATAAGCTTTTGAGAATCCGCCATCAATAACGAAAAGCTTGCCATTGGCTTTCATTGGCTGTTCTCCCTGAATTGTTTTCACAGGCACATGCCCGTTGATGATATGCGAGTGAGGGCCGGAAGCTCCAAACTCTGCCAAAATCTGATCGCAGACATCTTCCCGGTTACGCAATGTATAATAATAACCTTTCTTCTCTTTATGCAATTCTTTATCCTCTACGAAATAACGCTCAAAAGTCGCCATCTTATCCTTATCGAACAAGGGAGCTTCCGGACCACACCACATATACCAAATGTAATCCATAGCAAATTCCTTATCCTCCTCCCCTTCTTCATCGAAGTACGCAGTACGAATCAGTTGATCGGCTTTATCCAGCAATTTACGCCCCCAATATTCCTTACCACGTATTTTGACATGCTTAAAGCTGCCATCCTCATTCAGAGGGACAGAAGCGTGATAAAGAAGATTCGAATTTGACACCAGATACATTCCGCCGTATGTAAACAGGCAACGCATGTGTTTCTTCAGCTTTTCACTATTCATAAATGAATAATGAATCTTTTCTACCAATTCGCGTTCTTCTTCCGTCAACCGGTAAGGGTCGGCAGGATCTACGGTCGGGAAGTTGGTATCGCGCAAAGCATATTCTTTTCCTTCGTATACAAAAACGCCACGTTCAAAATCAATCTTTTCCAGCAGTTTGCGGTTCGTCATTCCAAACTCCGGACGACGATCGATGATTTCGGCCTCCAGCTTAAACTGGATAATGGTAATGGCTTTATGCATTTGAGTGATCAAGCGCAGAGTCTTCTCATTATAATGAGCGTCGGCAAAATTCATCTTCGGCATGAAGATGGTGCAAGGATCATCGGCATACGTATCCATTGCAAAAGTAGCCAATGGAAGCAGATTGATTCCGTATCCGTCTTCAAGCGTGCCCAGGTTGCCGTAGCGCATGGACATACGTATCACGTTGGCAATACAGCTGTCGTTACCGGAAGCTGCCCCCATCCAGAGAATATCATGATTTCCCCATTGAATATCGAAGTTATGGTAATTGCACAACGTATCCATGATGATATGCGCGCCAGGGCCACGGTCGTAAATATCGCCTACGATATGAAGAGAGTCAATAGTCAGACGCTGAATCAGATTGCACATAGCGATAATGAAATCGTCGGCACGCTTGGTAGTGATAATCGTGCTGATAATTACATTGATATAGGCATGCTTGTTCGGCTCGATGGACGATTCGTGCAATAATTCCTGAATAATATAAGAGAACTCGGCAGGCAGCGATTTACGAACCTTCGAACGGGTATATTTGGAAGATACATTCTGACAGACCTTCACCAGTTGGTTCAGGGTAATCAGATACCAATCATCCAAATCCTTTTCACGGGCTTTCACTAATTGAAGTTTCTCTTCGGGATAGTAAATCAACGTGCAGATTTCTTTCTTTTCAGCCTCGCGGAGAGTGTTGCCGAATATTTCATTTACTTTACGTTTTACCGCACCTGAAGCGTTTTTCAGTACGTGCTGAAAAGCCTCGTATTCTCCATGAATGTCAGTCAGGAAATGCTCTGTCCCTTTAGGTAGATTTAAGATAGCCTCCAGATTGATTATTTCCGTACTAGCATCGGCAATCGTAGGAAAACTTCGGGAAAGCAGTTGCAGGTAACGGAGATCACCCACAATGCTTTCAGGAGTTATGTTACTTTGAGCAGTCATTTTATTTACTATTTTACTATTTACAATTTACTAGTTACTAATTACGATCCAGCAATATACTATTCTCAATTTAACAAGAACATCAACAACACTTGGGCGATAATTACCCGCAGGAACATACATAGCGGATAAACAGTCGCATAGGCTACGGATGGGTTGTCGCCGGGGATTGTATCGTTTACATAGTTCAGTGCCATCGGATTTGCCATACTTCCGCACAACATACCGGATACAGAACCGAAATCGATCTTCATCATCTTGAAGGCCACGAATCCAACCAACACTGTTGGAATGATAGTCAATCCGGCTCCCAAACCAATCCATAATAAGCCTTCCGGACGGAATACGGTATCGAAAAAGTGAGCTCCGGCATCCAGTCCCAGACAAGCAAGGTACATGGAAAGTCCCAAAGCACGCAACATCAGGTTCGCACTACGGGTGGTATAGGTAATCATGTGTATCCGTGGTCCAAAAGTCCCCAGAAGGATACCGACAATGATCGGTCCACCCGCTAATCCCAACTTCACAGGAGTACTGACACCCGGAAAAGAGAAAGGAATAGCCCCCAGTGCCAAACCAAGCACGATACCGATAAATATAACAACCAGATTGGGTTCTTTCAGGCTTTTCACGGCATTTCCCAATACTTTCTCCACATTCTGGATAGCAGCAGCCTCGCCCACCACTGTCAGGCGGTCGCCCAACTGAAGTATCAATCCCGGAGTAGCAAGCAGTTGCACCCCCGACCGGTAAACACGGCTGATATTAATTCCGTAATGGTTTCTCAACCGGAGTGCACCGAGTTTCTTACCATTCAGTTCGGGACGGGTGACAACGATACGCTGCGAGATCAATTCGCTGTCAATCGCATTCCAGTCAATGTCCTCTTTATTCCAATCCGTATTTTCCTGTTCACCAAAAAGTACCGTCAGGGCCAAAGCGTCTTTTTCCGCAGTTATCACCAGCAGACGGTCGCCTTCTTTCAGAATTTTGTCTGAAGTCGGAATACTGACATGTCCGTCACGCCACAAACGGGATATGACAAACTTCGGGTAACTCATACGAGCTATATCCTTGATACTTTTATTGAAAATAGCAGGATTGTGTACTTGAAACGCTGCAATATAAGTTTTGTTCGCATCGTCTTTCTCTTTTATCTCCAAATCTTCTTTGCGAACCAATACTTTACGGATTAATAAAACGGCAAGGATTACGCCGACTACTCCCATCGGATAGGCCACCGCACATCCTAAAGCAGGCGTACTGCTGTTTATTCCCATCTGTTTCAGAGTTTGTTGCGCAGCTCCCAATGCCGGAGTGTTTGTCGTTGCTCCACAAAGGATGCCCACCATATCAGGAAGAGAGACACCCGTTGCATAACTAGCCACCACCGTCAACAACGTTCCCAGTAGAACTACTCCCAACGCCAACATATTCAGCGTTACCCCACCTTTACGGAAAGAGCTAAAAAAACCGGGACCGACTTGTAGCCCGAGGGAATAAACGAAAATGACCAGTCCGAAACTTTCTGCGTAGTTTAACATCTGCGGATCGACCGAAAGCCCGAGATGGCCGGCCAGGATACCCGCAAAAAAAACAAAAGTGACTCCCAGGGAAACTCCCCAGAAATGCACTCTTCCCAAGCCCAAACCAATGGCAGAAATCAGTGAAAGTACCACAACAGCCTGTAAGGCAGAATGTTCGATGAATAGACTATATAACCACTCCATGTATATAAAAACTAATAGGGCGCAAAGATAAAAACTATTTAGTCCGGTTCAAAACTTTTAAGCTTTCATTTCGCGCCCCAATTATACCCTGATTCATATATCCTGAAATCTTATTGATTACCCTTTTACACTGTTACCTGTTATTTTGTTTCTAATATCTGTTATATTTCTATCTTAACAATCTTATCCTTTCTCTTTTTACCCGCATCGTGTTATCCTTCCAAAGATGCTTTTTTACCTGTTTCTTCCTTACGCTTACCTATCTCTTTATCTTTTTCTAATTTCTTTATCTCTCCTAATTTCTTAACCTTTTCTTATTTCTTCCTGCTTCACGTTTCTTCCTGCTTTACGCTTCATCTTGTTTCACGTCTCATCTTTTCCCTTGAAACTCCACAAAGTTATTTCGTCCGTCCAGATAACCGCTCAATCTGTTTCCACCGATATATACATCATCCAGGTATGAAACATCATTCGGTCCGTATGACATACGAATGGAAGTCTGTGCATAATTTTCCCAACTCCAACGGAAATTATATTCATATTGATCGACTGTTCCATTAGGATATTCCACCCGTATATAGTCGATTCCGGTACGGTCTAAAAAGAAATCCAGTTCCTGACGGCAATAGTTACCGTCCATGTCGCGGTAGAAACTAACCCAGGTTCGGCTACATAAATCAGCCGAACGGTTATAGTACCCTGCACCATTATTATCATCATCATAGAAACTGTCTATTTCCACTTCGCAAGAGGTAAAACTTACCATCAATATAGCCATCAACGCCAAACCGAAGTATTTAAATGTGCTCGTTTTCATATTCCTTTATTTTTAATGGTTCTCTAATTATTATATATCATTTATCTTTCGATAGAACAAAAGTAGAGAATGAATTTTCCCCATGAAACTGAAAACTCCTACTTATCAGGAGGAAATTGCCTAAATCTAGGAGTAAATCCCTCCGGCGAAGTCTATTTCAAAGAATTCTTGTATCTTTGCCTCTTGCTAACAACACATGAAATTATCCGTCGCATGAAGTCTATCAAATCACATATCACCCAATTATTGAAGTCTCTCAATGAGGGAGTATTCGAAAAAGAGCATACCATCGCACTGTCTCTGCTATCCGCCATGGCAGGGGAAAGTATCTTTCTGCTGGGCCCTCCGGGAGTAGCTAAAAGTTTGGTAGCACGCAGGCTAAAACTGGCATTTAAAGGCGCAGATGCTTTTGAGTATCTGATGTCCCGCTTCAGTACACCGGACGAAATATTCGGCCCCGTCTCCATTTCAAAATTGAAGGATGAAGATACGTACGAACGCATCACAAAAGGATACCTGCCGACAGCATCAATTGTCTTTCTGGATGAAATATGGAAGGCCGGCCCTGCTATCCAAAATTCCCTTTTGACGGTAATCAATGAAAAGATATACCGCAACGGACAATTTACGGTGCGTGTACCCCTGAAAGCATTAATTGCCGCTTCCAACGAACTGCCGGCAAAAGGTGAAGGACTGGAAGCCTTATACGACCGTTTCCTGATCCGTCAGTTTGTCGGATGTATCGAACAGGAATATGCGTTCGATCAGATGATTTCTTCTACGCGGGAAATAGAACCTGAAATCCCTGAAAAGCTCCAGGTGAACGATGAATTATACAACCAGATACAAGCTGAAAGCGAAAAAGTAGGTATTCACTATACCATCTTCGAGCTGATTCACAATATCAAACGAGAAATTGAACAATACAACACAGGACGGGATGAAAACACCCCTCCTATCTATGTATCCGACCGCCGCTGGAAGAAAATAGTAGGTCTGCTCCGCACATCAGCCTATCTGAATGAATCTCCGGGAATTCATTTCTCCGACTGCCTATTGATGAGCGCCTGCCTATGGGATGAAATTTCGCAGCTCCCCATTATCGAAGAGATTGTAGAACAGTCGATAGCACGAGGCATCAATACCTATCTGTTAGGAGAAAAACGGCTGGAACAAAAACTGGACACACTGAAAGAAAACATGAAGTCCGAACACAGCCTGCGTGAACTTAGCGATCCGGGAATTCAGGTAGTAGACACCTTCTATCATCGCATAGAAGGTTATCACATTACCGGAAATCTACTCATTTTTGCTTCCGATTACCAGTCTTTGAAGAAGGACAGCAACCGGCTATTTTATATCCAACAAGATAAATTCCGTCCGGTCAACAAAATCCTGAAAACCTACGATTTTGTAAAGAACAGAAATATCGCGCAAAAGAATATCTATTCCCTCCGAAAAGGAAGACGGTCTGTTTTCGTCAACAATCAGGAATATCCGTTACTATGTTATGACAATTGTGATCCTTTGCCTGCACAACAGGATGGCAACACTCCGTTCGAATTTACATTGCAGGAAGTGATCGACTTGCTGCATCAAATGGAAGTGGAATATAAAACAATCTCCGAGCGGGAAACAGCATATACAAAAGAGCATCTCTTCTTAAGCTCATCGCAAAAAAGCAAGATCAAACGAATTTTAGGAGAGACTGCACATATCATAGAGAATTACCGGAACGAACTCCGCATCATCGCTCATGCCCATGAACAAGAGAACAGAGAGTATTAGGCTCAAACACCTGCAAGACATTTATTACGAAAAATTGCAGGGAATAGCCTACGATGTGTATGACGAACAACTGCACAACCTGATTATCCGTCCCGAAGAACTGGATGCGGATATTCACCGGTATTTTCGTCACACGCAACCCTCCCTGCAAGATTTCTACTCCCACTACGCGTCGCAATGGGAATACTTTCATGAAATGGATGAAGCATCCGACACCAAGTTTCTCCAATTCCTGAAAAACAGCGCCTACCCGTTCTCAATGAAATATCACCTGGTAGACCTCAACGTAAAATACTACCTCCAGCGTTTTGACGCAATCAGCCCGCGCTCTAAAGAATGGAAAGCCTTGCGAACTCTCTTCTTCGACAAATGGCACACACTGCTCTCGAACAACGAGTTCAACTATCAGATGGAACATATCGAGCGGCTTTGTGATGATTTTTACCGTCTTCAGCTATCACTTGCCAAAAATCTTCCGGTACGTGGCGGCTCACGCCTCGTCTGGTTACTCCGCAACCATAAACAGATAGCAGAACAGATTTTAGAATACGAAGAAACGATCAAACGAAATCCCGTTATCCGTGAACTGGTAGAAATCTTGGGCAAGAAACACCAAAGCAGCCGGAAACGTTTCAAAATGACTGCCGGTATTCATCGGGAACAAATTATATCTCATGCCACCCGAAGTGATATTGCAGGTATTTGCGAAGGAAACGACTTAAACAGCCTTCTTCCATTGGAATATTGTTATCTGGCCGAAAAAAGCCTGCAACCCATTTTCTTTGAGCGTTTCATTGAGAAGAGATTGCAAGTCATCGACTATCAATCACATGAAAAGCAAACCATCAACGACAAGAAAACAATAGGGAACGAAGTTTCCGAAGAAGCCGAAGGCCCTTTCATTGTTTGTCTGGACACTTCCGGTTCCATGGCAGGCGAACGGGAAAGAATCGCGAAATCCACCCTACTTGCCATTGCCGAACTGACGGAAGTGCAACATCGGAAATGTTACGTCATCCTGTTTTCCGATGATATCGAGTGCATTGAAATCACAGATTTAGGCGGCAGTTTCGATCGCCTGGTCGATTTCTTATGCCAATCCTTTCATGGCGGAACTGATATGAAACCTGTTATCACGCATGCTTTGCGGAAGATCAGCGAAGAAGGATATATGGAAGCGGACATTATCACCGTATCGGACTTTGAGATGCGTCCTGTCGATCAACTACTATCCCGAACCATCGAACACGCAAAAGCGAAACAGACAAAAATGTACGCTATTTCTTTAGGTGGCAAGAGTGCCGAGACCAGCTATCTGAAATTATGTGATAAATATTGGGAATATAGCATTCAAAACGCCGAAAGTCTTAATAAAAATAGAATTGAGGAATCAAATATTTAATCAATGTTATAAAACATCTCTTTTTTCTTGTTTTATTTGCAAAGTTGACAGAAGTCCGTATATTTGTACTGTGTTTTTCATAGTATTAGATTTAAGGTTAACAAAAAGATTGGCTGTCTGGGATAGATAGCCTTTTTTTATGTCCTTTTCTTACGTCAAATATACCGTCACTATGGCTCACCCGATAATCATTGGGGGTATGCATAAATCTTAGCCAGTCTAAA
>NZ_QTNF01000035.1:0-68767 GCF_003603455.1 Bacteroides sp. AM37-9 | reverse complement strand
GGCGGACCGCATATCGGTTACGATATGGTGTGGCCGATGAGTATTATGATGAAGGCTTTCACAAGTCAGAATGATGCCGAAATCAAGACTTGCATTAAGATGTTGATGGACACGGATGCTGACACCGGCTTTATGCACGAATCTTTCCATAAGGATAATCCGAAGAAATTTACCCGTGCATGGTTTGCCTGGCAGAATACTCTTTTCGGTGAGTTGATTTTGAAGTTGGTTAATGAAGGAAAGGTAGATTTATTGAATAGTATACAATAGATGATTACAGTTTTTCTTTCAAATACAGGCTAACATTCAATATTAAAGGTCAAAGTATGATACAAATAAGCTTTCCCTATTGACTTTCTTCTTTTTATTTTGTATATTTGAGGTCAATAATAATAGAGAAATAACAATGAAATATATAAATTTTATTACATAAAGTTCAATAGGTTAATATGCGAATTGCATAACGAGGATAACGAATGGGCAAGAAACTGTGAAGGTTCTTGCCCATTTTTGTTGCAATAATTCTATGTTAGGTATTGAAAGTATCAAAAAAGAGTTTATAATAAACTTGGATACCGTTTATAATAAACCTCTTCGTTATTTATTAAAAACTTGAATAGAGTTTATTCGATTTCGAGGCTTTCGTGTAAAGAAGAAAGAATGATTACAATGAATAACCGGCATCTTCTTTTCTTCTTTAATAAATAATTTATACAATATACTGAATGATCGTATTGATTATATTATTTTACAATATATCATTGTTTTGCTCGATTATCGATCACTCAATGTACAAAACTCCTGTCGTCTGTTCAATCAGATCGGACTTATGAGTCAGTTCCGGGTTGAATAGAAACCATCATTGAGTCAAAAAAAATGCAGAAATCGTCTGTCATATCATATAATTCTGTAATTTTGTTGTGCAAGCCCTGTAAAACTAAAACAGCATTTCCAAGTTAATCTTTTAATACTAAAAAATACATATAAGTATGAAAATGAATCTTCATTGTTTTGCGAATCTTATCCCGATAATGATTCTCGCGCTTTTCTCGAATAGCGGACTGATAAACGCAACCGAAGTCGGAAAACGTACTGACGCATTGGAAGCATCAGCCTGGAACGACTCTCAATGGATTTCCGCAGTAGACGCCCCTGTAGTGAAAGGACATAACAACGGTCGCGCAGCCGATGGTGCGAGTTGGTTCGTGTCCACCGTGAAAAACGAACAGAAAATTGTCTCTGCCAAGTGGATGACCGCTGGACTGGGAGTTTACGAGTTGTATGTGAATGGGAAACCCGTAGGCGAGGAATTTCTGAAACCGGGCTTCACGCACTATGCCAAGACCAAACGTTCTTTCACCTATGATATTACAGACATCATCCGTACTAAGCCAAACGCCGAGAATATGCTCTCCGTACAGGTGACGCCGGGATGGTGGGCTGACAAAATCATAACCCCTGGAGGATATGACGGCATGATAGGCAAGAAATGTGCCTTCCGTGGTGTACTGGAACTAACTTTTTCTGACGGAACCAAAAAGCGTTACGGTACTGACCTTAAAAACTGGAAAGCTGGAATTGCCGGCCCGGTGAAACATGCCGGTATCTTTGACGGAGAAGAGTACGATGCACGCGAACCGATGGGCTTCGAATGTGTGGACAAACTCTCCATACCCGAAGAGAACACCGAATTCTCCGGCGATATCCTGCCTTCGGACGGAGCGGAAGTCTATCTGCGTACTGATCTCGCCCTCGCTCCTGTCAAAGCATACGTTTGGAAGAATGTAGAAGGAGCAAAGGAGAATGAGTTTGGTAAGGTAATTATCGCCTGTGAGTTTGCATCGGGTACGGAGATGACCGTAAGTCCGGGAGAGACGTTAGTGGTGGACTTCGGACAAAATTGTGCTGGCGTACCCTCTTTCGTATTCAAAGCTGCCGAGGGAACGGTGCTGACCTGCCTTCCTGCAGAGCTGCTCAATGACGGCAACGGCGCTAAGATTCGTGGGATGGACGGTCCGGAAGGAAGCTGCCATCGCGAAAACCTGCGCATCCCTCACACCGGTATCCGTCTGGATTACACCTTTGCTGGTGGAGATAACTATGTGGGCTATTATCCTCACTGCACCTTCTTCGGTTACCGCTATGTCTCCATAACTTCCACTGGGAATGTTGCCATCAAGTCGTTGAAGTCCATCCCCGTTACTTCCATCGCAAAGGAACTGGAGACTGGCACTATCACCACAGGCAACGACCTTGTGAACAAGCTCATCTCCAACACTTATTGGGGACAGCTATCTAACTACCTGTCCATACCCACCGACTGTCCGCAACGCGACGAGCGTCTGGGCTGGACAGCAGACACACAAGTGTTTGCAGAAACCGGTACGTTCTTTGCTAACACCATGAAGTTCTTTCACAAGTGGATGCGTGACATGCGCGACACACAGAACAGTTTGGGCGGATTCCCCGGAGTGGCTCCCTTGGCGCAATACGGTGATGAGAAAATGCGTTTGGGTTGGGCTGATGCCGGGATCATCGTGCCCTGGACGGTATGGAAGCAATTCGATGACACGCAAATCATTGAGGAGAACTGGAACGCCATGGACCTGTTTATGAACTACATCAACGACACCAAGTATAACCACGAGACCCTCTGCGGCGAGAACGGCAACTACCAATGGGCTGACTGGTTGAGCTACGAACCGCTGGAAAGTTGTAGCGGACTGGCTTTCTCTCCCCAAGGTCCGCTTCCTGATGCCGTCAGCTATTGGAACTATTTGAGCGCTTCCTACTGGGTGATAGATGCTTTCATGATGCGGGATATGGCTGCCGCCACCGGTCGCGATGCTGCCAAGTACCAGCAAATGGCTGATTCGGCAAAGGCATACATCAAGGAGAACTTCCTCAACGAAGACGGCACCTTCAAAACCGCCATCCTCAACACCATGCAAACTCCTGCCTTGTTTGCCTTGAAGAACCAGCTTGTGGAAGGCGAAGCCAAAGCGAAGATGATAGACCGCCTGCGTGAAAACTTCGCACAGCACGATCTTTGCTTGCAGACCGGATTCTTGGGCACATCCATTCTCATGGCCACCCTCACGGAGAATGGCATGGAAGACATTGCCTATGAACTCCTCTTTCAACGTAAGAACCCAAGCTGGCTGTATTCTGTGGACAATGGAGCCACCACCATCTGGGAACGGTGGAACAGCTATATGATAGACAAAGGAATGGGACCGCGCGGCATGAACAGCTTCAATCATTATGCCTATGGATGCGTATGTGAATGGATTTGGGAAACCGTTGCCGGCATCGCAGCCGATCCTGCCACTCCCGGCTTTAAGCATATCATCATGAAGCCCATTCCAGACAAGCGACTGGGACATGTGACTGCCGAATACCGTTCCGCCGCCGGACTCATCAAGAGTGCCTGGAAATACGAAGGTGACACTTGGATTTGGGAATTCACCATTCCTAAGGGTGTTACCGCTACCGTAACCCTTCCCGGAGAGGTGAAGTCAAAGGACTATGGAAGTGGAACTTACAAAGTGACCAAATAAAGTATATAGTTACTCATGTATAAATTTGATATTTAGGCTGTATCCCGAAGAGGAATACAGCCTCTTTTCTCTTGTTTTGGCTATTTTAAAAGGGAGATATTTGAAAAACAAATCGTACATGGAAGGAGAATGTAAAAGGTTGATATATTATTTTACAATATATGGTTTACATCTTGTCTTTCTCTTCTTTTTCTATCATCTCATCGTAATATGCCATGCGTGCGGCACATTCCCGAATAGTAACTTCGTGTAGCACCTCTGTTTGTGCCAGCATATACTCATATTGCTCTTTGCTAACGGTGAATAGTCGGTTATATCGCGCTTCGACATATGCTCTGCATAATTTATCAAAGGCTTTATTATCTTCGAAAGTATGGGTTGGAAATACATTTGCGAATTCTCGTGAACAGCTTTTAACCATCGCTCCCAACACTTTCAATTCATGAGATTTAGGGCGAAAGCCGCTATACACAAGCGTAAATGTTTTGTAGAAACGCTCGCAGGCTTGATGTAATAAGAAAGAACCGTATTTAAAATTACCATTTTTGTAAGCAGTGTGTCCTGAATCTAGGAAACATTCTCCCATGTCGAAGCATTCTGCATATTCTTCTTCCGCATATTGCTTAATTTCCCGAAACGGCAATTTCTCCGGTTTGCCAATCTGAAACGTACCATCGTCATACAACAGAATACCATCTTTTATAATCTCATAGAAGAAATAATGCTTCCTTCTCATAGCCCGATTAATGGTCGTCGGATTTTCTACAATAATACTAGGGGGAGCCGGATGCCGCTTTCCTTCCATTCTTTTATCATATTTGGGGACGATAACTTCGCGCGCATGTCTCTCTGCATTAGTAGCATCTTTCGTATCACATATCACCAGAATATCCAAATCACTTTGGTAGTAAGTACTCCCGTACCCGTCGAATGTTTCATCCCAGATGACATATTTTCCTCGTGCATAACTTCCATACAAGATAATCATACGCACATTCGTAAGATTCGACAATATCAGCTCTTGCAACACCGCCAACTCTTCTTGCGTGCGTTTGGGTAGACGTTTTATTGATCTTTTCATATTGTCAGCCTATCTGTTTTTTGCATAATGCGCTTGTAATGCGAGTTTCTTTTTGTATTAAACCTCTTCACATATTAAATCTCTTCGCATATCGGCATATCCATTCCTTTGTACACAACCACAATCTTATGAAGCTGTGTAGTGCCTACTGCTCTTTTCACCGTATCAGTGTCAGCATAGCGATTGGCTTGGTCAATAGCTTCCAGTCGCAGTTCTTCCACGCGGTTTTCAGGGTCTTTATACTTGGCATATTTCAGTTCCACAATGTAGCTGTGCTTCATGTCTGAATAGATATCCAGTAGCGGACAGAGGAAAATGTCGACATAGCCTGCCTGTGTGTCCTGTTCGGAAATGGGACGGTAGAAACGGTTTTGTGCCGTCATGGCAAGCGTAAAGCCGTGGACAAAAAATTCACCTTTCTGCTTGTCACGCTGGGAGGTGTAGCGTTTCAGGCAGTCGGCAATATAACCGAAATAGGCTTTCCAGTCGCCATCGTAGGCAAGAGTGCTGGCAAGTTCGTTCTTTTCGTAACTACTGAAATTGAGTTCGGCTTCGTTATAGGTACTTAGCAGATAAGTGTAGATTTGTTCGCGGACTACCTGATTAGGGATGGTGAGTTTGGTCTTTCCTTTATACGTGCCGCTAATGGTGAGCATACCGAAATAGTAGAGTAGGCTCACAAAGTTGTCGGGATTGGTGATATTGATGGCAGGAAAACCTTTTTTCAGTTCTCCGGTGACGTAGCCTTCGCTCACTAATGTCTGTATGATGGAGGCATCATGGGCAAACTCTTTGTCCTTCCGGATGAGCATACGTAATTTTTCGTAGTCGATACGGATATTGTCTTCTACCATATCCCGGGGGGCTTTGCCTCGTTGAATATAATTCTTGACGAAGTAGAGTACCATGTTAGAGTTGTACATAGTGGTTTCACCATAACATTCTTCCGCAAAGCAGTAGTTGTCATACCAAGGTTTCATTATTTCTATCAGTTCGTCCACACTGTGGTTGAATGGACTGGTGGTGGAATAGTAAGTGAGCATTTGGCGCACTTCTTCTTCCGTGAAACCTATCATCTCGTTGAATTCCGGTGTGAGCGAGTAGTTGGTTCCGATGTTGAAACCGCTTGTGAGGTCGTCCATTGTCACGGGGCTTACACCGGTAATGAAACAACGCTCGATACTGGAATAAGTTCCAGCTTTAATTTTATTGAAGAAGGCGCGCAGATAACCTTCGCCATGTGTTTCGTCCGTATAGCGGTGCAGGCTTTCTATATCCGAGAGGATGGCATTGGTGAAATGGTCGTATTCGTCAATAAAAAGGTAAATACGTTGGTTGGTCTTATTACATTCTGTGAACAGGTATTCAAATTGTTCGACAGCTCCTTCTTTTTTGTCGAGTTCTTCCTTGATGCCTTTGGGGAGATAGTCGGCGTAAATATCACAGAAATAGTCGAACATTGTTTGGCAATGCGCGTCCAGTCCTTTGCGGTAGTTGTGTAGTTCGCCTACTATTCCGGAGAAGTTGAGGTATAGTACCAGATAGCTGTTCCGATCGCGCGTAGGGTGCTTTCCGATATAAAGGTCGCCAAACAGGGCATCGAACTTATCCTTGGCAAGTATATCATAATAGTGCTGCAACATATTTACTGTGAGGCTTTTGCCGAAACGGCGCGGACGAATAAAGAAGAAAAACTTGTCCGCCTCTTCTATCATGGGTATAAACCGGGTTTTGTCTACATAATAACAGTCGTCGCGGCGGATTACTGCAAAGTTCATCATGCCGTATGGGATACGTTTCCTGTCCGGTGCTATATATTTTTCCATAACTTATACCTTATTTTAGGAACTTTCTTTGAACATAAACAAAGGTACGGGCTTTTTGTTACTTCTCCAAACAAACATTCCATAACTTCTCGCTATCTTTGCACTCTATTAAACAAACATCACCACCATTATGGAATTGAAGCATGGATATTACCATCTGATTGCGATACTTGTAGTTGCTATCTGGGGACTGACCTTTATATCAACCAAAATACTGATTAATCACGGACTGACCCCTCAGGAGATATTCTTCTATCGTTTTCTTATTGCTTATCTGGGCATTTGGGTGATTTCCCCCAAACGTCTGTTTACGAGTAATTGGAAAGACGAACTTTGGTTGATGGCAGGAGGTTTTTTCGGTGGCTCACTCTATTTCTTTACAGAGAATACAGCTTTGGGAATTACGCAAGCATCCAATGTCGCTTTCATCATTTGCACAGCTCCCCTGCTTACTACCATTCTTTCCCTTCTCTTTTATAAGAGTGAAAAAGCCACCAAAGGTTTGATTTATGGTTCCATATTAGCTTTAATCGGGGTGGGACTGGTGGTCTTCAACGGTAGTTTTGTACTCAAATTATCTCCGGTAGGGGATTTGCTCACTTTACTTGCCGCCTTGTCGTGGGCTTTTTATAGTTTGGTGATAAAGAAAATGACAGGGCGTTACCCCACTGTATTTATCACCCGCAAAATATTCTTTTATGGAGTATTAACCATACTTCCCGCCTTTCTTCTTCATTCGTTACAACCTGATTTCGATGTACTTTTAAAACCGGTTGTATTATCTAATCTCTTATTTTTGGCCGTCCTGGCATCCTTGGTTTGTTATGTCCTCTGGAATGTGGTATTGAAACAGTTGGGAACCGTTAGAGCCTCCAATTATATCTATCTCAATCCGTTGGTGACTATGGTAGCTTCGGTTATCATTCTCCACGAAAAAATCACGTGGATTACATTATTGGGAGCAGGTTGCATTATTTTTGGAGTCTATCAGGCAGAAAAGAAATAAGAAAGAATTTCTTATTTGCATATAGAAAAAATTCTTTCTTATTTCAGTTTGAATGACAGATCTGTTTTATATCTTATTTAGCGAGTAATTGGAGAATTTTATTACTAACATCGCTGTTTTCCTGAACACCGCCAAAAAGCTTGGATTGTGGACCGTATGCAAACAGTGGAACCATGATTGGTGTATGTCCTTTAGATACAAACATTGCTTTCATTTTGCCTTCTTTTATGTTTCCGTCACGTAAAGCTAATGCTCCGGTTTCATGATCAGCTGAAATAATCACTAATGTATTTCCATCTTTTTCTGCAAATCTGATAGCAGCTTCTACCGCCTTGTCAAAGTCCAATACTTCACGGACAACTGCCGAATAATCATTACTGTGCGCACTTTTATCTATTCGGGCACCTTCTACCATTAAGAAGAAACCGTTAGTACTCCTGCTCGAAAGATAGTCAATAGCCATTTGGGTGGTAGACGGAAGGAAATCTCCTCGGTTTTCGTTTACAGAAGCCGTTTTGCTCTTTGTGGGTAAATATCCCAGTTTTTTAGATTTCTTGATGGCTTTGTCATTCGGTTCTTCTATGATGGTAAACTCTTTTTTGATTTCCTTTTGAACGTTTGGTGCTTGTTTTTCAAATAGTTCATAACTACCGGCAGAAAAGAATGTCAGCTTACTGTTAGGAAGATCTGCCCAAATTTCTTTAGACATTCCACGTTCCGGTTGGTGAGCAAAGAAAGCAGCAGGAGTAGCTCCGTCGAGATTGTCAGTGGTTACGATTCCTGAAATGTAGCCATAGCCGGATAACTTCTCCGGTAAGTTGGGAATAACTTGGTTATTTTCATCCATTCCGAGTGCTCCGTTTTTAGTTTTTTTTCCGGTTGAGTAAGCAGTTCCGGAAGCAGCTGAATCTGTTGTAAACTTGTTGGCGGATTGCGTTCTGACAAAACCGCATGTTTTTAAATTAGTGATAGTAAGCTGTCCTTGATTGGCATCCATTCCTGAACAGATATGTGCCAGTCCCATGCCGTCACCTATCATTAAGATGACATTCTTCACTGGTCTGTCGGTAGCATCCATGTCAAATGAAGGAACATACGAACTTTGTGGATTTTCGTTCTTAAAATCTCCTTTGACGATTTCTTGTGCTGATAGATTATAGCAAAAGAATAAGGAGAAAATAAATAAATGAGCTTTAAATTTTACATTCATGGCTAATATGTTTTTAATTAGAAGTAAGTAATTCGGATATGTTGACTGTATCGTATGGCTTTTCTCCAAATGCGGTATAATATTCTAATTGCATCCTCTTGGCATTATCTTGTCGGAATACATGCCAGCATCTTTCATTTACCGGAATCACAGGCTCGTGTAACATGACAAACTTGTAAGTTGCTTTCGAACCGGCTAGTGACTTTTCTAATTGTTGTAGCCCTTCCGGATTCCGATCCCATGGATCATAACAGACAAATAATACATCATCAAGAGTAGTAGTGTAATTGGCTGACTGTAAGGATGGATGTCCTGCCAATCTTGCCATATTGGGTAAGTATACTTTTTCAAAAGCTTCTTTAGCCCCTGGCCCTGTGATATCATGATTACCTTTAGTCATAATGAAAGGTACTTTCAGATTCATTTTGTTGACAGCTTTAAAGGCACTGTTAGCCATCTGTATTGCTTTTTGTGGAGAACCGGCCAATCCTTCTGACAAGTCCCCCATTTGCAGAAGGGCTTTTATTGACGGCTGGTGTTTTTGAACTTGCCTGCTGATTATCCGGGAGAATTCCGGCCATGTATTTTTCGTGAATACTGAATATTCTTTGGTAACTTGGCGCAGATCATCCGGTTTGGTGGATAACCATTCCATATCGTGATCTTCCAGTAAATCATAGTGTATATCTCCTAACAAGAGAAATGAAACTTCTTTTTCATTTTGCTCTTGGGAGTATGATTGCAGAGAAGTCAAAAGCGATAAAAGGACAAATAATATTTTATTCATATTCTGTTATTTATTCATTTCAAAAGAAGGGGGCACGCTGTCTGCCGCCCAATTCTTATTGGGAGTGTTTCCCATTGTAAATTCCAGTTTGCCGCCATTCATCAGTTCTTTATGTTCGAACCAGGACTGGTTCCAATCTTTGCCATTTAATTTGGCTGATTGGATATATTTATTTGTCGGCGAATAGTTGTGCGCAATGACTTCGAATGATTTGCCGGCTCCTGTTTCAATAACTGCTCTTTCGAACATAGGAGTTCCGATGACATAAATAGGCAAACCAGGAGTAATAGGATAGAAACCTAGCATGGAGAAGACTACAAATGCTGACATTCCTCCGCCATCTTCGTCGCCCGGGAGTCCCATCAGGTCATTTCTAAACCATTCATCGAGCAATGTCCTTACTCTTTTTTGAGTTCTCCAAGGTTCTCCTATATAATTGTACAGGTAAGGAATGTGCATACTGGGTTCATTAGCCATTGAAAATTGGCCTACATTACCCGTATGATCCGGTAATTGCGCATAAAATACATATTTGGCTTCGCCCAATGGAGTGTTATACATCGTTTCAAGATTATTTCTGAATGCTTCTTTCCCTCCCATCAGTTCAATTAAATCAGCAATATTATGGGGAACATCCCATCGGTATATCCAACCGTTATTCTCGCCGTATGCTTCACGAGCACCTAATCCGCCGGCAGTGGCATAATCAAAGGGTTCTATGAATTCGCCTTTTGCATTTTTGGGATGGAAGAATTTTGTTTCAGGATTGAAAATATTCCGATAGTTTTTACTCCCTTGTAGAAAGTAGTTATAGTCTTTCTCATACCCAAGTTGTTTGGCTATTTGTGCCAGGCACCATTCATCGTAAGACGTACCTAGAGTGACGGCTACCGGTTGGCGTTTTTCAAATGGGTGTACTTCGTCAGCTGTTTCTTGTTCTCCCGGTGCCAATGCCGGTAAATATCCGTTTTCCCAATAGAATTTTGAGATTTCACCTCCCTTTATGCCTGACCACGGGGCTAACGTTTTTTCTGTAATACCAAGTTTGCAGGCTTCGTAAGCAGCTGATAAATCAAAGTTACGGATTCCTTTTATATATGAATCAATAACAGTGGCTACACCGTGATTGGAATTCATTCTACGGCTGTCTCCCGTAACTTCAGGAAATGTAGGCATCCAGTTATGTTCCATTTGCTGTGCCATTCTGATAAAAGACTGAATCATGTCAGCTTCCATTTGTGGTTCGATGATAACACGTAAGGGGTGGACTGCTCTATACGTGTCCCAAATCCAATCGTCGGTATAAAATGGGACAGAATCTTTGTGGATACTATTGTCGAAAGCACTGTAATAGCGGTTGTCTTCCGAAAGGCAAATCATCCGTTCGTAAGTCCGGTAGAGGGAAGTATAGAATATTGCTTTTGCATTTTCGTCTATTCCTTCCACTTTGATTTTACTTAATGTTTGGTTCCAGATGTTTTTGGCAATGTTCATCTGGTTTTCTACATCATAATCTTTTATTTCCCGCTGTAGGTTGGCTTTTGCTTGCTTTTCATCAATGAAGGAAATACCGTAGCGAACTTTGATTGTTTTTATATCTGTTGAATATAAGAGAGCGATACCCACGTTCTTGCCTTTTATGGCAGTGTGGCTGTGATTTATTTCTTCTTTGCTGACAGTCATCGTTTTTTCCGGCAGTGCGGAAGTCTCCATATAAACATATACTTTGGTTTGATGATCTATGTTCTGATAACCGGAAATGGTATTCTCCGTAGTTTTAAGCTCACCATTGGTGGTACTAAGTATTAAATATGGAGCATCGTTTTTCCGGAAACTTAGTTCATAGATTCCTGCCTGGTGGGAAGGAGCGAATTTAGTGGAAACCTCTTCTTCTTCAAAATAGGAAGAATAGGAATAGGGTTTTATCACTTCATTATCATAACAATAGTAATATACCGGTTGTAATCCGCTCTCTGCTCCCTGATAGAAAGACAGGCTGAATGCAGACTTTCCCCGATGCGAGGTGACAATGACCGGTAAGCCTTTTATTTTATCAGAGGTGTAATCTGCTCTTTCCGGATAGATGCGGAGCATACTATTGGGAAGATGGACAGTTGGGTAAGTAGGAACTAACAAATGACTGATATTCCCCATATAGGGATTTACATAGTCAACCGGAGTTAACACTACCTCTTGCTTATTGCTGCATCCATTGACGATTAAAATCATTAACAGTACTAACGGAATGAATTTTCTCTTGTACATAAACAGATTTTTTTATTTTTCGATGGTTTTAATTAGATTTGCTGTAAATATAGGATAGTTTGATTAATGAAAACTTAATGTAACCTTAAAATCTATCTTCTACAAATATTTTTTTTGTAAAGTCTCGCCATTAAGAGAATATTAATCTAATATTAATCACCATAAAATATCTTTGGTTCATCTTTAATGCATTAATCAATACTGTATTCTTTAATTTAATAATTAAGTATTATGAAAAACTACTTCCTATTCTTATTCTTTTTAGTAATAAGTGTATCGGGTTATGCGCAAGGAAAGCGTATAACGGGTAAAGTGACAGATGCTGCGGATGGAATGCCTATCATAGGAGCTACGGTGGTAGCTGTTGATCCGGATGGTAAGACGAACGCTAAATCGGTAGGTACAATTACTGATATAAATGGTACGTTTACACTTCATGTGCCTAATGGATGTCAAGAATTGAAATTTTCGTATGTCGGAATGGAGACGAAAACGGCTAAAATTACCGGTTTGACTCATATCAATGTATCTTTGGCCAGCACGGCGAAGGCTCTTGATGAAGTGGTTGTTACCGCTTTCGGAGTGACGCGTGAAGCTAAGAGTCTTAATTATTCACGGCAGAGTGTAAATGCGGAAGCCTTGGCAGAAAATAGTAGTGGCAATCTGATATCTTCTCTTTCCGGTAAGGTGGCGGGGGTTACCATTACTCCTCCGGGAACGAGCAATGGTAGTGCGCGTATTGTCATTCGCGGAACAAGCTCACTGACTGAAAACTCACAGCCCGTATTCGTGATTGATGGTATGATTATTGAAAACGAACCGGGTGATACAAGTGTGACCGTTGATGGTGGTACAGGTTCTACCGACCTTGGTAATCCGGTAGCGGATATCAATCCGGATGATATTGAAAGCATTGAAATCCTGAAGGGACCCAATGCAGCTGCACTTTATGGTTCGCGTGCAGCACAGGGGGTTGTATTGGTGACAACTAAACGTTCGAGCACATTCGAAAAAACAAAAGTATCTTATAGCGGAAATTTTCAATTTGAAAAAGTGAACCAGTTTTTAGATTATCAGAATGGTTGGGGAACGGGAGAGAACTCTTATTTGCTTGACCATAAATTGACGCTTCAACCTAATGGTAACAGGTTACAAACAGATTTACCGGATTTCAGTGGTTATAATTCTTCTGCAGGTGCTAAATTGCGTAGCTGGGGAGCGCCTTTGTGGGATCAGGTTATCTATGGACATGACGGTGTACTTACTACTCATTCTTCACATCCGGACAATGTGAAGGATTTCTACGAAACCGCCCATCGGTACACGCATACATTGGCTGTGGAAGGTGGTTCGAAAAAGAATAATTATCGCGTATCGTATACGAGAAGTAAGGGTAATAGTGTAGTACACGGTATCAATGAAAGCTTTAAAGATATATTCAATCTCCGGTTGATGAATACGATTACCAAATGGATGACTTTAGATTCTAAAATGACTTACTCACATGAAAAGGTAGACAACCGTCAATATATGAATGGTTCGGATAAGAATCCTATATATGCGTTTGTTACTCTTCCCCGTTCGCTTTCTATTGATGTATTGAAACATTATAAGGATGAAAATGGAAATGAAATGATTCCGATTGGTGAACGTGGTTATAATCCGTATTGGAATATTTATGAAAATACGAACTCTGACACGCGTGACAGGGTGAGCGGATCGATGAATCTGGAAGTAAAATTACTTCCGGGCTTGAAGGCGGTAGGTAAAGCCGGACTGGATGCTTATTGGTGGAAAGGAATGGAGTTCTTTAATCTGGGTGCACGTAGTGATGTGGACGGTGGTATGAAGAACTGGATCAATAACAGTACTTCTACTAACTTTGAAGCTTTATTAATGTATAATAAAACATTTCATAAAATATCAGTCAATGCCATTGCCGGTATTAGCCGATATGAACGCAACTCGGAGAAAAGAACGGAAAGCGTGAATAGCATATTGGTTCCTGATTTCAAGAATATTTCTAACTCGAATGAGTATCCTAGTGCCACTCAACTGCAATCTAAGAAGATAATCCGTTCTGCCTACGGCTCGGTGTCATTAGGTTACAATAGTTATGTTTATTTAGATGTAACGGCCCGCAATGACTGGTCGTCTACTTTACCACTGGATAATTGCTCTTATTTTTATCCTTCTTTTGGTGCTACGTTTATTTTTACCGATGCATTTAAGATCAAATCACCTATTTTGTCGTTCGGTAAGATTCGTGCTTCTTTTGCTTATGCCGGTTCTGACACAGATCCATATCGGATTAATCAAACCTATAAGTTGGGTAGCATTTATAATGGTTCACCTTTGCAAACCATTAGTACAACTTTAAATAATGATCAACTTTTGCCGGAACGTAACCGTTCTTTGGAACTTGGAGCTGATCTACGCTTTTTCCATAATCGTTTGGGTGTAGATGTAACTTATTATCGTTCTGATGCCTATGACTTGATAACGAAAGTCGCTTTGCCGGTGCCTAGTGGTTATAGTTTTAAATTCTTGAATACAGGTCATGTACGTAATCAAGGATGGGAAGTTGTGTTGTCTGCTACTCCCGTCAAGACCAAATTGTTTGAATGGAATGCAAATATCAACTGGGCGCGTAATCGGTCGGAAGTGATTAAGGTAGTGGACGGAAATCCTAATGTGCAATTATTGAAATCAAGTAATGTCAGTATCATGTTGGAAGAAGGCATGCCTTATGGAGTCATTCGGGGACGTGCTTGGAAACGTGATGACCAGGGACGTAAATTAGTCGATTCTTCAGGTAAAATATTGGTAACGGATAATACGCAATATTTAGGCTGTGCCGAGCCGAAATGGACGGGAAGTTTTGGAAGCAATTTCAGAATCCAGAATTTTACAGTTAGTTTCCTGTTTGATGCACGTATTGGAGGAACTCTTTATTCGGGAACATGGAATAGAGCGACAACAGCCGGTGTTGTTGCCGAATCTGCCGAAGGACGTGAAGGATATTATTTGAGTAATGTGATTTATGGTGAGAGTAGCGCGAAGGCAACTTCCGGTTATCAATATCCGGACGCTTATTTTGAAGACGGAACGCCTTGTCTCTTGTTTGTCAAACCTAATAACCGCTATGCTAGTTTTGATGAAAGATCTGTATTTGATGCTTCCTATATTAAATTCCGTGAACTCTCTGTTGCTTACAGTCTTCCGAAGTCTATCCTAAAGAAATTGCCGATTAGTGGTCTACGACTGGCTGTGGTAGGACGTAATTTGGCTATTCTTCATCAAAATACTCCTAAAGGCATAGATCCGGAGGCTTCTTCTTCATCAGGAAATGCTCAAGGTATAGAATATGGAGGAATGCCGCCCGTATCTTCTGTCGGATTTGATATTAAACTAACCTTCTAAAGATAGAATATTATGAAACAGATTAAAATATTATTAGCCGGTTTTGCTGCAATGGCCATTTCTTTCGTTTCATGTACGAATGACTTTGAATCTGCCAATGCCAATCCCAATGAACTGAATGAAATTAATCCTGAATATTTGTTCAATACGAGTTCTTATTATACGCTGAATGCTTTTTGCGGAAGCATGAAAAAAGTGTTGTTGGCCAACTATAGCCATTATTATGGTGGAGCTACTGGTGGACAGGTACAACGGTATGGAAATCAAGGTTCAACTAATGATTCATATTGGAAGAATGTATATAACTATGCTATTTTTCCTGTTCACTTTATACAAACGCAAATGGAAAATGACGAGCAATATCACAATCGTGTACTTATTGCTAAAATATGGGAAAATTATCTTTTCTCACAAGCAGTTTCTATTTGGGGAGGTATTCCTAAAAGTCAGGCATTTAATGCCGGCGAGAGAGTGCCTTACGATAAGGAATCGGATATTTATTATGCTATGCTGAATGATTTGAAAGCATGTGCCGACGGGTTGAAGATGGATGGAGATGTTTATAAAGCAGACCCTATTTTTCCTTCAGGACAGAAATCCAGCGACTTATTGAAATGGAAGAAGTTTGCCAATTCACTACGTTTGCGTTTGGCCGTTCGTATTTGTAATGCTGACCGTTCGAAAGCGACTGAAGTGATTGATGAACTTATGGAAAATGAACAGAACTTGATGACAAGTAATGAAGATAATTGTCTTTTGCAATGGGGGGATAACGCAGATACAAGAAATTATTTTTATGATTATCTGGTCATCAACCGTGAAAGTAATTTGGATAAGCTTCACTCTGCCGGCGAATCGATTCTGATGTATATGGCTCCCTATGCTGATCCGCGGTTGGAGAAGTTTTTTACTCCTGCCAATGCTGCTTCTATGCCTGATAATTTCCATTGGGCACCTTATTGGGGACAACCGAAAGTTTCTAATTTGCCTTCGGGAGTCAGCTTGTCTCCCAATCCGCACAGTGGAAAGACGGCAGATGATTACTCTCAATTACAGGATAAATTCACGGAGCAGAGTTATGCAGAAGTAATTATGAATTATGCAGAAGTGTGCCTGTTGAAAAGTGAATTGGTTCATAAAGGTTTGGGAAGTGGTTCGCAAACAGCCGAGGCTTATTACAATGCAGGTGTGAACGCTTCGATGGCTCAATATGGCGTAGACGGTGGAAAAGTAAATAATTATCTTCAGACTCCGGGAATTAAATGGAATACATTGACAGATCTCACAGTCACAGAAGAAGGTGAAGATTATTATAAAGATTTTATCGGCATTGTATCTTCTGCTATTACCTCTGATGAACCTGATCCGATTTATCGTCAAATTATCATGCAGCAATATATAGCTATGTTTTATCAATCGTTGGATGCGTGGACACTGATTCGCCGTAGCCAAGTATTGGAATTCCCGCCGCATTTCCAGCCGGAAACCGGATATGGTGCTGTAAATGCGGGCACCAAGGATAATCCTTATGCTTATATTCCTCAGCGATTGGTATATCCCGATAGCGAGAAAACAAACAATGAATATGAATTGACGAAAGGTATTGCAAATCTCGATGGTGGACAAGATGCAATGTCGACTAAGTTATGGTTTGCATTGCCCACTAAGACTAACCCTTATTTGACGAATAATTAAAAAATGAAGGATATGAAAAAGATAACTATTATATTGCTCGGATTCATCGCTTTGTTAGCTGTATCTTGTGATAAAGACGATCATTTGGCTCCTGATAAGAGCAAATATGTGTATGATATACCACAGACGGATTTACCTGTGGATGCGATAGTCGGTGCTTATTATACCAATATAACTTCCTCTTCCAGCTGGTTAAAGTCCGGTAAGAAAATATATGCCGGTACTCCTTTGTTGGGTGAATATTTGTCTACAACTAGTGGAGTGTTACAGCAACAGCTTGCTTGGGCGGATGAGGCTGCCTTGGACTTTCTGATAGTTACTTGGGATGCTGCTTCAGCAGATAATACATTGATTACAAACTTTAAGTCTGTACGTGCGGCAACCAATGCAAAAGTCCGCTTGGTGATCAATTATAACACCAAACATCTGAAAGTATCTAATGACAAACCGCTTCAAGAGGAAGAGAATTTGAATAAGATGATCAATGACTTTACGAATACTTTAGTGCCTTTATTTAATGATGAGGCCTATTATAAAATGAACGGAAGACCGGTTATTCTAATAACTCCGTCTAACCTTTCTTCTTCTGCATTGAAGAGTATTGATTATTCTTTGGTCATCCCGGCATTAAAGAAGGCTGTATCAGAATTGGGGTATGATCTTTATACGATTGGAGAATTTACTACCGGTTGGGTAGCTCCGGTGAATTATGAGGAACATCAGATTGCTTCTTTTGATGGAGTGACAGTGAACGACTGGTCAACGAATATGTATGACCGTTATTATGCCTTTTTCAGTTTTGTTGATTTGAATTGGGCCAATTGGAAGACTACAATATCCAAATGGAATACAGACTTTGTTCCTTGTATCTTTCCTTCTTATAATGACCGTATCAATTCAACTTCAAGTTATAAATATACTTTCGGGCAAGATGGAGAGACTGCTGATTATATTAATTTCTGTAATGTAGCTAAACGGAATATCGGAAGTAAAAACATTGTGTTAGTCAATTCATGGAATAATTACCAGAAAGGAACGAATTTGGAACCGACGGAGGAAAACAAATCAGAATTTCTGAAGATAACCAGAAATCAATTTAAGAAGTAATAGTTATTAATAACGGGATACGACGCATCAGGCAGATCGTCGTATCTCGTGATAACAATAAATAATTTATGAGAAAGAAAATAATATCGGTCGTTTGTTTTCTCTTGGCTGTTTTTGTATCTCATGGGATAGCTGCGGATTCTGCTCCCTTTTTCTTTTTGCAATTAAGTGATCCCCAATTTGGCTTCATAGATAATAATAAGAGTATTTCGGCAGAAACAGAGGCTATGAATAAGGCTGTGACAGCTATTAATCAGTTAAAACCTCCGTTTGTGGTGATAACCGGTGATTTTGTAAATAATTCGAAGAGTAAGGAACAGATTGCTGCTTATAAGTCGATGATTGCTCAAATAGACTCTTCAGTAAAGGTTTATATGATTCCGGGAAATCACGATATAGGTAAGGTCAGCCGGGCTTCTATAGATAATTATAAAAAGAACTACGGAGAAACCCATTTTTCATTCAGGTATGGTGATTGTGTATTTATAGGTATTGATTCAAATATGATAAAAGAAGAGGACAAGGAGAGGGAAGAAGTTCAATTTAAGTGGCTGGAACAGGAATTACAGAAAACGAAGGATGCCAGATTCAAGTTTGTTTTTACTCATTGCTCTGTTTTTCTAAAGCGGATGGATGAACCTGTGAATTATTCGAATTTCTCTTTGCCTATGCGAGAGAAATATGTGCGTTTGTTTCAGAAATATGGAGTAAACGCAATATTTGCAGGGCATTTACATAACAATGCTTATGGAAAGGTGGGCAATATGGAAATGATAACGATAGGTCCGGTAGGAAAGGTGCTGGGGACAGGGTATCAAGGGATGAATCTTGTGAAAGTATATCCGGATCGGTTTATCAGTGAATTTATTGCCTTAAATCAATTTCCTAAAGAGGTGCTGATGTCTGATCCGGCGGCAAAAACAACGGAGTCGATGAGTCGTGTCCGTTTCAAATCAATAAAGAATTTAGTGATGGCAGGGTATCAGGGGTGGTTTAATACTCCTGAAGACGGTGCTGGTTTGGGTTGGAAACATTTTGAAAAAGAAAAAGAGTTCAAACCGGGCAAGTGTACCATTGATCTTTGGCCGGATGTTTCTGAATATGAGAAAACCTATGAAACGGCTTTTAAGTTACCTGATGAGACACCGGCAAAGGTTTTTAGTTCGTATGATGCTTCTACTACAGATCTGCATTTTAAATGGATGAAGCAATATGGAATTGATGGGGTATTTATGCAACGTTTTGTTGTTTCTATACGAAATCAGAAAGGGAAGGATAATTATAATAAGATACTGAATAATGCTGTTCTTTCGGCAGAAAAGTATGACCGGGCAATTTGCCTGATGTATGACCTTTCCGGTATGGAAGCCGGTGAGGAAGATATATTGATACGTGACTGGAAAGAGCTGTGTGAGAAGTATAAACTAGTTTCCCGGAACAACAATCATTATGTTTATCATCATGGTAAACCGTTAGTTGCTGTTTGGGGAATAGGGTTTAATGATCGCCGTAAATATGGATATGAGCAGGTAAAGAAAATCATTGATTTCCTGAAGAGTGAAGGTTGTTCTATATTGGTAGGTGTACCTACTCATTGGCGGACATTAACGATAGATGCTGTTTCTGATACGCGATTGCTCGAACTGGTAAAACAGGCGGATATTGTCCATCCATGGTTGGTAGGACGTTTTGATAATCATACGTATGAGCCATATCGTAAATTGATAGAGGAAGATATAAAATGGTGCAAAGCGAATGGTAAAGACTATATGCCGGTGTTGTTTCCGGGCTTTAGTTGGCATAACATGAAAAAGGATGCTCCGCAAAACATGATTCCGAGATTAGGGGGACGTTTCTTCTGGCAACAGGTGAAAGGTGCTGTAGATGCAGGAGCAGAAAGCCTTTATTTGGCAATGTTTGATGAGATAGATGAGGGGACAGCTTTCTTTAAATGTACAAATACACCTCCGGTGGGTGAAAGTTCTTTTATAACTTATGAAGGAGAAGCACCCGATCATTATCTTTGGCTGGCAGGTGAAGCTGCTAAATATTTGAGAGGAGAACTGCGTTCGTCCCGGATGCCGGTTCGATAAGGATGTGGAGTATAATAGCCGGATATATTTCGTTATTGGTGCAGAGTAACTATATTATTTTAATATCCTAAGATTGAAAAAACATATTTTTTATATCTTTGCTTCAAATAAGCTTTTACTATGAAATATATCCGACTGCTATTTTATATTTTATTTATCTCGAAGACTATAGTCACTTGGGGTGGTGAAAATATCGGAGGCCTTTCTTTTCGTGCTTATGAATATTCAAAAGATGAACGTACTTCATTCATCATACCGTCCGGCAATCAGGGAGTGAGATTCAAAGATTATTTATCTGTTTCTTTTGATTTGAAGATTAGGGAAAAAGGCGA
Source organism: Bacteroides sp. AM37-9 (assembly GCF_003603455.1). Taxonomy (NCBI): domain Bacteria; kingdom Pseudomonadati; phylum Bacteroidota; class Bacteroidia; order Bacteroidales; family Bacteroidaceae; genus Bacteroides; species Bacteroides sp. AM37-9. Next base: position 48,382 of record NZ_QTNF01000035.1, on the reverse strand, counting down.
GCATTTTGGTTATGTATGCCGTATGATTGTTGACAATAGAAATAGCCTCAATCTGATATTGGTTAATCCTGTGAACGAAAAGCCTTATTTGTGTTTGATTAAAGACCAGCAATATTTAGGAAAGATACACTCTTCTGCGCCTATCGATATTCATGAATGGAATAGGATAAAGATAGAATTGGAGTATAAAAATGATACGTTATATGTCCGAAATAATGGTTCTCTTATTTCTAAAGAGAAAGTTACCGCCCCGGATAATCATTCTGTTAAAGTCTGTTTTGGTGCTAATAAATTAGCTTCTTACACCACTTCGGACGTGGCACCTATTATTTTGAAGGATGTACAGATCGGTCTGGAACCTGGGAGCATAAAATATGAATGGTCGTTGGAGCAAGCCGTATCTGACACTTTGCTTCAGGACAAGTTTCGGCAGATGACAGCTTTTATATCAAATCCGGAATGGATTATTAATAGTCATATATATTGGAAACATAGGAAAACGTTATCTTTTTCATCCAAGACTTTTCCTGTCCCGTGTGAAGATCAGTCGGCATGTTATTTTATTGCAAAAGATCGTATTGTCAAATATGATTTAATACGGAGTATAACTAAAGAATATGTTTTCTCGCCATTGATTGATGTAAGTCGGATCACTAACCAGTTTCTTTTTGTTCCTTTGAAAGATAAAGGTAGCCAGTTGGTTTATTATGACTTTGAGAAGCCTGATGGGGAGAATTTGTCTTTTTTCAATTTTCAAACAAAAAGTTGGTCTATTCCTATCCAACGGAAAAGGCAGTCTTCTTATACACAACATAATCGGTTTTTCAATCCAAAAGATTCATCAATTGTACAAATTCTGGGATATGGATTTCATTTGTATACCCGTGAGTTGAATAGAATATCTCTATCGGGTGAAGTGATAAAGGGAGAGTTGCCGGATGTGATTACTCCTCGCTATTTGAGTGCCATAGGGAAGACCGATTCGCTGGTTTATATTTATGGAGGATTGGGAAATGACTTGGGTAAACAGGAGTATGGGGTCGTTCATTATAAGGATTTGTATAAATTGAACTTGAATGATTATTCTTTGGAAAAAAAGTGGGCTATACCGGAGAATCTTTGTGATGAGGTAGCTGCTTCTACGTTGATAGTTGATGAAGTAGAAAAAGGTGAACATGCAAAAGGATTGTTTTTTTCTTCAGGTCGTTTTCTATCTTCTCTGGTTTTGAAAGATTTAAATTTGGAGAATGGACAAGAAACTGTTTTAGGTGATACAATACCTTATACTTTCTTAGATGTTAATTCTCATGCAGATTTAATTTATCTTGCTTCAGAAAAATGTTATTACGCTGTAACAGTTCACCAAGTAGAGGGGAATAATTATGAAGCTAATATTTATTCTATTGCATCTCCAGTGTTGCCTATTCAAAATATAATAGTACAGGAAAACAAGGGGACTTGGTGGAAATTACTGTTTGTATGTATTTGTGTAGCAGGTTTAGGGGGAATTGGGTGGAGATTAAAGAATAGCAGAAAGCATGATAAGAAAGAAGCTATATCTATTCCTCAACAAGATATTTGTGAAAAAGAAGAAGGGGTTGTTTCAAATATAAATAGTGAAAAAGAAATTCAAGAAAATGACCACCTATATTCCTCGTTTGAAGCTCCTGTATTGAACACCACACCAGGAATTTATATGCTAAACGGATTTCAGGTAATTAATCGGGATTTAAAAGACATTACCGGAAAGTTTACGCCTATCATGCGTCAATTATTATCTGTTATTATTCTTTATTCCAATCAGAATAATAAGGGGATTTCTAATATCAAGTTAAAAGAATTGTTGTGGTATGATAAGTCAGAGGAGAGTTTTTCTAATAACCGTAGTGTAAATATACGTAAGATACGTCTTTTGTTGGAAGAGGTAGGAGATACGGAGATATCATCGGCAAATGGTTATTGGTACTTTCTTAATAAGGGGCATGTATATAATGACTATACTATAGCAAATCAATTGATGCAAAAGATGGCGCCTTTAGATGTGGTCCATAAGGAAGATCTGGAAAAATTATTGAGTCTGGCTTCATTTGGTCAATTGCTTCCTAACATGCAATTTGATTGGGTAGATAGTTTTAAAGCAGATTATTCCGATTCAATGATTGATCTTCTGAGCCGGTTAAGAGATAGCAAGCAATTTGTAGGAAATGATAACTTGAGAATACAAATCTCAAATTGTATTCTGCGATTTGATTCATTAGATGAAGAGTCTGTTCGCGTTAAGTGCCGTGCTTTAGTGGATTTGAAACGCATGGGAATGGCATATACTGCATTTGATCAATTCACCAAGGAGTATAAGCTAATATTGAATGAGGATTTTAAATATAGTTTTGAGCAGTTTATAAGTGAAGTGTAACTTATAGGTCGATGTATTACAAAAAATATTGTGTAGTTTTTCTGGAGGAAAAAGTCGATTTTATTGGAGTTAATTCTTTATAATTCTTAAATTTGTATCCTATTACAGAATATGAATTAACACTATTATCAAAATGAAAAGAATTTGGGTGGCTCTTTTGGTGTTTTCTATACTAGGAGGGAGTGTATCAGCAAATGCTATTTCTTTTAAACGCAAAAAGTCAAAAAAGAAGGAGTCTGTTGAGAAAGAAAAAACTGCTTATGATAAACTGTTCTCATCTAATCATTCAAAAGCAGAAGGTTTTATCACTGTACATAAAGTAAAGGAGAAAGTTTATTTTGAACTTCCTTTATCAATGTTGCAGCGTGATATGTTACTAGGTTCTACAGTAACAGAAATTAGTGATAATAAGAATGCTATTATTGGTTCGAAACCTACCGAACCTCTTCATTTTCGTTTTGAGAAATTGAATAATAAAGTCTGCTTGTCGGCAGTGCAGACCAATAATGTGGGTGATGACAATGGTCACCGATTGAAGGCAGCTATTGAGATGAGTAATATGAATGCCATTCTGCAAGTATTTGATATTTCGGCTTATAATAACGACAGTACGGCAGTTGTTTTTGATGTTACCGATTTCTTTGTAAGTGACAATAAATTAATGTCCCCGTTCGATAAATACAGCGTGAATACATCAGGGGGACGTAAACGTTTGGCCTCATTTCAAAGTAACAAATCATTTATTGATAGTTTTAAGGCTTTTGAAGATAACATATCAGTCCGTAGTTGCTTGAATTATACTTATTCGTTGACTGGGGGCAAAGGGAAAGACATAAAAGACGAGCCTCTGACCGCAAAGGTAACCCGTTCGATTATATTATTGGATACGATTCCTTATCGTCCCCGATTGATGGATAGCAGAATTGGCATTTTTCCTACAATGAAAAATGAATATTCAGCTGCTAAACAGACAACCCGTTCTATCTATTATGCCAATCGTTGGCGTTTGGAACCTTCAGATTTGAGAGGTTATATTGAAGGAAAGAAAGTGACTCCTATTAAACCGATTGTATTCTACGTAGACAGTTGTTTTCCTGAAAGTTGGAAAGCATCTATATTTGAAGCTGTCAATCAATGGAATGAGCCATTTGAAAAAATCGGTTTTACACAAGCTATCCAGGCTAAAGAATTTCCGAAAGACGATCCGGAATTTGATCCGGATAATTTGAAATATTCATGTATTCGTTATGCTCCGATAGGGATTGAGAATGCAATGGGACCATCGTGGGTTGACCCTCGTAGTGGGGAAATATTGAATGCTTCTGTATATCTGTACCATAACGTCATAAAATTGTTGAATAATTGGCTGTTTATTCAAACTGCTCAAGCCGATAAGCGTGTACGTCATAAAGTAATTCCGAGAGAGGTGATGGACGATGCTTTACGTTATGTCGTTTCTCACGAAGTGGGTCATTGTTTGGGATTTATGCATAATATGAGTGCTTCTTCCGTAATTCCCGTAGATTCGCTCCGTTCTCCTTCATTTACGCAGAAGCATGGTACTACCACTTCCATTATGGATTACGCGCGTTTTAATTATGTGGCACAACCTGGTGATATGGAACGGGGAGTACGTATGATGCCGCCATATTTTGGTTTGTATGACGATTATCTGATTCGCTGGAATTATACACCTGTGCCGGAAGCTAAAACTCCGGAAGAGGAATATGCCATCACTTCGAAATGGATTACGGATTTATCAGATAATCCTGTATATCGGTATGGTAAGCAGCAGTCGGATATACTCGACCCTCGTTCTCAAACGGAAGATTTGGGTGATGATGCTGTGAAAGCAACCCGATATGGAGTGAAAAATCTGAAATACATTCTGGCTAATCTGAATCAATGGCTAGGAGAAGAAGATGTGGATTATACACATCGGTCGGATATTTACGATGGTATAATCATGCAATATTTGACTTATATGTTGCATGTATATCATAATATAGGAGGAATCTATTTGCATGAAAAATTGGTTGGTGATAAGGTGGAAGCCTTGCAGGTTGAACCTAAAGAGAAGCAGAAAGAGGCGATGAATTACTTTTTGGAGCAATTGGCGACCTTGGATTGGCTGGATGATGAAAATGTCCTGAAGGTACTGCCTATGGTAGGGAAACCATCGGATGCTTTGCGGGATGTAATGATGAAATTATTGATGAAAGCTCCTGCCCGGGTAGAATTCTCGGCATTAAAAGCCGGTAAAGAAGAAGGATATGATGTTGATGAATGTATGAATGATATTTATACATATATATGGAATCCTACTATACAAGGACGTAAATTAAGTGCTACTCAAATGAAACTGCAGAATTTGTTTATCAAACACCTGGCTTCGACTGCCGGAATCCGATTGAGTAAAGATACTAAATCATTGAAAAGTGAAGAAGATGCATGGGGGCAGTTAGCTGCTTTTCATCATAAAACAGGTGTAGGGCATAAAGGATGTTGTTGTGCGTCCGATCTGGGGCGTATGTTTAATCCAGTGGCTGGATTTGACGAACCAATGGCAGAGTATTTTATTCCCAAAAACCAGGATAGTATGTGTTATGGTTATTTCCTGCGCATACGTAATTTATTAAACAGCCGGAAGCAACATGTTGATAAAGATACGCGGCTTCATTATCAGTTATTGCTTCATCAAATGAATAATGCATTAAACAGATGATTATGAAGAATAAATATATCTTTTTGCTCTTTTTATCAGTATTTGGTGTGTTTGTCTTTTCTCCTTTGGAGGCTGTTGCCAAAAAAAAGAAAAAAGGGAAAATAGAGCAGGTTAAACCCAAAAGCGCATACGAAAAACTGTTGAAGGATAAACCGAATAGCGTCGAAACTAAAGGACTGATGAATCTTTATTGGGTAGACGATAAAGTATATATGGAAATACCCAGAGATGTGTTGGGTAAACGTTTGCTGATGGGAGGTGTAGTCGATAAACTAAGTAACCCTCAGGAATCATCTGTTGGCTTTTGCCCTGTTGCACCTTTACAAGTGAAATTCTGCCGGTCCGATTCTTTGGTTAGGTTATATCAGGTAGCGGACCGTCCGGTGACAGAACAAGATTCTCGTATCGGAGATGCGCTGAAAAAAAGTTTCAGTGATGTCATTTTAAATCAGTTTTCTATAAAGGCTTATTCTCCGGACAGCGCTTTGGTGATTGACGTTACATCTTATGTTTTTCAGGATGATAAATACATGAATCCGATTGATCCGAAAGCATACAATACGATGGGGGGCTGGGTGAAGCGTAAAGCCTCTTTCAAACAGAAACAATCAATGATATCCGGAATAGCTTCTTATCCAGATAATGTATCTATTTCATGCTATATGAGCTATGAATTAGCGATGTCATTATTCGGTATTTTTCCGATAGCAGAAAATATTCCCTTCAGCGCAGTTGTGAAGCGTACTTTTATGTTATTACCGGAAGATGGGGATTATTGTCCTCGTTTGGCTGATCCTCGTATCGGAACTTTATGGAGCGGCAAGGTGAATTTTTCGGATAAGGAGCAAGGCAGCAACATACAGTATTGGGTGAATCGCTGGAACCTGGCTGTTGATAAACCTGTTGTTTTCTATGTGGATACGCTGTTGCCTGAAAAATGGCAGAAGTGTGTGTATCGTAGCGCTGAGATATGGAACAAAAGCTTTCAGAAAATAGGTTTTTCTAATGCGTTAGATGTGAAACCTTACCCTAAAGATATAGGATTTGATGCCAACAGTATTACTAAGTCTTGTATCCGGTATGTCGTTTCACCTTCCGGTCAGATTACGGATAATTATTGGAGTGATCCGTTGACAGGAGAAATAATAAGTGCCAATATTTATATCCCTCATAATTTAGCTTCGAAAATTCAGCTGAATTATTTCTTACAGACAGCTTCCTTTAACGAGAAAGCCCGCACGTTGATGCCGGATGAAGATTTGGTGGAAGAAGCATTGACTTCGTTATTGTTGAGGCATTGGGGGCATTGTCTGGGATTGACGGATAATATGGCAGGATCTATTGCTTATCCGGTAGATTCGCTTCAGTCGAAAGAGTTTGTAAAAAAACATGGGCTATCTGCGTCAGTCATGGATAAGTTGCCGATGAACTATTTACTTTCGGTTGATAATTATAGTGCTGATATACCTTTGACGCAACAAGTGCTGGGAGAATATGACCATTGGGCGATTCGTTATCTTTATCAGCCAATGAATAAGAAAACACCGCAAGAAGAATTATCGGATTTGCGGAAGCTGGTTTCTGAACGGAATCAGAACCCATTATTGCTTTTTAAACGTCCGCAGAGCAGGAAAGCTTATTATGATCCTCGCGGAATGGAGATGGATTTGGGAAATGATGCTATTCGTGCGGCAACCATTGCTTTTGAGAATTTGGGTAAAGTAGTGGCGAATGCAAACCAATGGTTAGACAAGGAAGATTTCAACTATGAAAAACGAGCCTCACTATATGGAGAAATTATCAATCAGGCGGATGAATACGTGAAGCATGTATTGCAGCAAGTTGGTGGAATCTATTTGAATGACAGTTATCAAGGGGATAGTTACCCTTCTTATCAACCGGTATCCAAAGAGTTGCAACGTCGTTCGTACCAGTGGATGATGGAAGCTATCAGTCAAATGAACTGGTTGGACAATCGGGAACTGTTGAATCATTGTGCGCTGACAGGTAGCGCTGCTGACTATTCACAGAAGTTTTTCGCCAATTTGCTATTAATACAGCTCAATAACCTTTGGCTTAGCGAAAGCAAATCGAGTGACCCTTATACGCAACAGCAGGCTGTTGAAGATTTGAAGAATCATCTTTTCAAGGAAACAAGGGCAGGAAAGGAGCCTGACGACTGGAAACGTTTCTTACAGGGACAATTGCTGAGTTTTGTCATTTCTTGGTCGAATGTAAATGTGCCGAAAGGGAAAGATGAGACAGCTAATGCTTCTTCTAAACTGACTATTCAGACTGTCTGTCCTTACCGGGGTATGACGGCTATTGAGAGCATTCCTTATTCTTCTGCTCCTGAACGGGCTCCATTCTGGTATGGCTGTCTGTTGGATTTGAAAAGTGAGTTTACGAGAGCGAAATCAGTAGCACCTAACCGGGAAATGCAAGAGGAGTATGATTACCGGTTGTTTACGATTGAGAAGGCACTGCGGAAATAGATATAATCTATAAAATGATTAGATATAAAAAAGCCAATTAATTCGTGATAAGATGAATTAATTGGCTTATATTTTTAATGAAGTTTTTCTTCTGTTTTGTTTATTCTACTACCCTTGTGAATGCGTAGGTTATACCAAAGAAACTCGCATCGAAATAATGACCGTACTCTTCAAACGTTGAGCTGAAGAAATCAGTTGGTATAAAATCGTGAAAGTAAATGATGATATTATTATCATCTATCTTATCCAATCCTATAAATGCATTTCCAAGCTCTGTTTTTCTCTTTGAGAAACAACGATTCACTTGCGAGGTGATGAAATAAGGAGCGTCATATTCTTCGTCAGTTACCCAGTTATAGATGCCTTTCTCTATATGATCGAAAACAACAGTGTGTCCTTGAGGATTGCAAAAGAAGTTCTTTAAATCTCCCGTCAGGTATGGGATTATTTTATCTGTACCATCTTCTTGATGTACAAATTCCAGGTAGTCATTAGCTCCATTGTTTTCCGGCAGACTATTTACCCAGTCTTCGTCAGGCATACCAATATATACATAGTTGTCTTTATCTTTAATCTCTACAGGTTTCCATTTGCCCAGCATGTCAGTAAACTTTAACTGATCCAGTTTTATATTATAGGATACAAATGAGCCCGGATAGTAGAGTTCGGAGTTGTCAACTGGTGTACCTAGTTTAAGGATAGCGTTTTTTCCTGTATAATCTTCTGCTCCTTCTTTTATTTTTATCTTAAAACGTGTGTAGTAAGATCCTTTTGGAATGGTGACAGAAGTTATTCCGTTTTCAAGTTCAAAATCTTCGTTCAATATGGCTGTACTGGACGGGTCTATTTCTATCGGCAACACGATGTCTGTTGTTGCCCTGAAACTGCTGCCGCTATTTTCTCCTTCCACTTCGATTCTAATGTCTATTTCACTTAACAGACGATAGATAACAGGCTTGAAAGTATACATAATGTGCTCTTTCACTTCAACGGGGATGATCGCTATTTTCTTGTCACCGAGCGTATATCCGGAAACCGGGTTGATGGAAAGGCGGATTTCACGGTTGGCAGTCAGGTTGTTTTTGGGAGTAATGGTTAAAGTGGCACTTGTTTCTCCGGCTTTTATCATGAACCCGTTAGCAGAAATTTCATAGTCTTCATCCAATATGGCAGTACCTTCAATGATGACAGGAATGCTTAAGTCTGTTTCAGGTGCTACAGAAGCTCTCAATTCCACTTCCAGGCTACCGTTAGAAGGTAATATGTATATGGAGCGACTAAAAGATAACTTTGCACCCGACGAGTCGTCATCGTTGCAAGCTGCCGACACTATGATTAGTATAATCATTAGAAGAAAGGAGCCTGTTATTCTGATTTTTGTTTTCATTTTAATCCCTTTTTATTGGTTAATGGCATTGTTGTATTCATCCCATAATGCTTGTACTTCTTCACGGTCTTGTGCATTCAGGATACTTCCGGTGGGAAGTAAATAATCTTCTGATGTATTATCTACTTTGGGTGTCAGTTCTTCCGGTTTATCACATGAGACCAAGAAAGCGGAAGAACCTGTGAGAATGAAACATAGGATATATAGTATCTTTTTCATAACTGTTTCTGTTTTTTATGGATAAATTATTCTATGTAGCCTGGATTTTGAATGAGCAAATCAGGAAATAATCTGATGTCTGCTTTGGGAATAGGAAAAGTATAAAGATACTTTTCTGTGATAAATTTCTTTCCTTTGGCAGCGACCCAAAATTCCGGACGTCCGTTGCGTTTTAATTCAAACCAGCGGTCGCCTTCAACAAACAATTCTTTACGGCGTTCACAGAGGATGGCTGACATCAATTTTGTCAAAGGGATCCCAGTGGCGTCGGTTTTTATATTTTGTTGGAAAACTTCTGGGAGATTGTCAATTGTGTAGGCTATATAATTCTGAGTGATTCGTTTGGAACGAAGCTGGTTAAGATAACCTAGTGCGTCTGTTTCCTGATTCAGATGTGCGTGGGCTTCGGCTATAATCAGGCAAAGTTCTTCACTACGAAACTTGGTGGTGATGATTTTATTGACAATCCGTTTGGAATCATAGTTGCATCTGCGACGTACATCATTGTCGGTGGCTGCAAATAAATCAACCAAATTTCTGTCGACAGGTCTTGATTTTATATCGGCTTGTGCAGTTGCGTAACTCATGGTTCCTATATCATCATCCATGGTGAATGAACGGATAATGACATTGTGTGCTTTTGCTTGTTTCTGGTTAATGGCTTCTACATATTCGTCAGCTTCCAGCATCGGGTATTTTTCCAATACTTCTTTGGCATAGGTAATGGCATTACTCCAGTTCTGTGTCCAAAAGAAGAAACGTGCGAAGTAGGCTTTTGTTACGGATGAAGTAAAGATAAAGTCTTCATTAGACACATTATATGAGAGGGCTTTTCGGAATCCTTCTTCTATAAATTCAGCAGTTTCTTTCAGATTGGCGCGTGCAGGCTTTGCTTCCATATCAAAATCGTCGACAAGTGGAAGTCCGAGAGTCTCTTTTGCCGTCTCCGGCTGGTATGGCTCACAGTAGCGCTGCATAAGGTTATAATAGCAAATAGAACGAATGCTCCAGGCTGTTCCCAATAGGGTTCTAGCTAAATCGGATTCCGTATCATCCATGTTGCCGATAACCATATTACAGTCTTTGATAACAGAGTAGAGTGTTTTGTAAGTGGCCTGATTTTTGTTAATGGCACTTCCCACATAAATGCTCGTATAGCCGAAATTGCTGGCAAGCGTTGCATTCAAGTCATCGGCAAACATCTCTAAAGTTGTCATTACTTCTGGATTGGGAATGATAACGTCATCTCTTCCTTTTTCTATCTGATCCAACCAATAATGGATAATGGTCGAAAAATCTTCAGCTGTTTCAGGAATTATCTTTCCTTTGGGCTTTACGTCTAAGTAATTGTTGCAGGAAGCCAACAATATCATTAGACCACAATAGATAGATATGAATAGTTTATTTTTCATCGTTTATTGTTATTTAAAATCCAACATTTACGCTAAACATCACAGAACGGCTTATCGGATAAGTAGCACCGGGGGTTTCAGGATCCATGCCTGAATAGCTGGTGAATGTGAAGAAGTTGTTCAGTGACAGAGAGAAATCTACATTGGAGAGAGCGGAATTACTTATTAACTTCTTAGGTAGCGTATATCCTAAAATGATGCTCTTAATTCTGGCATAAGATAAGTTGGTAAGGAAAGCTCCATGCGTGATTTCTTTGTGCATAGGGTTATAATAGCCAAATCCGTAAACCTCACCGAACGGATTCCATACGCGCGGATAAGTGCCATTTGTATTATTGGGCGTCCAACGGTCGGCTGCTGCTTTCGGAACATTCAGATGGTGTGCGAACAAATCATTTTGGAAGACTTGTTCACGTTCTGTGTAATTAAATACCCCATTACCGCTTACGGTGTTAGCTGAAGTTGGCGACTTGATGAATTCAAAATTTTTGGCTCCTGTGGCAAAAGTTCCGTTTACGCTAAGGCGAATACCTTTATATTCGGCGGTTACATTAAATCCTCCGGTTACGGGAGCTTCACTCGTGCCTAGATAATACCGGTAATTATCGGGCTTATTCAAGTCGGTAGCTGTGTGTATTTCAGCATCGGGACGCAGCTGGTATGTATATAATCCTGTTTCGGGGTCAATACCTGTGTATCTCCCACTATAGATGGCGTCTACAGGATAGCCCTCCCATAAGTTATTATATCCCATGCTGCTATAGGAAGCTTTATATTTGGTCACTTTATTCTTGTTGTAAGCTATGTTGGCAGAAAGAGACAGACTGAAATCTTTTGTTTTAACAGGAGTTCCATTCAGGGTAGCTTCGATACCTTTGTTGTCAATATTGGCAGTATTGTATTTCTGTTGGGTGAATCCTGTGCTGCTTAGTACTTGCACACCTGTTACAATATCTTTACTTTTCCGGTAGTATCCTTCCACTATACCTGTCAAGCGGTCGTTAAACATTCCGAAATCAAGAGCCACTTTCACGTCTTGCGTCTTTTCCCAACGTAGATTGGGATTCGGTGGACTAACTACTTTTCCTATATGATAAATATTGTTGGAAATATTCCGGTAGTCATCGTAGTAACTGATAATCATTTGTGGGCTGACACTACGGTTGATGTTACCAGTAAATCCGGTTGCTATACGGAGTGTTAATCTGTTCAGTACGGGTTTCAGCGAAGCCATGAAATCTTCTTCACTAACATTCCACGCTGCGCCGGCTGCCCAGTTAGGATTAAATTGTTTGTCACTACCAAAATTAGAACTACCGTCAGTACGGAAAGAGACATTCAGTACATATTTGTTTTTGTAGTAATAGTCAGCAGATGCATAGAAAGAGACAAAGCGTTGTTCGCTCCATGTTTCTCCGTTCGAGCCATCAATAGCAGCGAGATAGGCTTTCAGCTTCTCGTAGCCTACTCCTGTCGGGTCATCAGGAAGTGGGGTTATGGCATTTCCGGTGATTTCGTCGTAACCGTATCGTTTGCTGTACAAACCGTCTGATTTACTTCCGCGGAATTCGGCACCGGCTATAAGGGAGACAGAGTGGTCTCCAAAAGAATCATCATAAGCAAAATGCCCGCGGACCATATAGCTCTCATTATCTACATTGCGTTGCAAGATAGAAGCATATTCCTTATTAGTATTGTTATCGATAGAGAGACGGTTGTCTAAAGCTGCTTTTGTGTTTTTACCATATATTTCCTTTAGACGGTTGGTGGAATAAGTATATGAAGCCAGACCCACAAAACGCAAATGGTTGATAATGCTGTAATCAATTCCTGCACGAACCATTGTTTTTATATTCTTAGTGCGTGAAGAAGTTTCGTCCATTTCGCGAAGTACATTAAATCCACAATCAGGTATAATCTTGGAACTAGTCTTTTTATTGTTATATTCTCCTAGTGCATAATATGTTTCATCTGCCCGGTAACTGCCGTCTTCGTTATACGGACTTTCGTATGGATTGGCAAAATAAGCATATTGGAAAGGATCGAGACTATTCAGTGCCGGGGACTTTGAATATTGATAAGACATGGATGCCCCAAAGTCAATCTTGACTTTCTGGCTGGGGTGCATTGATAGATTAGCTGTCAGGTTATAACGGTCGTAATCATTATTTTTCAATAAACCAGCGTTGCGGGTATATGCTAGTGAAGTATAATAGGTGTATTTGTCTCCACCACCATTAATGGATAGGTTGTGGGTGGTAGAAACACTGTTGCGAAACAGTTCATCGTACCAATCGGTATTCGTTTTACCTAATTCTTCGATATACGTATCTTGTTGTTCTTTGCTCCATCCGGCAAACTTTCCCCTACCAGCACGAATGATGCCTACTACTCCTACCACCGGATAGTCATTTGCCCCGGCTTCAAATCCAGGAGCAGAGAATTCATCCCATAATCCCTGTTCATAGGCAAGCTTCTCTTGTGAATTCATCAAAGAGTAGTTCCGTTGGGGTGGTAAAGTGACTGATACATTGCCTGAATAGTTTATTTGGGCTTTTCCTGATTTGCCTTTTTTGGTGGTGACAACAATTACCCCACCGGCTGCTCGCGAACCATAAATAGCAGCGGCTGAAGCATCTTTCAAAATAGTAATACTTTCTATGTCGCTGGGATTGATGCCAGCGACACCATTCATGAACAAGTCGTCAAATTGACCGGATTTTATTTCAGCACTGGTAGGCATATCGGTACTTCCACTTTGCATGGGAACTCCGTCGATAACCCATAGTGGCTCACCATCTCCGGTGATTGTATTGGTACCTCTGATTCGTATTTTTTGTGTACTACCAGGTTGTCCGGATATGGCTGATACGGCCACTCCTGCTATTTTACCTTGCATGAGGGCGTCTACCGTTGGTTGGGCTTGGTCTTTTAACTGGTCGGCCGAGATAATTCCGACAGAACCAGTCATTTTCTTAAAAGTAGTTTGGGTATAACCTGTAACGACAACTTGATCCAGTTCACTTGTTGCAGATTCCATTTTAATTTTGATAAAAGGTGTTGCTCCTTTCAATAAGTGCTCTACATTTTTCATGCCAATGTAAGAAAAAACAAGTGTCTTGCCTTCTTTCATCTCTTTGATGGAAAACTTACCATCAATATCTGTGGTAACACCGACTTGGGGGAGCTCCTTATAGCGGACGGATACGCCTACTAATGGTACCCCACTTTCGTCAGTTACAATACCTTTCACTGTTACCTGTGCATTTGCAAATAAAGGTAAAATTAGAGCGAAAAGTAATGTTAATGAAAAAATGGTAATTTTATTCATAATTGTATTATATTGGTTTGAATATATGCAAATGTATTATTATTAGCTGATATAAACAAGAAAAATGATAATATTTGTATTTAAAATGTGTGCTTTTGTTTGAGTGAATATCATTCGATGTTTATTATATTTTTATAAAAGTATAGAAAATTGGTTCATGGTATGTTACGACTGGCTTTTTGCATTATACTGCATATTGGGGAGTTTGATATGTTGTAGAAGGCAAAAAAGAAGTGGCTTAATTTGACAATTTTGGGGCATAATTGCTATACCCAAAACGGTTCGTTTCATGTATGGTTATAAATTTATTCCATATCATTATATTTTGGACATGATAAGATTATCATTGAAATATATTTCAACATATGCATTCCTACGATAGAAGTGTCAAAAATAAAAGAGACTAACAATTTCCTTAATTATAAGTTTAGGACTTTATCAGTTAATTCGTTTCTCGGTGAGAAACACTTCGTTTCTCGGTGTCGAACAGGTTGTTTCTCGGTGAGAAACGGGGCGTTGGTTTTAAAGGAAAACCCCGAATAGTAACCGACTGGATAACAGTGCTTTACAAAACAGTGTTATCTATCAGAAATACATAGGAGTTTTATTGACATTTTTTTGGTAACGCCATTTGTTTCTATTGCATCTATTACTGTAATAATATTTACATTAAAACTAAAATATGGCATTTATAAAAGAATTTGTTTCATTCCTTTCTGAGACAGGAATGAATCTATTTTTAAAGGTGGGGTTGCTCTGAACCGAATCTCTAGGATTTCAGATTGCGCCAAAAGAATCTGATGATTGAAAAGAGAGAGTTCTGCTGGTTTATATCAAATAGGGACGAAGCGTATAGGCATAAAAAAAGGAGCAACGCCTTGCTCCAACCTTTGTTAACCTTAAATCTAATACTATGAAAAACACATTGCAAAGATACGGACTCTTGGGAAATTAGCAAATTATCCAAGAAAAATAGCATGTTTTATAACACGTTTTAATAGTTTTCCCCTACTTGTTAAGAAATTAGTCCTCCTTATTTCAAGGTATGTAACATTAATTTTGAAAATTGAATCGGAGCATACCGTTGATTCTCTGCCGAAAAACCGTTATCTTTGCAAGGATAATCACATTATGCACTCAATAAAAAAGAAAAGGAGACACCCGTGAACGAAGAAGAGATCGTCCTCACCCCGATGATGAAACAGTTTCTGGATTTGAAGGCAAAACATCCGGATGCAGTGATGCTGTTTCGTTGCGGTGACTTTTATGAAACATATTCTACGGATGCCATCGTTGCAGCCGAAATTTTAGGGATCACACTGACAAAACGTGCCAATGGGAAAGGAAAAACTATCGAGATGGCAGGTTTTCCTCATCATGCCCTTGATACCTACCTTCCGAAACTGGTTCGCGCTGGAAAACGTGTCGCTATCTGCGACCAGCTCGAAGACCCCAAAATGACGAAGAAGCTGGTGAAGCGTGGTATTACCGAATTGGTTACTCCTGGTGTTTCTATCAATGATAATGTTCTGAACTATAAAGAGAATAACTTCCTGGCTGCCGTTCATTTCGGAAAGGCTTCCTGTGGAGTTGCTTTTCTCGATATTTCTACCGGTGAATTCCTTACTGCAGAAGGACCTTTTGATTATATAGACAAACTGTTGAATAACTTTGCCCCTAAGGAAATTCTTTTTGAACGTGGCAAACGCCTGATGTTTGAAGGTAATTTCGGTAACAAGTTCTTTACATTCGAGCTGGACGACTGGGTATTTACAGAAACGACTGCCCGTGAGAAACTGCTGAAACACTTTGAAACGAAGAATCTGAAAGGTTTCGGAGTGGAGCACTTGAAAAACGGTATCATTGCTTCCGGTGCTATCCTGCAGTATCTGACAATGACGCAGCATACGCAGATTGGTCACATCACTTCATTGGCACGTATTGAAGAAGATAAATACGTCCGTCTGGATAAGTTCACGGTGCGTAGCCTTGAGCTGATTGGCAATATGAATGATGGAGGCAGTAGTCTAATCAATGTGATCGACAGAACGATCAGCCCGATGGGAGCGCGTCTGTTGAAACGTTGGATGGTTTTTCCGTTGAAGGATGAGAAGCCGATTAATGAACGCTTGAACGTAGTGGAATATTTCTTCCGCCAACCAGATTTTAAGGAATTGATTGAAGAACAGTTGCATCTGATAGGTGACCTGGAACGTATTATTTCCAAAGTGGCTGTAGGGCGTGTGTCGCCTCGTGAAGTCGTTCAGTTGAAAGTTGCCTTGCAAGCAATTGAGCCGATAAAACAGGCATGTATGGAAGCTGATAATGCGAGCTTGAATCGCATTGGCGAACAGTTGAATCTTTGTATTTCTATTCGTGACCGGATTGCCAAAGAGATTAAAAATGATCCTCCTTTACTGATAAATAAAGGTGGAGTGATTCAGGACGGTGTGAACGCAGACTTGGATGAATTGCGGCAAATCTCCTATTCAGGAAAAGATTATCTGCTAAAGATACAGCAGCGGGAGAGCGAAGAGACGGGTATTCCGAGCTTGAAAGTAGCTTATAATAATGTATTCGGTTATTATATCGAAGTCCGTAATGTGCATAAGGATAAGGTTCCACCCGAATGGATTCGCAAACAGACGTTGGTCAACGCAGAGCGTTATATCACGCAGGAACTGAAAGAATACGAAGAAAAGATTTTGGGAGCGGAAGATAAGATTCTGGTTCTGGAAACGCAGCTATATACGGACTTAGTACAGGCATTGATGGAATTTATTCCACAGATACAGATTAATGCGAATCAGATTGCACGTTTGGACTGCTTGTTGTCATTTGCCAATGTGGCCCGTGAGAATCGTTATATCCGTCCGATTATTGAGGATAATGACGTACTGGATATTCGTCAGGGACGTCACCCGGTAATAGAAAAACAACTTCCGATAGGTGAGAAGTATATTGCCAATGATGTAATGCTGGACAGCGATACACAGCAGATTATTATTATTACAGGTCCGAACATGGCCGGTAAGTCGGCACTCTTGCGTCAGACGGCGTTGATTACGCTATTGGCTCAAATCGGCTCGTTTGTTCCTGCGGAAAGTGCGCATATCGGTTTAGTTGATAAGATATTTACCCGTGTAGGAGCGAGCGATAATATATCAGTCGGTGAATCTACATTTATGGTAGAGATGAATGAAGCGGCTGATATCCTGAATAATGTTTCTTCCCGGAGTCTGGTATTATTTGACGAATTGGGTCGTGGTACTTCTACTTATGATGGTATTTCCATTGCCTGGGCAATTGTAGAGTATATCCATGAACATCCGAAAGCAAAAGCACGTACATTATTTGCTACGCATTATCATGAATTGAATGAGATGGAGAAATCTTTCAAGCGCATCAAGAATTATAATGTATCGGTGAAAGAAGTTGATAATAAAGTAATCTTCCTTCGTAAACTGGAACGTGGCGGTAGTGAACACTCTTTCGGTATTCATGTGGCAAAGATGGCCGGTATGCCGAAAAGCATTGTGAAACGTGCAAATGAGATATTGAAACAGCTTGAATCTGATAATCGCCAACAGGGCATAGCAGGTAAACCGTTGGCAGAAGTGAGCGAGAATCGTGGAGGTATGCAGTTAAGCTTCTTCCAGTTGGACGATCCGATTCTCTGTCAGATTCGCGATGAGATATTGAATCTTGATGTGAATAATCTTACTCCTATTGAAGCGCTGAATAAACTGAATGATATTAAGAAGATAGTCAGGGGGAAATAAGCTGAAAATGTATATAATGTCTTAGGATATGTTTTCGATTGTTGTCCTGACATTAGGGAAATGGCATTTGTTTTATTGATAAGAAAGAGGGATTAGTGATGTTTGAACCGCTAATCCCTTTTTTTGATTTAGGCTATTTTCTTTTTCTTCTTGTCATAGAAGAACATGAAATAGACGCCTATTATGATAAACGGAACGCTTAGCCATTGCCCCATATTGAACATCATGCTGTTTTCAAAATCTTCCTGATTTTCTTTTAGGAATTCGATGAAAAAGCGGAAGGTGAAGATGTAAGTCAGGCAGAGCCCGAAGAAGAAGCCACGGTGCAGTTTCTTGCTGTAATTCTTATACAGGTAAATCATGATGAAGAACAGGATAAGATAAGCGATGGCTTCGTAGAGCTGTCCCGGATGACGGGGGAGCATATCTACACGTTCGAAAACGAATGCCCAGGGCACATCAGACGGTTTGCCGATGATTTCGGAGTTCATCAGGTTGGCAAGGCGGATGAAGCAGGCGGTGATTGGAGTAGCTACGGCAATCATATCCAGCACGTCCATATAATGGAGCTTCGTCTTGCGGCAATACAGCCAAAGGGCGATTATCAGTCCTAATGTACCGCCGTGGCTGGCAAGTCCTTCATATCCGGTAAATTTCCAGTTTCCGTCCGGCATGAACTTGATAGGAAGAATCATTTCCCAAAAATGAGACAGGTAGTATCCCGGGTCATAGAACAGGCAGTGTCCTAGGCGGGCACCGATTAGAATACCAAAGAAACAGTAAAAGAAAAGCGGGTCAAACTTCTTTTCCTCTATCTTTTTATCCCGGTACTGGTAGTGAACAACCACATAAGCAAAGAATATTCCTACTGCCCACAGTAATCCGTAATAACGGATAGAAATGCCGAACAGGTTGAATAGTTCGGGATTCGGGTTCCAGTTGATGGATAATAGCATGGTATTCATTCTATATTGGATTAATGTTAATGATTAGATTTTTTGAATTTCTCTGCAACCATCCGGTAGGTCGGTATATCTATTCCCTGTTCTTCGGCTGCTGCAATCATGTCGAAGAGCAATCCTTGTATTTCCGAGTCGTGTCCGCGTGCCAGGTCTTTTTGCATAGAAGCGGTACTTTCGGGGTCGAGCTTGTCAATCACTTTCAGGTTGTAGCTGACTGGGTCTTCGGGAAATTCGACGCCTAGTTTCTTTCCTAAGGCAGCGCTTTCCGTAGAAAGTCCGATAAATGTATCCCGTATCTTTCCCGGTTTCTGTACTTTTCCCATCGGAACGTCGTAGTAAGCACCCGTTACGGCCATTGCAGAGATAAACGACCATTTGATAAACGTATCCCGGTTGATGTCTGGTGACAGGTCTACCTTTATGCCTGCTTCCTGCAAGTCTTGTTGGATAGCTTCCAGCAATCCGGGCTTCACAACCGTGCCGCGATGAGCGCCGTATACCAACCGGAATATCTTTCCCATTTGGGTGATTTCTCCGGTGCCGGATACGAAGCCTACGATATAGATGCAGCCGTCGAGGACAGTGACTTCCGGTACCAACTTTTGTATGCGTGGCCCTGTGCCGTACACATTCAGGATAGGGATGACAACCGTGTCTTTGTGCGCTGCTCTTTTAATCAGTTCTACGATAGAATCGACCGAATAACCTTTTACGCATACAAATATCACATCTGCTTTTCCATTGAATTCTTCAGCGGTAGTTGCCGGAATCCGGAGCGTATGTTCGCCCTTCAAATCCGATTTCAGTTTCAAACCGTTCGTTTGAATCGACTGCAAATGAGCTCCACGGGCAATACAGGTTACATCTTTGCCTGCCAGCGACAAGAATCCTGCGATACTGCCGCCTACACCTCCCGTTCCTGCAATGAGATATTTCATATTGTTAGCGAATTAGTAATTAATAAGTCGTCGGTGGTAACCGATAATCACACGTTGAAACGGAAATGCATGATGTCGCCATCCTGCACCACATATTCTTTTCCTTCTACACCCAGTTTTCCGGCTTCTTTCACAGCTGCTTCCGAGCCGTATTTGATATAATCATCGTATTTGATAACTTCGGCACGGATAAAGCCTTTTTCAAAATCGGTGTGGATCACTCCGGCACATTGAGGAGCTTTCCATCCTTTTTCGTATGTCCAGGCACGTACTTCTTGTACACCGGCAGTGAAATATGTTTCAAGATTCAGGAGTTTGTAAGCAGACTTGATAAGACGTGCTACGCCCGATTCTTCCAAGCCTACTTCGGCAAGGAACATTTGACGGTCTTCGTACGTTTCCAGTTCGGCGATGTCCGCTTCTGTTTTGGCTGCGACAATCAGGATTTGAGCATTCTCGTCTTTTACGGCTTCGCGTACCATATCTACGTATTTATTTCCGTTTACTGCGCTTGCTTCATCAACATTGCAGACATACATTACCGGCTTGCTGGTCAATAAGAACAGTTCGTGAGCAATCTTTTGTTCGTCTTTTGTTTCAAAAGTCACTGTACGTGCAGATTTTCCTTGTTCCAGTGCGTCTTTATATTGAACGAGTACATCGTAAGCTAACTTTGCAGCTTTGTCTCCGCCCGTCTGTGCTTGTTTCTGTACTTTCTGGATACGGCTTTCGATGGTTTCCAGGTCTTTCAATTGAAGTTCGTAGTCAATGATTTCTTTGTCGCGGACGGGATTTACGCTTCCGTCTACGTGTGTCACATTGTCGTCATCGAAGCAACGGAGTACGTGGATAATTGCGTCTGTTTCACGGATATTGGCAAGGAACTTGTTTCCCAGTCCTTCACCTTTGCTTGCGCCTTTCACCAGTCCGGCGATATCTACGATTTCTACAGTTGTAGGAACAATTCGTTGGGGGTGCACCAATTCAGCGAGTGCGTTCAGACGTTCGTCAGGAACAGTGATTACACCTACATTGGGTTCAATTGTACAGAAAGGGAAATTTGCCGCCTGTGCTTTCGCATTCGACAAACAGTTGAAAAGTGTCGACTTACCCACGTTCGGTAGTCCTACAATACCACATTGCAATGCCATATTAATCTATTATTTCTTTTATTATCAATGATTTATACAAATGAACAACGATTTGGCAACAATGTCCGGATAAATAAAGAGTATTTGTTGCCGGGCTGCTCATTGTAGTTTGCAAAGATAATACTTACTAATCGAAATTACCCCAATTTCGTAGAACAAAATAAGTTTGTCCATTAAAAATCAATTTTTAAGCTAACGAAGAAAACGTGGTATGCTTTCTGTCTTTAAAAAACAGATAAAAACGATATCAATGTCTCTTTCAATGTAGACTTCATCTGTTTTTTTGGTAATGAGCCAGCTAAATGTTGTTTTAAAAAGATGCAAAGGCTCATTTGTTTTGTCTTTATCATTTACTTATGATATTTATTCTCTTTATATAATTAATTATATTAGAAAAAGCGTGTAATTGAGGTGGAGGGGGGCCACCTCAATTACACGCTTTTTTCATATAAAAAGAATATTCTTTTGCGTCTGCGCACGTGTACACTATTAAAAAGAAAACTCACAGCCAGTTTATCTTCCTATGCTATGTATAGCACAGAATCCCATTATAGCTGCTTTTATTTTCATTATAGCTAATCTCAATTTCATTATAGCTAATCCCGATTTCATTATAGCTAATCAGCACTTGCTATCAAGAGGCTCATGGTTCATTGAGATGCTTATCGTATCCCAAATATACGATAAATCGTCCGGTGCATAAGTAAAATCATTCTAGATGAAAGTAAATACATTTTAGATGAAAGTAAGACAAAGTAAGCTAATCTGGGACAAAGTACGTCATTTCAATCCCTTGTGATATAATACCTTTGCGGTATCAAAAGAAAAAGAAATAGGGCTGGTTCATTTCTTCCGATATCTATTGCGTCAGCTGTTTTGCTTTGTTATAAGCCGACTGAAAATAAATTTATATTAGGGTGATTCTTTTATGCGATAAAGAATCAAATGCCCGCTTTCGATTTTTGGGCTTAGTGAAAAGTTTCAATCGTTTTCAATTATATCATCCTCTGTAATAGTAGTCAACGATTCATTTGATATGTTTCCGTCCGTCGCTAAACGGTTCGCTTGAATTTCCAATGTTTTTTCAAAAATGTTGCGAACCCAACGGGCATTTCCAAAATTGTGGTCTTTATTGATAATAGCTTTATTAATCACCCGTTTCATTTTCTCTATGGCTCCATCAGTGATTACATATTCATACTTTTTCAGATTACCAAGGTATATCTGTAATAGTTCTTCTGCTGAGTAATCCTTAAACTCAATGTAGCGGTTGAAGCGCGATTGTAGTCCGGGATTTGAGTCTATGAATTCTTTCATCTCTTGCGTGTAACCGGCAAGAATAACAACCAGGCGTTCTCTGTCATCTTCCATTCGTTTTAGCAGTGTTGCTATTGCTTCTTTTCCATAATCATTGCTTGAATTTGTAACCAAAGAATAAGCTTCATCAATAAACAGTATTCCACCCATGGCAGAGTCTATGATTTTATTTGTTTTGACAGCGGTTTGTCCTACATATTCTGCGACCAGGCCAGATCGATCGGTTTCAACTAAATGTCCTTTCTCCAAGATACCTAGTTCTTTATAAATGCAGGCTAAAATTCGTGCAACGGTAGTCTTTCCTGTTCCAGGATTCCCTATAAATACACAATGATATGAAAGTGAGGGGGCTTTCATTCCTTTTGATGCACGTACCTTCTGAATTTTGATAAAATTGACTAATGTAGCCACATCATTTTTTACTAGTTCAAGTCCGGTCAACTGAGTTAGCTGCTCCATTCCTCCTTGCTTTTCGGGTGTGCTGACGTATGTAGCCGTATTAGATTCTAGCTCACTTTTACTGATTTCATTATTCCAGGGAGACATGATGCTTTTCAGGAAATCGGTTTCTTTTGTTGTAATGGTTCCATCTGCTTTGGCAATAATAGATGCATAACGATATAAAAGTAAATGGTATTGTTTTCCTATTTCATTATCCATATTGTTGATGATTGCACCTAATATGAATAAAGTGTCCGATTTGATATTGTCCGCATTTATTTTTTCAATGAGAGGGAGGTAATCGGCAATACTATTAGAAATACGGTCATAGGCAACAGGCAATTTAGAGAATGTGATTTTCTGTAAGCCATATATGCGGGCAAACAGATAGATGATGGCAAAGCTCTCCTTTCTATCTATTCCAAATCGATAACCTAGTTGCTGATAAACCTTTAATAAATCTGCGGTTATCAACATATTAATCAAGTCTGGAAATGGTATTTCAGCGGGGTTGCCGGTAGAATGGAAATGTATCGCATTGTCAACCTCTTCTTTTAGACGTGGATTATCGTTTAGTTTCTGAATAAACAGAAATAGTTTATCTTACAGTCTTGAACAATATTAAAATAAGGTTGATCGATTCCATTGAATGTAGCGGTTGTTTGTATGGGCTGCTTTTCCAAAGTATTATTGGGGGTTATTGTTATTTTGCTTGTAGACATTATTATGAAACCAATAATAATTCCAACTATGGCACCAATTATTACTTCTATCGAAAGTATAATAATTCCAGTTACTAATGCGAGTAGCCCGATTAATACAAAAGTGAAGCCATAACCGAGTTGCTTACTTTCTATTTTATTGTGTTTGGGTGATTCAGAATTTGAGGCCATAATCGTTTTTCTATTAGAATACTTGTTTGTTTAGACAATGTAATATCATTTATAATGAATGTGCGCAAATGTAATGAATATATTCCAATAGTTCCTTTGTATGGCAATATTTTCAATCAAGTAATATTCTCTTTAGTATTTTGCTTGGTATTTCTTATAGAAAATCAGGAATAAAGTAAATCCAATTAGAGCAAATGGTACACCCGCCAGAGCCGGATAACGGTAGCCACCATTAACAGCCAGTCCGCCTGCATAAGCACCGATGGCATTTCCGAGATTGAATGCAACCTGCACGCAGGCTGCTCCCAGCATTTCTCCTCCCTTTGATACGCGGATAATTAATATCTGCTCCGGACTGGATACTGCGAACAGTCCTGCCGTACAAAGGCACATCAACAGGGCTGCTGCCCATTTATAGGGAGAAAGGAAGAAGATGAGCAATAACATAATACAGATAAGTGCTTGAGCGGCAGTTCCTACTTTTCCGGGGGTGTAGCGGTCGGAGAGACGTCCACTAATCAGGTTTCCCATCACCATACCGAAGCCGGCAAGGATCATTAAGGGCGTAATGCTTTCTGCGGAGAAGCCGGACACATTGGTAAGCATCGGATTGATGTAGCTATACCAGCAGAATACACCGCCATTACCTAGTGCCGTAGCGCCAAGAATCAACCACGGAGCCGGAGTTTTAAGAAAGCGGAATTGTCCTTTAAAGCCGGTATCCTTCAGACCCTCTACATGCGGAACCCATCGCCAGATATAATATAGGATAACAATTCCCCAGATACCAACCAGCAGGAAAGTGGCACGCCAGGAAAGCATGGTACTTAAGGAAGTGCCCAAAGGTACGCCAAACAGATTGGCAATGGTCATTCCTGCAATCATGATGGAGACGGCTTCCGAACCTTTACCCTTGTCGGCCAGTTTCTCTGCAACAATAGAGCCTACTCCGAAGTATGCACCATGAGGCAAACCGGAAATAAAGCGGGCAGCGAGCAATACCCAGTAATTGGGAGCCATAGCCGCACAGATATTACCTATCATAATTAAGGTAACTAATACTAACAGAATATGTTTTAGCGGATATTTGCGAGCCAATGTCAATACAGGTGCACCGACACAGACGCCTAATGCATAAGCAGAAATGAAATGCCCTGCGGTAGGAATACTAATACCTAAATCTTTTGCCACATCGGGCAAAATTCCCATCATTACAAATTCGGCAATACCTAATCCCAGTGTGCCGAACGCCAATGCAATAAGACTCTTCTTCATACAAAACTTTACCTTAATACCTGTTACCTTACTACCTTGCTATTATTTGCCGCTTATTTGTTTTGGCTGTAAAGGTAAAACAAAATCTTTCAGGGTGAGTTCGATGAGATGGATTTTGATTTAAATCAATTTAGACAATGTTGGTGTAAACTGATGACGAGGGATTTATGTAGTATATGTAAATTGTAGCTATTTACTTTCTTTCCAATTCTTGCAAATATTTGCAAGAATTGGAAAGAAAGTAAATATGAGTTTCAGAAATATTTCCTGAAAAGTATATAATCAATAAGGATCATTTTAGAATTATCAGATCTCCATCCACAAATCCAACTGCTATATGTTCGACTTTGAAAAGTCTTAAATCAGGAAGTTCTTTGATTAGAGCTTTAAGAGTAGCTGTGACAATCTCTAATACTTCTTCCCATTCTAGATCATCTGAAATTTTAAAATCAGGACAACTCCGTTGAGTAGGTTCAAAATCTTCATCACATGCCCAATCTTCGTCTTCTTCATCAAACCAAGTAGCTCCAACCAATTCTAAACCATATGGTTCATAAAGATTGAAGCTCAAAGCCACAATATCGGAAGGTAGTTCTTCTGTTTTATCAATATTGATAATCCATTTCTTTATAATTTCCTTTAAATCATTTGTTTGAGTGCTCATTTCTCTTTCAATTAAAAATTAATATTTTATTCCTTTAGTCAATAAGAGACTTATTGTTTCCTTATCCATTCAATGATATCTTTCAAGACTTCCGGATTGATTGTTTCTTCCAACTGCCCGTATTCGGCCAATGTTCCTTTTTTGCAAGTCTGAAACAGGTGATTTAAGTTCGGATAGGCTTTGACTGTTACATTTTTGTTTCCATTTCCGGTGATTCTTTCCTGGATGGCAGCAAGATTCATGGTGGCATCCACTTGAATATCCTTTTCTCCGTTCAGAGCCAGAACCGGACATTTTAGTTTCTTCAAATCCTGGGCCGGGTCATATCTCATAAAATGAAGATACCACGGAGAAGTCATCGAACTGATTTGTGCGGATAGTTGCTGGATGGTATTCAGGTCTTTCAATTGTTCGGGAGACATTGTTTTTGTAACGTCTGCATACAGTTCTTTCTGCAACTCTTCGGGAGTTTTGTCTGTTTGTTGCAGTATGGCATATCTGTTCCGTATTGAAGGCTTCATCCCTTGCCAGACGGCATCCGGCATTCCCTGGGATTTAGAGATTAACTCTACCTGCTTCAGCATCAGACTGTCGCCTCTCACGCCGGCTCCTGCCAATGAAACGACAAATGCAATGGAAGGGTCTTTGGCAGCGACGATGAATGCAATGATTCCGCCTGCGCTATGTCCGATAATTCCGATTTTCTTTGCATTTATTTCTTTTCTGCTGCGCAGGTAATTCACTATTGCTTCCGTATCTGTGGCAAAATCCTCATTGGTAGCTGTTGCGTGAGTACCTTGTGAAGCGGCAGTGCCCCTGTCATCACATCTAAGCACAGCAATTCCATTTCGGGTCAGATAATCGGCGATGACAAAGAAAGGTTTATGTCCCATGATTTCTTCATCCCGGTTCTGCGCACCGCTTCCCGTCACCATTACTACTGCCGGAAATTTAGTTCCTTTTTCGGGAAGAGTCAATGTTCCGGCAAGGTTAATTCCATCCCGTTCATTCCTCACGGTGACTTCTTCACTTCTGTAAGGGAAAGGCGGTTGAGGCTCCTGCGGACGTTTGGGGCGGCTGGCTTCTCCCTTTTTCAAATTCAACGGAAGGGGCATCCCTTGCGTAAATGTTCCGTTGATTGTGTTATCACTGTTCAGCTTTCCTTTGTACGAAGCATGAATCATAGGTATCTGGATAATTAAAGTAGAATCATTGAAAGAAGTGGTCTGTGTCTTGATACCGTTGGCTCCCTGGTCGGGACTGTCCAGTGTGGTCACATAAGCGCCTTGTTCCGTTTGACTGATGTGGAATACAATAGTCAGCGAACCGGTGGGAAGGGAAAGTTTTCCATGCCAAGTTCCCGAAATATCTTGGGCGGATAAGGAAGAGGATAAAGCCAGTCCTGCCAGTAAGAAGACGAGAGCTCTCATTTTTGTTTTAAATACTGCTGTTTTCATTTTATAGTGATGATGATTGGGGAATTAGAGTTCAGTCTTTACATAATATTCGAAATACTTACATTCGTGTACGGCCTCCTTGAAGAACTGTGTGTCGCTATATGATTTTTTCAATTGGCGGAAATAGCTGTCCACTTTCTTTTCGTCATCCGACCTGCTGAAATCAGAATTAAGGATATTGTTCCAGTTACTCCACCAGTTTTGGGCATAAAGATCCATTGTACAGGAAGAGGCCATGAACAGTGCGCGTGCTTTATATTCGCGGTCGGTGAAGTAGGTGGCAGCTTGTTCATACAGAGCGAGGGCGTTCTCCATATTATCGACTATCATATATTCCTGGGTGAAGTCTCTGTAATTATACTCTTTGCTGTAATCAGGAATGGAGTTTGGGCCTGTTGTGCCGTATGAGACGTATGCAGACCAATAGTAGGAGTTGTCTGTGAAGTATGCAGGAATATTTCTGTAATAACCGGTAGGAGATATGTTATAATAATAGTTGGCCAGCATATAGGCAGCCCGTGCGCCTTTTTCCGTCATCATCTGGCTTTCCTTTTCCAGTTGCATCAGGGCAGCGGTCAATGTAGCCTTATTGTGTTCTTTGTTCAGATAGGGATACTGTTCGTACATCACGTCCGTTAGTTGCGAAGCGGCAGGAACGCTGAATAGTCTCTTGAATCCATTGCTGAATATCAACGGGGAGATTTCCGAATAGCCGTTGAAATCATCCGAGGAGATACCCGCAGGGATATATTTCTCTGTTTCATAATCGTATTTATAGTGAGTGAGGCTATAGGATTCCGGAACTTTGGCAAACCATTTGGCTGCTTCTGCAAAGTTATTCATGCGTAGGTAATAAGTTCCTTTCAGTTCGTAAAGCTGGGTCAATAGCGTCTGGTCATTCTCTTTCCCGGCATTTGCCAGAAGCGAATTGATAATATCCGGGTCCGGATTCTGCCGCAGGTTCTCTATGCGGTTGTGGGTAAGGAATGCTTTGCCGTAGTCTTTCTGCATTTTATAAAGATGACCGACAATTTCGTTGATAAAGTCCTCATCGGCATGGCTTGTTTGCAGGTATTGCCGGATGTTTTTTTCTTCATCTTCACCGATAAACTTCAGTTGTGCCAGGTAAAGACTGAATTGGGTACGGCTTTTTTGTTTCAGCAATTCGGGCTTCGTGGTCTGGAGGGAGTCGATGAATGTGGCTGCCTGTCGGTAATCTTTGCAGAGGAAAGACATATGTGCATGGTAGAGAGCCCAAAAGTCTTTGTCGCCCACTTTGGGGTGATTCATTACCGCTTTGATTATCTGCTGTGCACGCTCATATTCTGCAAGTACTTTTCCGGAAGGTTGCATGAATGAACTTGTGTCGTCGGTGGCATCCGAATGACTGTAGCGCGTCAGAATATCCCTTTCCATCTTGTTGATATAGCGGATGGCGAGCAGCTTGATATAGGGTGATTCAGGATATATATTCAGGATGTTTTCCACTTCTTCCAGTTCATTGGAGAACGTATTATAACCCCGGAGTGCATACATGGCTGCTTTCTCCCGATTGTCTTTACACCAGGACATTGCTTCGTTCCAGTCTATTTCGTTTTGTATTTTGAAGCTGGTATAGGCTGTTTTTTTCCTGTTATCCGAATGGTCGAACACACGGGAGTAGAGGTAGTTGGCATTTGCCAGTTTACCTATGTTATAGAGGGCACCGGCTGTCTGTTCGAGGGCGGCGTAGTAGATGTAATGTTCCTGTTTGAGAGGTTTCACGTATAGGTTGTACATTCGGATAGCTTCGTTGTTCTTATTTCGCATATAGTGTGCCAGGCGTACGAGTTGGTAGCCGTACCTTAGTTTCAGTTCATCGTATGGGCAGTTCCGGTAGAGTTCCAGTCCTTTGTCTTTGTAGTGGGTGTATGTTTCTTCAGAGGGGGAGGAGGTGCGTTTCATTTCCCACCAGTCGCCGTTATTCGATAGTTGGGCGTATGGCTCCAGTTCTTTCGCATATTGCAGGTAGGTAAGGGTATGCTTTCCTGCATCTGTCTTGTTCAGGGCGGTGACGTATGGGGAAGAAGGTTGCTTCAACGACTGGTAGGAAGCGGTGTAAAGCAATGCTTTGAACTGCTCTTCATTCATGTCCTGAAGGGTTTTGTTCTTCTTGAAAAATGTCATCCATGCGTTTATATTTTCGTCGGGCTGCTGTTGTTTCCCGTCCGGGTTCATGTCTTCTCCGTAGAATGCATCATCCGTTGTCAGGAGGAAAGGTTGCAGGCCTTTGTTCTCGAGAAGAAGCTGGTCGAAAAGGTTATAGTAGTTCATATAATCGTAAAAATCGCCTCCGCATCCGTTGACGTAGGAGTGGAAGGGGAGTACGGTTATGGCAAGTGTGGCGATAAAGCGTTTCAGATGTTTCATGAGAAAGTGTTTATGATGTTGATTAATTGTTCGGTAGAATATTGCTTGATAATCTCTTTGTCCAGGTGGTAGAAAATGATTTCCCTGTTTTCCTTTCGTAGTTTTTTGCGCAGGAGTTTGGCCGCTTCGAGCAGTGTTTCCGGGCTGACTTCTTCTACTTTAAGTTCGTAGTCTTTATTCACCCATACTCCGTTTATATAGTGTGATTGGAGTATGCAGTAAATACCGTCTTTCGTTGGTTGGTAATAGTCGGGACGTGCGTCGATGGTAGCTTTGCGGACTCCGTTTATCAGTTTAATCTGTCCGAACGGATTTCTCACGATTCCCCAGCTGTAGAGCGGCAGTGCGATGTCCAGATGCAGCGGATAGGAACCGATCTTTTCGATGTATGAAGCAGCGTCTTTATTGTTTAATATGGTATTTTCATTCTCGAAATCCGTAGGTTCGGATGAAGCGTAGTACATCAGTGTTCCCTTATCGACGGGAGGTATTCCGGTTTTGTCTTTGAACTTGATCTGATGGAGGCGGATGGTGCAGCTTATCGGGACTCCTTTCCTTAGCTTGCGGATGTGGTTCAGGAAGTTGAAATAGTTTTCTTTTGTCTTTTCCGTCCAGTCGCAGTCGAACTGATATTCGGTCGGGAGCTTGTTGAAATGCAAACGGTATAAGGTGTCTATCCGGTCGGCACAGTTGCGGGCAAGCTTCTCTATATCAGCGGCAGTGCATTGCCGGATTGCCTTGTTGGTGATAAATATAACGGGGACTATCTTTTGCTGAAAGCCGGGATTATCCAAAGAAAACGAAGGCGAATAGTCTGCCGTAGGGAATGCCCCGTTTCCTTTGTTGTCTACATCAAACATCCGGGCGTATATTTTTTGGGCTCCGAGTGTATTCAGGTAGGCAGTATCCGCATCTTGTACGCTTAATTTGCTTTTCCATATATAAAATGCGGGAGTATTGGTATGTTCATTGGTGCATCCGGACAGGCAGATGAGTAAAATAGCCAGTTGTAGTAGTCGAGTCTGCATATATTATCGGGTATCTTGGCTCATTAAATTGTATTCCGCAAGAGAGGTAACCAAGATATTGCGAACAAAGTTATGAAAAAAAATGCTTTTGCAATCGAAATATGGAAGTAATTTGTCTACTGTTTGTAAACTCACATAAGGCTCTTGATTGATATATATGCTACATCCGATTCATAAGAATAGTTGCAGGATGGACATTTCTCCCCATTATTAAACATTTGTTCTACATAAATAAATAAGTGGTGGCTAAATTTGCATCGTTATTAACTACATAATATTATGAAAAAGATAATCTATCTAGTTCCTACGTTGTCTTTAGTAGGTTGTACCTCACAGCACGTAGAAGAAAAGCCGAATGTGATTGTGATTCTTGCCGATGATCTGGGATTTGGTGATGTCAGCGCTTACGGCTCTACTACGATTCATACTCCGAATATCGACAGTCTGGCTCATGGCGGAGTTTGTTTCACGAACGGATATGCCACTTCGGCAACTTCCACTCCCAGCCGCTACGCTTTGATGACCGGAATGTATCCGTGGAAAAATAAGGATGCAAAAATCCTGCCGGGAGATGCTCCTCTTATCATTAATGAAAATCAGTTTACCTTGCCGAAGATGATGCAGCAGTGCGGGTATGTGACCGGAGCTATCGGAAAGTGGCATTTGGGGATGGGAGACGGCAATGTCAACTGGAACGAAACCGTCAAACCGGGTGCCAAAGAAATCGGTTTCGACTACTCTTGCCTGATTGCGGCAACCAACGACCGTGTCCCGACGGTTTACGTGGAAAACGGTGATGTAGTAGGACTCGACCCGGTCGACCCTATCGAAGTGAGTTACGAGCATAATTTTGAGGGCGAACCGACTGCCATCTCTCATCCGGAGATGCTGAAAATGCAGTGGGCACACGGACATAATAACTCTATAGTAAACGGAATTCCTCGTATCGGATATATGAAAGGCGGACAGAAAGCCCGTTGGAAAGACGAGGATATGGCCGACTATTTTGTAGATAAGGTAAAGAACTTTGTTACTGAACACAAAGATGCTCCTTTCTTCCTGTATTATGGTTTACACGAACCTCACGTACCTCGTGCTCCCCACCAGCGATTTGTGGGCAAAACAACGATGGGGCCTCGTGGCGATGCCATCGTTGAGGCAGACTGGTGTGTCGGCGAACTGCTTGCCCACTTGAAGAAAGAAGGATTGTTGGAAAAGACACTGATTATCTTCTCCAGTGATAACGGGCCGGTTCTGAATGACGGTTACAAAGACGGAGCTCCCGAATTGGCAGGCGATCACCTTCCTGCAGGAGGTCTGCGCGGAGGTAAATATAGTTTGTTCGACGGTGGTACGCATATTCCTTTGTTTGTTTATTGGAAAGGAAAGATTCAGCCGGTTGTGTCCGATGCACTGGTTTGCCAGGTAGATATTCTTGCTTCTCTGGGGTCGATGATACATGCCGATTTGCCGGAAGGTTTGGATAGTCGGAACTATCTGGATGCTTTCTTCGGAAAAGAGCAGACTGCCCGCAAGGATGTAGTGTTGGAAGCGCAAGGACGTATGGCTTATCGTTCGGGCGACTGGATTATGATGCCTCCTTATAAAGGTTCCGAACGCAACCTGACCGGAAATGAATTGGGTAACTTGGGTGAATACGGTTTATTCAATGTAAAAGCCGACCGAACTCAATACCAGAATATGGCGGCACAACAGCTCGAACTTCTGGACTCCCTGAAGCAGAATTTCTTTGCTGAAGTGGACGGTTATTATCGCAGTGAAGTAGAAGAAGAACCATTAAAATAAGGTCAAATGTTTATTCTGAACATAAATCCCGTTGATAAAACAATCGTTCTATTCTACCGGGATTTATTTCTTTACCTTTGTTCTGTTCGATGTCGGACAATTAACCTTGAAGTATGTATATGAAAATGAAAGCTTTTTTAATGTTTGTATTGCTGTTCTTATGTTCGATGGGAACAAAGGCGCAGGATTTGGGGGCGAACTATAATGAAAATATAGATTACCCGATTACGGAAATAGAGATGTTGAAACAGTCGAAAGTGAGTTGGGTGAGAGGATTTGTCAATATCCCCAATCTGTTTCTTCAGAATGAAAACGGGAAGATTGTTGGTGTGAAAGAAAATGTCATCAGGACACATATTCCTACATTGAAATTTATTCAGGCCAAGAAAGCGTTGGGCGACCGTGTGAAATTCATCTTGAGTCTGAAAATACCTTTTGAATTATATACCGATACGGTTCCCAAAGTAGGAACTAAGGAGATGGAGTACATATTTCAGGCAACGGAAATATTACTGAAAACCTATGATATGGCGAAGAATATTGAAATACTTGTCATGGGTAACGAGCCGGAATGGGAGAATGCATTGGATACCGATCTCTGTCATGCGGATGGTGAAGATTATCGGGCATTTCTGAATGAGTTTGCCAATCGGCTGACTACCTGGAAACAGGCTAATGGCTGGACATTTGATATTTATGCCGGAGCATTGAACCGTGTTTCCGAGTTGCCGAAGAGCGAAACGGTACCTGCAGTAGTCTCTGTGGTTAATAACAATCCTAATGTTGTAGGGCTCGACTTGCACGTTCACGCATTGAAAATCAACCAGGCGGAAGATGATTTCCGTATTATCCGCGATAAATATGGTGTAACAAAGAAACTGATTTGCACGGAATTCTCTATGGTACGTGCTTTAAATCCTCATGTAGCCGACGCACTGGGAGAATGGGGAACCAAGCATGGTTATACGGCCGGGATGAAAATTTACGAATATCTTAATCTGATAGCCGAAAAAGCTAACGCCGGTACACCGGTCAGTGCAACCGAGTTCAAGAGCCTTTTTGAGAGTTATTCCTGGTATCCGAAGAATTGGTATAAAACTTTTTATGAGGTGTTCAAGAAATATGATACGTATGCCATTACCGGACGTTTTAGTGTGGTTCCCGGTGGAGCGAGAGCTGTTTACGATGCGAAGACTGAAATGTGGGAACTTGGAGGAATTTATTTTTCCCGTTATTTAGGACTGGATGCAGACGGATTCTACAATCCCAATCCATTGCTGTATCCCGATTTCATCGCTGCCCGGGATGGATTGGCAGTTTCCAGCCTTGTCGGAGGGCAACGGGAATTGTTCATTCGTTGGGGGAATGGAGCCGATAAAACAGGTATATTGTCAGTAACAGATGAAAATGGAACAGAGGTAGTACGTCGGTCGCTTGATTCGGAGAATGACTATACATTGGTTGAAAATCTTGTTCCCGGAACTGCCTACCATGTAGCATTGCTGAAATCGGATGATGCCGTGTTGTGGAAGGATGATGTTAAGACCAAGTCTGTAACAGGAAAGTTTCCTTTGTTGAAATATCAACAAGTGGATGAATATATGTTAGTACAACTATTAAATTTGCCGGCTGATGTCTCATCTTATAAAGTAAAGCTGGATGGACAGGAAATCAATATAGTGAATAAGAACCTGAACGGACAAATACTTACCGCCGAAGTGACTTATAAGGATGGATCGGTAGAAATATTGTCGACAACTATTAGAAAGTAATTATCTTAAATTTATTCGCTTATGAAAGTAATATATGTAGTGTTGGTATGTTTGTTGGCTTTCACCTCTTGTGCGGAGACGGAATATGCCGAAAACGGGGTTGATAAGAAGAATATAACAGGATATACCGAAGTTGGGTTTTATAGTTTGGATGGAATTTGTACTTTTACAGAGCAGGAACAACTTCAGGCTGCAATTAATCCTAAACGGTTGACTTATCGCCTACAAAATTCGGATCAAAGCAAATACATTCATGTGAAGTTTGACGGGAAGCCCACGGCTGTTGGTCAAAAGATAAAGACTGAATTCTCATTCCAAGGAGTTTCTTTCCTCAAAGAAGGGATGGAGATGGAGGTAGTTCGTATAGACGGAGATAAAGTTTGGTTGTCAGGAGATAACGTCGGTATAGTAATCCCTGTTTTTAATAATTAAAAGAAAGATATTATGAAAAGATACATTCCTATTGTAGCGTCATTAATGGTGTTTTCGTTGATATCATGTGGTGAAGTCATGGATCTGACACAGCCGGAAAAGGCTGAAGTTACCTATTCCAATATTACCTTGTCGCTTTATCAGACAGGCAAATATGATTTATATCTGGATGAGCCGGAATACCAATATAACATTATGGTGGAGAAAAGCCATTGCGAAAAAGAAGCAAAGGCGGAATTGGCTGTTGTCGATGCCAAAGAGTTTGGTGAAGAATATCACCTCTTACCTGTGGAATATTATGATCTGGATGGAAGTAATTTTAATTTTAAGGGGGACGATGTCCTGCGTATGGTAAATTTGCGCTTCCATGATTTAGGTACGCTTGACGGATCAAAGAAATACGTTCTCGGTTTGAAACTGGTTTCCGATGATCTTGCAGTCAATCAAGAGAAAAGTACAATGACTTTCTTCCTGCAACAGAAACAGGGAGAAATCGACAACCCTTATACCGTGGCGACAACGAGCGACTTGATAACTCTCGGAGAGAAACTCAAAGATGGTAAGACGATCTATGCCAAGATAGAGAATGATATTGATTTGCAAGGTGTAGACTGGCAACCGATAGAGACCTCGGTTTCCAAACAACTTGTATTGGATGGAGGCGGCCATACGATTCGTAATCTGAAAGTAAATACTTCCTCTTCTGTTAATCAGGGATTCTTTGGATTGTTGGTTGGTAAGTGTTCCAATATAAACTTTGAAAATGCGCAGATTACAGCCAATCAAAAGTTGACAGGAGTTCTTGCCGGACATGTTGGAAATGCTTCAGCGGCAGGAGTTGTTGAAAATGTACGGGTATCTGGTACGATAAATCTGACTTCAGGAACAGGACCGACTGCTTGGGAGAATGGACAAGCTGGTGGTATATGCGGAAGAATTCAAGGAGCGGAAAGTAAAATCTATCAATGTTCTTCAGAAATGAGTATTAATGCTACATGGTCTGCTGGTGGTATTTGTGGAGAAGCAAAAGGAGGCGCTACTATTACTCAATGTTATTTTGTAGGAGATATTATCACAAAGTCATGTGTTGGTGGTATTGTAAGCAGGATGTTTCAGGGTACTGTTACTCATTGTTATTCATCAGGAGTGGCTAAGTCCTATCCTAATGTTACACCTCCGAATCCCGGAGCTGGTATTGCAGGACTTGTAGAGCCGAGCCCAACAGCGCTCATCTCACATTGTTACTCTGAATGTGAAATTGCTGCTCAAAATCAAGTAGGAGGCATTTTGGGACTTGCCAATAAAGGAACAGGAGTAACAGTGACACGTTGTGTGGCTTGGAATTCTTCCTTATATTCGAATGGTGCACCTAAATCAGGAAGAGTATGCGGACGTTTCGATAAAAATGAGGCAAATAATTGTTATGCCAATCCGAATATGGAGTGCCGTTTTTCAGCTAATACACCTGCAATAGTAGATGAGGTAGTTCCAAATTATTCGGCAACTGTTAATGGTGCTGACCGTTATAACGGACTTTCTACCATACCTACTCTTATGGCAGCAGTAAAGGCTCTTCAATGGGATGAGTCTATTTGGGATCTTTCAGGAGAGAAGCCTCGTTTGGTTTGGGAATTGGCTCAATAAATGGTTTTATAAAATAAATCGTAAGAAATATGTTTATGAAAGAATGTAAGACTATCCAAAAAGTAATTTTCATATTAGCGGTGATATGTGTATCTATCACCCAATCATGGGCGGATTCATGGAAAGAAATATTCTTTGCCGATCCCACTATCTTTGTGGAGAACGGAAAGTATTATCTCACAGGTACACGCAATCGGGAACCGCAGGGTTTTGCTATCCTCGAATCGACCGACTTGAAGCATTGGACTGTGCCTAATGGAAAAGATTTGCAACTTATATTGAGAAAGGGAGACCAAGCTTTCGGTGAAAAAGGCTTCTGGGCACCTCAATACTTTAAGGATAAAAGAACTTATTATTTCACTTATACCGCCAATGAGCAAACGGTGATCGCTTCTTCCAAATCGGTGTTCGGTCCTTTCCGGCAGAAGGAAGTCAAACCGATAGACGCTTCCGCTAAGAATATAGACTCTTTCCTATTTAAGGATGATGATGGAAAATACTACCTGTATCATGTCCGCTTTAATAAAGGCAATTATCTTTGGGTAGCCGAGTTTGACATAAAGAAGGGAAGTATCAAACCGGAAACATTGAAACAATGTATGGACTGTACGGAGCCTTGGGAAAAGACTCCGAACTATAAGTCTGCACCGGTGATGGAAGGACCGACTGTTATGAAGTGGGACGGGGTATATTACCTCTTCTATTCTGCCAATCATTTTATGAATATCGACTATTCGGTAGGTTATGCCACTGCTTCTTCCCCTTTCGGTCCGTGGAAAAAGCATCCGAACAGTCCGATCATTCATCGCAGCCTCGTAGGAGAAAACGGATCAGGACATGGAGATGTATTTAAAGGTCTGGATGGAAAATATTACTATGTTTACCACGTTCATCGTTCAGATTCCACCGTGTCCCCTCGTAAAACACGTATTGTTCCGCTCATCCTGAAGAAAGGAAACGATGGCATATACAACATCACCGTAGACAAAGAGCACGTCATAAAGCCAATGTGGAAATGATTTGTTCAGAAATGTAGTAGAGAAATCTATTTTGCACATTTGTACGAGTTTTGAGGATAATCTTCCTTTTCATTTGAAGATTTTCCCGCTTAATTTGTGTCTTGAGATAAAGAATTTGTTAACAGTTAAAAATAATGTTTATGAAAAGAGACAGACTTTATTTTTCTTTCTTATGTCTTTGTTGCTTTTTGTTTTGTGCGCTGGACGTGCAGGCACAACAAGATTATTGGAAGGGACAAGTGAAGGATGCAGTATCTGGTGAACCGATGATTGGCGTCAGTGTTCGCGTGAAAGGTACGGGAAGCGGTACGATTACTGATTTTGACGGTAATTTTACTGTGAAGGCATCGAAAGGAGACATACTTGTCATTTCTTATGTGGGTTATAAAACTCTGGAACTGGATTTAAAGAATAAAACGACTTTAGGAGTAATCTCTTTAGGAGAAGATACGGAGACACTGGAAGAAGTAGTAGTGGTTGGATACGGTGTACAGAAAAAGGTATCCAGTGTCGGTTCCATTGCTACTGCAAAAGGAGATGATTTATTAAAGATAGGTAGCGTGAACTCCGTTTCCGAAGCCTTGCAAGGTCAGATGCCGGGTGTGGTTGCCATCAATTCCACTTCAAAGCCGGGAGCCGATAAAGCTTCTTTATTGATTCGTGGTAAGTCTACTTGGGGAGAAGCGGAACCACTGGTATTGGTGGACGGTATCGAACGTGACTTCAACGATGTAGATGTGAACGAAATCGAATCTATTTCGGTACTGAAAGACGCTTCGGCAACTGCGGTTTACGGTGTGAAAGGTGCGAACGGCGTTATCTTGCTGACAACCAAACGCGGACTCGAACAGAAACCGGAAATATCATTTACAGCTAACTTCGGTTTTAAACAACCTTCTGCTGCTCCTGAATGGTCTGACTATGTGACCTCTATGAAACAATATAACAGAGCCCAGGCTAATGATGGTAACTGGGGAGCAATGGTTCCCGAATCTACCATTACCGCATGGGAAAATGCGTATGCTACCGGAAATTACGGTCCGTATAACGATGTCTTTCCCGAAGTGGACTGGTGGAAAGAACTGGTAAAGAATGTAGGTTATGAACAGGCTTATAATCTTAATGTACGCGGTGGTACGAAGAAAATGAGTTATTTCGTATCTTTGGGTTATTTGCATGACGGAGATATTTTTAATACTACCAAACAAGAGGATTTCGATCCTTCCTTCTCTTACCGTCGTTATAACTGGCGTAGTAATTTCGACTTCAATATCACAAGTACTACTAAACTTTCGTTCAATGTGGCCGGTAAGATGGGTTATCAGAACCAACCGTCTTATTATGAGAATGTCGATTCTCCGGATGAACGTTTTTTTAAAACGTTCTTTACGGCTCCAAGTAATGAATTTCCGATTAAATATAGTAATGGAATATGGGGAGACGGGTTAAGCTCCGATCAAAATATAGCCTGTCTGATGAACGAAGGAGGTAGTCGTAATATTAAGCAACATCAAGGTTTCTACGATGTAATCTTGAATCAGAAGCTGGACTTTATTACAAAGGGACTGTCATTGAAAGCATCATTGTCTTACACTACTTCTTCTTCATGGACTACCCAGATCATGCCGGGTAAGATTTTAGGTAAAGACGATTTGGTTGCCCAACGTACACATATTCGTATTAATCGTGTGTATGATTACGCCAATCCTATTTATAATGCTGACGGAACAATTACTTATAATTATACCGAGAAACGCTATCCGGATGAAAATGCTCCCGGAGATTTGCCTGTTGGTGGTGTTTATGACGGTTTCAAGGCTTACGGACGTAAACTTTATTACGAATTAGCATTGAATTATAGTCGCCAGTTTGGCGATCACGATGTAAGTGCCTTATTTGTGTTTAACCGTAAGATGAACGAATCAACCAATACTGCTAATTCGGGTGTGATGAACTTCCCGGCTTACGAAGAAGACTGGGTAGGCCGTGTCACTTACAACTTCAAAGAGCGTTATCTTGCTGAATTTAACGGTGCCTACACTGGTTCGGAAAAATTTGCTCCGGGACGCCGTTTCGGATTCTTCCCCTCTGCCTCTATTGGTTGGCGTATCAGTGAAGAACCATGGGTAAAGAAATTGACCAAAGGTGTACTGACCAACCTGAAAGTGCGCTATTCGTATGGAGTAGTTGGTAATGATAAAGGTGCTACCCGTTTCAACTATATTCAGAAGTTTGAGCAACTATCTGCCAATGCGCAGTTTGGTAAATATCAGACCAGTAACTGGGGACCTTTGTACAAAGAAGGAAAACTGGCCGACCCCGATGCTACTTGGGAAGAATCTATTAAGCAGAATATCGGTATCGAAATAGGTTTGTGGGGTAAACTAAACTTTACTGTGGACTTGTTCGATGAAAAGCGTAATAACATTTTGATGACACGTAATACGATTCCGTCATGGGCCGATAGTGGTATTGCTTTTCCGCAGGTGAATCTGGGTAAGACTAAAAATCACGGTCTTGAACTGGATATTGCTTGGAACGACCGTATCGGAAAGTTTAATTATTACGCGAAGTTTAATTTTGCAACCAGTGAGAACCGTGTTGTCTTTATTGATGACCCGAAGAATCAGAGCGAATATTTGAAAAAAGCCGGAAAGTCAATCGGATATGTGAATAAATACCTGGCAACAGGAAACTTCCAGTCATTGGATGATATTTATAACTCGGCGCAGTCCACTATTGCCAATGGTACACATAATACATTGATTCCGGGAGACTTGTATTACATCGATTATAATGGTGACGGCATGATTGATGCTAAGGATATGGTTCCGATGAAAAACCTGAACTA
The DNA here is from genome assembly GCF_003603455.1 of Bacteroides sp. AM37-9. Lineage (NCBI taxonomy): Bacteria > Pseudomonadati > Bacteroidota > Bacteroidia > Bacteroidales > Bacteroidaceae > Bacteroides > Bacteroides sp. AM37-9. The sequence goes on along the minus strand of NZ_QTNF01000035.1, from coordinate 8,559 downwards.
TCCGACTACTACCCTCGGATTTACATTGGGAGGTTCTTACAAAGGAATCGGATTCAATATGTTGTGGTACAGTGCTATGGACGTTTATAAAGAAGCGATTCCTTCCTATTTATGGGATTTTCCGGAAGGTAATATCAAGGCTCAACCAAATACGTTGAATACATGGACAGCCGATGCTCCGATTCAAGGCGGTCCGATTCGCCCCAGTATTCATGTTCAGAGAAGTTATAATTCGGTGGCTAGTACATACACATATACCAACCATGCTTATCTTCGCTTGAAGAACCTGGAAGTGAATTATCAGATTCCGAAGCGTTGGTTGCAGCCTTTACGTCTGACAAAACTGCAAGTATATGTCAACGGTACCAATTTGTTGACGTTCTCAAAAGGTGATTCCCGCCGTGACCCCGAACATTCGGGACAGAATGTTTATCCGGTGGTGAGACGTTATAACATTGGTTTTAGATTAGGATTATGAGACACTTTAAATTTACTGATATGAGAAGACATAAGTTGAATTGGATATGGATCATTCTATTGGGGTTGTTTGTAGGAAGTTGTGAGGACTATCTGGACCGCTCTCCCGATGACGGACTTTCCGAAGATGATGTTTATAAAGATTATAGCAGTTTGTTAGGGTTCATGGACCGCATCTTTCAAAATGATGATATATTAATCTTTACACATGGTATCAACTCTTATTCGAATACATACGTAACGGTAGGTAATTTATCGGATGAATATGCATCCGTTCGCGATAATGATCCGTCGAAGTTTGTCAATGCAGGTAACTGGCTGGAGAATGCCGGTACACGTTTCGAAATAGGAAGTAAAAGTGATGGGAAGAATTTCAAAAGTGCTATTTCTCGTGCTTATACCGGACTTCGTATCGTGAACCGTGTAATTAGCGGAGTAGATCAAGTGAAATCCATCACAGACGACCAAAGGAGAAAACTGTTGGGACAGGCCCATTTCCTGCGTGCCTACTTCTATTTTGAGATTATCAAACGATATGGCGGAATGCCCATCTTTGACCAGCTTTGGGGAGCATCGGACGACTTTGACTTTCCCCGTAAAACTTATCAGGAATCCAATGCTTGGATGCAGACTGACTTGGATAAAGCCATTGAATATTTACCTATAAGCTGGCCTGACGAGGAACATGGACGGCCTGACAGAGTAAGCGCCATGGCATTAAAAGCGATGACACAGCTTTATGCTGCCAGCCCTTTGATGCAGAACGACTTGAATTCTATTGAAAACAAAGGATATGGAAAAGAGATGGCTGCTGAAGCTGCCCGTAGTGCGCAAAAGGCGATCAATGCTATTGAAAGTCACGAATATTATCGCCTGATGAATCATGACGAATATCGTAGTATTCAGCTAATGCCTAATTCCAATCAATTCGCACAGCCGGAATATTTATGGTTCCTGCGTTGGCATCATGGCAACTGGTCTGCTTTCGTCAGAGCGCAATGGCTGACACAACCATACGATAATAAAACCGGTGCCGAAGGTACTCCTTATAATGCTCCGACACAAAATGCGGTAGATATGTACGAACGTAAGGGAGCCGACGGTAAATACTATCCGATTACTGATCCGCGTTCCGGTTATGATGCGGTAAAGACTACCAATCCTTACTCGGATAGAGACCCTCGCTTCACTAATAATATCCTCGTGCCCGGTGAGCAATGGGGAAAGAATTTACAGGGTGTTCCTTATTATCTGACTACTTATTCGGGCGGTTACTCCGAGAACTTCATTTCTACCAATCAGTTTACGAGAGGCTCTCAACAGACCGGATATATGTGTAAGAAGTTCATTTGGCCGGAAGCAAGTGTGCCTTTGTTTGGCGAAGCTGGTTTCCAATTATATCGTTTGGTGGCTGTGTACATTCGTGTTTCGCAAGTTTATCTGGATATGGCAGAGGCTTCATACGAGGCGACAGGTGATCCGGATGCAGTCGTTACGGGTTGTACGATGTCGGCCCGTCAGGCTTTGAATAAAATCCGTGTAAGAGCCGGAATCGGCGAACTACCGGATGGAGTGGATTTTAGAGAAGCTTATCGTCGGGAACGTGGTGTGGAATTGATGTTCGAAGGACACCGCTGGTATGATATCCGCCGTTGGATGATTGCTGAAGACCTGTTTAAGGGTGAATATCCGATCATGGGTGTCAAAGCAACCCCGATCAATCATTCTTATACGGCCGACCAGTTGAAAGTGGAAAAAGCCTGCACTTATAAGTTGACCGACTTTACTTACGAGTATGTTCCGGTGAGGACAGCCGTGCGGACGTTTAACAAGCGTAATTATTGGTATCCGCTACCGATGGATGAAGTGGCGGCTTTGGATAATCTTCAACAGAACCCCGGATGGTGATACCTAAAATAAAGAAAAGTATATGAGAAACAAGATTAGATATATAAGACTGATAGGGCTCATATTTGTCCTTATCGTTGGCTCTAGCCTGACTTTCGCACAGAATAAATCAAAGAGAAAGTCGGCGAAGAAGCCTTTGGTGGAAGTAGTTTCTATTGTTACCGACGAGAAAGGTAGCCCGTTGAAGAATGTTTCTATCATTTGTGGAGAAGGCGCAGTCGTTCTATATACAGATGCAAAGGGACGTTTTCAGACGAAGGTCGAGAATGACGCAACCGTCATGGTGGAGGCTTTGGGATATGAAGATAAAGTGTATAAGCTGACAGGCAGCAATATCGTTCCTGAAAAGATTGTCCTGAAGAAAGAGCCTCTGTTCCTGACCGAAGAATCGTTGGTGAATAGAGCCGATGGTGGCAAGACATATAAAGGGAATGAAGTAGGCGCAACGAGCGTACTGGAGAACGGACAGTTCGGAACGTTCCCTGATTTGACGCTGACTAATATGCTGCAAGGTAAAATGTTAGGTCTGCAAGTTCGCTCCACAGTCAGCGGATTGGGTAATAATACGCCTGATTTATTTATCCGTGGCCAGCATGGCATGTCGGAGAATACAGCTATTGTTATCATCGATGGTGTGGAACGTCCGGCAGCGGATTTGATTCCTGAAGAAATCGAACGTATCGAGTTGCTGAAAGATGCCACTGCCAAGATTCTTTATGGGGCGCGTGCTGCGAATGGCGTACTTTGGGTGACTACCCGCAGAGGAAAGGCCAACCGCCGCATTTATAACGCAACCGCCGAAGCAGGTGTGGTACAGATGACGCGTACTCCTGATTTTCTGAATTCTTATCAGTATGCTAATCTGTACAATGAAGCGCGTGCAAATGACGGATTGACTCCTTACTATAATCAGAAACAACTGGAAGGATATAAAAACTCCAAAGGAGCCAATGACCTATTGTATCCGAACGTCGATTTGTACGATCAGTTATTGAACAAAAATGCCAACTATCGGAAAGTATCGTTCGATATGACGGGAGGTACCGACAGAGTGCGTTATGCCCTGATTGCCGGATATGTAGGAGGTAGCGGATTTGAAGACGTTACCTATACTCCGCAACTGCACCGTCTGACTCTTCGCGGAAACCTCGACTTCAATGTAACGGATTTCCTGACTATATCCGCAGACGTTGCCGGACGTATGGAAATGCGTAAATGGGGGCAATTGGACTGTGGTCAGGTATTTACGGCCCTGTCTACGCATCGTCCGAATGAATACCCGCTGACTATGTCACCGGAAGAAACCGGACTAGCCAGCTCGGACGGAATTCCTTTGTTTGGCGCAAGTCTGCTGCGTCCGATGAATGCATACGCGGAAACAATGTACGGAGGATATACGGATGAGCGTTATACACGCAGCCAGACCAATATCGGTTTGAAATTCGATCTTGATATGCTGACAAAAGGGTTGAAAGCCGGTGCTTTCCTTTCTTTCGACAACTATGATTACCTGCAACTCTCTTTGAGCAAAGTCTATCCGACGTATGCCATCAAAACATATCGTAACTTTGCCGGTGAGGAACAGATCATGTACACCCAGATGAAGAAAACAGATGTAGCCACTTCACAGAGTCGGAAGTCGACTACCTTACAACAGACATTGGGTTGGAATGCCTTTGCTGCATACGAGAATACATTCAACCAAAAGCATGATGTATCGGCACGGCTGACTTACATGTACTCGAAAACAACGAATCAGGGAGTGACCCAGGACATCATCAATGCAAACTACGCATTGCGCTTAAACTATATGTATGACCGCCGTTATGCTGTGGAAGCCGACATGGCATTGATGGGAAGCAACCGTTTCAAATCGGGAAATAAATACTTCTTCTCGGCAGCGGGCGGCCTTGCCTGGATTCTAAGCAATGAAGATTTCCTGAAAGACAATGAATACGTGAACTTCCTGAAACTGAAAACCAGTGCTGGTATCTTGGGATATGACAGAAGCACCGAACATTTATTGTATGAACGTGCCTGGTCACAAGACGGCAGCTTCCGGTTCGGAACAACGAACAACGGTGCTACGGCTTACTATTCCACTTTTGTCCGTGCAGGCAATCCGAACCTGAAATGGGAAAAGGCAGCAGAATGGAACATCGGTGTGGAAGGCCTGTTCCTGAACAACCGCTTATATACCGAAATAAACTATTTCCGTGAGAAACATACGGATATCATTGGTTCTGTTGATGCCTCTTACGGGGATTATACTGGCAACTTTACCTACCAGGATAACATGGGCTCCGTCTTGAATCATGGTATAGAAGGAATGTTCACTTGGAGCGACCGTATCAACGACTGGTCTTATTCGGTAGGAGCTAATTTCGTATGGTCTAAGAATAAAGTATTGAAATGGAACCAAGTGAAACATGGTGAAGAATACCGTTATACAGTGGGGCGTTCTACCGATGCTATGATGGGACTGGTTGCCGAAGGATTATTTGGCAAAGATGTAGCCATCAACGGACATGCCCCCCAGACGTTTGCCGATTATCAGGAAGGCGACATCGCCTACAAAGACCTGAACGGCGATAAGATCATTGACGGTCGTGACGTAAAGGAACTCGGAAACTCATTCCCACGTACTACATTGGGCATCGATTTCAATGTAAGTTACAAAGGCTGGGGATTGTATCTTCAGGGATATTCCGAACTGGGCGTTCACACTTGGGCAACGAATGCTTATTACTGGAATAATGGAGAAGGTAAATACTCCAAACTGGCATTAGACCGTTATCATCCGGCAAACAATCCGACCGGAAGTTATCCGCGCCTGACAACCACTGCCGGTGAGAACAACTTCCGCAATTCTTCTTTCTGGTTGAAGAATACAAGCTTCTTCCGTATGAAGAATGTTGAATTGAGCTACACGTTTAATCAGTTCTCCCCAAGTTCGGTCGTGAAGAAGATGAAGGTTTTCGCTCGTGGTGCAAACTTATTTGTCCTTTCTTCCGTGAAAGATTTGGATCCTGAATTGCTGAATGCCGGTGTGACAAACTATCCGGTGACACGTACTTTTACAGGCGGAGTCTCTTTTGTATTTTAATTTTGAACAATTAATAGATGGCAATATGAAACATATATTAGGAAGTTGCGTTTTAGCAGGTCTGTTTCTCTTTTGTGCTTGTGACGACACATTGGATACAAAGGTGACATGGCAGATCGGAGACTCTGATACCTGGAGAGTGCCGGAACTTGCTCAAGGCGTACTATATAAAGCTTATAATGGCATAGCCAACCGTCCGGATTGTTTTGAAGATAACTTTCTGGATTGTGCTACCGATAATGCAGTGACTAATCTGCGCAGCTCTTCTGTCTATAAATTAAATATGGGTGGGATGACAGCGTTTAACAACCCAATCGGAAACTGGAGTAATGCGTACAACATGCTGAACTATGTAAACTCTTTCCTCGAAAACGGCTTAACCGACCAAGTGCAGTACAACCGCACCGACCCGGAAGTGGACAAGCAAATCAAGCTGCGTCTGGAAGGTGAATCGTATTTCCTGCGTGCATGGTGGCATTTTGAGCTATTGAAGATGTACGGCGGAAAGGCGAAGAATGGAAAAGCGTTGGGTATTCCGTTGGCAGATCATTTTATTTCGCAGGATGAGGCCGCGCAGAACGGTGAATTTCTTCGTCCTACTTATCAGGCAACAGTCGATTTTATCGTCAACGATTTGAATAATGCCATCGAGTTATTGCCGAACGTGTATCAGGGAGATGACTTGGAGTTCGGTAATACACAAATCGGTCGTGCCACGAAAGCGGCGGCAGCTGTTCTGAAAAGTCGTGCGCTTTTATATAGCGCAAGCCCTGCCATGCAGGATGATGACGTGACGAAGATCACCGGCATGGGACAATTCGAAATACTGAACCCTACGGTTTACCAAGCAAAATGGGAAGCGGTAGCCAAAGAGATCAATAAGATTCTGGGCATGGAAGGTTTCGGAACTTATGTTCCTGTTACGGCTTCCTCCATTGCCGATGTTCAGACGGAAAGTTCCGATTATGCTTTCCGCAGATATTTTAATAATAACCTGTTGGAAGGCCTTCATTTCCCGCCGTTCTACTACGGAAGTGCCCGTGCCACTCCTTCTCATAATCTGGTAAAGGCTTTTTATGCGAAGAATGGTTATCCGGCAACCGATGTTCGTTCCGGTGTCGATCTGTCTGATCCTGATTTCGATCTGACGCAGCTTTATGCCGTACTGGATAATCGCTTTGCGCTGAATGTCTACTATCATAGTGCTACATTTGGCGATTCCGGTCAGCCGTTGGATATGTCCGAGGGTGGAAAAGATTCTCCTTCGTTTAGTGAGAATGCTACACGTACGGGTTATTATCTGGCTAAATTCGTTTCCAAGAAATCGGCTATGCTGAATCCGATTCAGACGTTAAACTCGGTTCATTACAATCCTTTGTTACGGAAATCGGAAGTTCTTCTTAACTTTGCCGAAGCTGCCAATGAGGCTTGGGGCAACCCGACGGTGAAAGCCGAAGGATGCCTGTATTCTGCATACGAAATATTGAAAACAATCCGTTCGCAAGCCGGGGGTATCAATTTTGATCTTTATCTGGATGAAATGGCTCAAAGTAAGGACTCGTTCAGAAAGTTGATTCAGAACGAACGTCGCTTGGAATTTACTTTCGAGAATCATCGTTATTTTGATATGCGTCGTTGGGTATTACCGTTGAACGAAGAGGTGGAGGGTGTTGCCGTTACCCGCAATGAAGATGGCACATTCAGCTTCAAAGTACAGAAAGTGGAACAACGGAAATATGAAGTGAAAAACTATTTCATGCCATTACCGTATGCAGAGCTGGAAAAGAATAAGAATCTAATGAATAATCAGGGTTGGGAATAACGTGCTGTTGATATAAATACTTATTTACAATGAAAAGACTAAATATATTATGGATAGGGCTGATAAGCGTTCTGATGACTGCTTGTTATGACGATTATGAAAAGGACTACGATGAGAGTTCTGTGTACTTTGCTTCGCAAAAACCTTTGCGGACACTGGTAGCCGATACAGATATGTCGATAAAGGTAGGAGTGGCTATTGGCGGTAAAAGAGAGGTGCATACCGATGATTGGGCTACATTCGAGATCGATCCGTCTTTATTGGATGGTACGGGCTTGACACTAATGCCGGAAAACTATTATCAGTTGGCTAATCCGAACAAGATGACGATCAGCAACCCGAACCTGGCAATCGCAGATGTGAAAGTGACTTTCTCCGATGCTTTCTATGAAGACAATGCTGCTTTGAACAAGCACTATGCAATCCCTTTCCGGTTGGTCGATCATAATCAGGATGAAATTAGTACTGATGTGAATGGTAATTTGAAGGATTACAGTATTGTAGTTGTCAAATTTGTCAGCCAGTATCATGGTACCTACTTTGTGAAAGGAAAAGTTACCAATTTGTCTACCCAGCAGGTTACTGAATACAGTAACAAGGATTTGAGTCAGAATATGACCCGCGACTTTGTTTCGTTAGGTAGAAACAAAGTACGCAGACCGGGTTTCGGAAACACATTGGAAAACAATGAGTCGGTGAATCTGACAGTCAATCCGGATGGAAGCGTCAATATTGAAGCCGGAGGAAGCGTCGCTATCACAGATGCATCCGCCACATTAGATCCTGCAGCCGAATCATTGGAATTTGTAGGGAAACAGCCTAAGTTTACCCTTTCTTATAAGTACACGAAAGGTGGCGTCACTTATCAGGTTGACGAGGAACTGATTCGTCGTCAGAATCCGGAAGCTGATTTACGCTTCCAGGAATGGTAGAATAGGTATGAGTTGATTATAGATTTCTATTGCTCGCCGGTAATTAGCTACATCAGTGAATGTTGCAGATTAATTACCGGCGATATCTTTTTCTGTTGGGCGTAGTTGATTTACAATATATACCTACTTGCCCTGTTGGCTATTAATAGCTAACTTCCTTTTGATATAGACCAAACTTCTTTTTGCCGGTTGGATAACTTCCTTTTTCTTCATTCCAAACTATAATTGCAAGCTTTGTTTTTATAAATGCAAGTTCCGTTTACCTTAATTCCGCAACACTATTATAAAATATTTTTTTTAAGTACCTGAGCAAC
>NZ_QTNF01000034.1:0-71358 GCF_003603455.1 Bacteroides sp. AM37-9 | reverse complement strand
TTTAAAAAAAGGTCTTTAAATCTAGCTGAAGCATAAAATTAGAAGTTTAACAAACTAAGTAGCAGAAGTATATGCAAATCATTCAATTTGTTTTTTCGGTCATCATCGCTCTTTGTGCAGTGGCTATGTTTGTCGGAGCGGTAATAACGCCAAGTCCGATAAAGGTTGTGTCGGTTACGTTGTTGGCTCTTATTTGCCTATTCTCCTTGTTTCTCGTGAAATTGGCTTATTGTGAAATGAAATCTAAAAATGATATACTATGAAAGTGTCAGAACAATTTAAAAGTACCATCAAGGCATACCTTGATAATATGGCAGCGGTGGATAGTCTGTTTGCTCCAGTCTATCAAAAACCTACAAAGAATATAGATAATTGCATTACCTATATTTTAAACCAAGTGAAGAAAAGCGGTTGCTGTGGTTTTAGTGATGATGAAATTTTTGGTATGGCGTTGCACTATTATCAGGAAGATAATATTGAGGTGGGTAGCCCATTGAAATGTAATGTAGTCGTAAATCATCATGTTGAATTGTCAGAGGAAGAAAAGAAAGCGGCTCGTGAGGCTGCTATCAAAAAATTGCAGGAGGAAGAATTGGCAAAGTTGAAGAAGCGTCAACAAGCTAAACGTGAGAACAACACCGAAGTACAAACCCAGTTAACTCTTTTTTGATATGAAACCCAAGACAAAATTACAAATGGAAATCGTGAATGGGAGCAGGAAGTTAGCTCCCGTTTCAGAGGCTCAAAAGCGTTATGCCTATAAACATTGCTTTGTGCATTATTTCAAGCGTGATGCAAAGGGGAATTGCTTTTGTTTGGATTGTGGGCATACATGGCGGGATAAGGAAGATAAGAAAAACTGTAAATGTCCTCATTGCGGTATGAACCTGAAATTGGAGAATAGCAGGAAAAGGACGGCTGTATATAAAGAATATTTTTGTGTGATTACTACATACAAGCAATATCAAGTTATCCGTTTTTTTATGGTGGACTGCCGGCTGAAAAAAGGGTCTCCGGCTAATTACTTTATAATTGAGGCGGTACAGTGTTGGATGAATAAAGAGGGCAAGACAGAAACGCTGTCTTTGCTGCGGGGCATGTCTATATTTTATTACGATGCATGGATATATGGAAGTTCTTTGGAATTGCGTAAGCGGAATGTGCATCATGACCGTATTTATGATATTTGCCCGGCAGTTATCTATCCGAGAATGAAAGTGATACCCGAACTTACGAGGAATGGATTTAAGGGTGCCTTTTATGATATTTGTCCGAGTTCCTTCTTTATGACATTATTAACTGATAATCGGATGGAGATATTATATAAGGCAGGGCAAATGAATTTGTTCTTGAGATTTTTAGAGAGAAAATACGGTATAGATAAGTATTGGACGTATGTAAAAATCTGTTTAAGACATGACTATGTGATACATGATGCGGACTTGTGGCTGGACTATGTGGATATGCTGATAGAAAATAAATTGGATGCGAGAAATCCTCATTATTTGTGTCCGTTGAATGTAGAAGAAGCGCATGATTGGGTGATGGGGAAATGTAAGAAAAAATATTCTGAAAAGGATGAAAAAGACTATATTGCTGCCAAATCACGTTTCTTTAATCTTTCGTTTGCGGATGGAAATATTATGGTTCGGGTATTGGAAAGCCTTTCGGACTTTTACAAAGAGGGAAAGTTGCTGCATCATTGTGTATTCAGCAACGCCTATTATAAGAGAGAAGATTCGTTGATAATGTCGGCAACGGTGGATGGAAGGCGCATGGAAACGGTGGAGTTTTCACTTAGCAGGATGGAGGTGTGCCAGTGTCGTGGAAAGTCTAACCAATTATCAGCCTATCATGACCGGATTCTGAATTTGGTACGGGATAATATACCGTTGATAAGGGAAAGGATGGTAGTGTAATGAATAGCCCACACATCTAAATGTGTGGGAGTTCTTTTTTGGAAGACGCCCAAAAAAGAACCCCAAAAAACGTTGTCGCTACACATCGTTACGCTCGGATTATTTGCTTGTCGGCTTTAGTTTGCCGATACATTTTTCCATGTCGGGGGACAATAGGAAAGAAGCCGTCTTTTTCTGCTGCACCCCTGAGTGTGGCTGGACGATGGCATACCTGCATTTTAATATCTTGCCGATAACTTCCGTACTGTCACGGTGCAGGTACATGGCTTTCATGGCATCCGTTGCTTTCAGGCTTTTTTCGGCTTCCATATAGGCGGAAAAGGACGGTTTGAATAAGGCACGGGGACTTTCCGCTTTCTGTATGACAGCGGATAATTGTGCGCTTTTGTTGTTCAGGTAGCACAGGCTGTCCGATACGGTGACGTCTTCTGTTTCCAACACTTCCAGTAGTTCGAACTTTAAATCCGTCCAGGTGCCGTGAGAATCTGTCTGAACCCATTCCGCAATGGCCTTCTCATAGCCGGGTTTGCTGCATGAGGAAAAGGCAATGAGCAGCATACAAAAAAATAAATGCTTGATATTCATATTGATCTGATTTTATAGGTTGTCGTATTATGTGATGGAGCAAATCTATGAGGTTACTGGCCGTCCTCCGTGGAGGAACAGATGCCACACGAGATTTTCAGATCATCGTTCCAATCCTTGTTTTCCGAAAGTTCGACGTTCTTCAGTTTCCGTACCTTGTTGCGGAGTTCATCGTTACTCAGGCTCTCGACATCAGTCGTATCGCCATGAAAGTAACGATGCAGCCATAGAGTGTACTTGTGCCCTTGTTTGTCGTTGTCAAAGATGCTCCGGAGCTCCTTTACCTGGTTCTTGTCAAGAATCAGGCGTAATAGCCTCATTTGTCCTTCCGTGAATGTCCCTTCCGTAGATACATATACAAGATTGAGGTCGTTTCCGGAATGGCGTAATTGATAGTGGGAGATACAGTCTATAAATGACTCCCCAATGTAGAGAATGTCTATCGGGCGGCTTTTGTCATGGTTGCTGGTCGCCAGACAGTCGAACTTGCCACCGATAATCCCTTTGAATGTTTCATTTCGTTGAGAAATGGCTTGCACACCGTTTTCATTGTACATCTTGATGCACACGTTGCGGTAAACACTCCCTTTGTTCTTTACCTCACGGATAAAGAAAGTGTCTTTGAAGAACCGGCTTTCAATGCTTTCTTTCAGGATACCTCTTTTCTGGAGATAATTGCCCTTGTAGGGTTGTAGCTGGCTCAAGTAGAATTGAAGTTCGTCCGCTCTCATGCTTGTGTTACCTACTTCATACCGGCTTTTTTCGGGTGTCGTGATGCGGTTGGTGTTGATGTAGTTCTGAAGGATCTCCCCCACCTCGCGCAAGGACGGCATTTTTCCGGTTGTTTCAAATAGATGTTCCTGCATCAGATCCATGATACTGCGGCCACGCACGCTGTCACTATGCACGTCCCAATAGGTGTATTGGTTCTGCGAGTTCCGCTTGATGACGATGGTATGCGTTCCGTTGCTCATTTTGGGACAGGAGTTGGAAGAGCCTTCCACGATTTTCCATCCTAGTTCCAGCAGGAAATCGGGCAGAGAAATGGTTGTTTTTATCTGATTGAAATCGACTTTCATAACGTTGACTGGATTAGTTGAATCTCATTTTATCTGAGCTTAGATTATAAATGAGAAAGATTATCTTTCATAAAGATAAGAAATATCATCTAAATATGGAAGAGAAAGTATATGTTTTTTGATTCGTCTGCATTTTTATTTCAAGGTACTGTAAACCAAATCAACAGTAGTGTCTATACCGGGAACGGCCTCCAACTGTTTGCTCTGGTTGAATACGCTTTCCCCGTCTTTTTTTATCTGCATGGTGATGATAGCACTCTCTTTTGAATAGAGAATGCCTTGCACGGTAATTTGGCTGACAGGCTTTTCCGTGCTGTATTCCGCTTTATCGGTGAAACTCTCATCTACGGAAGCTGCGGAGGTACCGGTGCGTTCGTTCCTGAATCTCACGCCGTCAAGATTATATATATGCACACTGCCTTTGGGTGAGGAACCGGTTACGGCTACGGTGATGTGATACATGCCGGCTTTGTCTGTTTCCGATTGGATTTCCTCTTTGTTGCATGAAGCGGCCAATAAGCAGGCTGCCGCTAATAATGAATGAATTTTTCTCATGGTAGGATTCTTTTGTTGAATGTTATCGGATGATTTTTTGTTCTGTCTTGTGTGTCCCGGTTGGCGGAACTGCTGACTTTTCTTTTAATTTGTCCTCTATCTTTTTGAGGATGGCGTTGACATCTTCAATGATTTTGATGTAGTTCTGCTGGATAATCTCTTCCAGGATTTCCAGTTCCATCTCTTCTTTGCCGTTGCCCAGTTTGACCGGTAAGGAGAAACGGGGTATCTCCTTCTCTTCAAAACGGCACATATCCATCTGCACGCTGAAGAATGGCGGCTTGCCTCCGGCAATCTTGCCAATGAAGTGTCCGGCTGCTTGTCCGGCAATGTCCCTTGCCTTTAAGACTTTTTCTTTTTGCAGGCTCTCCGTGACACTGTTATTGCCACCGGCTTGGTGTGAATAAGATTCTTGCGCTTCTTTCTTCTCCCCAAGCAAGTTCTCGATGTCTTTGGCGGTCTTCTCATTTCCGGTCATACCGTAAGCCTGCGTTCCGCAGGAGGCTTTCAGGATGTTGGCACTTTTCTCTCCATAGTCCCTGACCGCTTGGTTGAAGTCCTGAACGGCGAGAATGGTAGCGACATTGTGCTTCCGGGCGGTTCCGATGAAAGTGTCAATGCCTTGCAACAGGATGGTCGGAAATTCATCTACCATGAATATGCTGGTCGCTTTGCCGGGATTGTTCATCTGTGACATCAAGACGCTGCCGATGCAGGAAATAGCAGGGGAAACGGCTTCCTTGATGGTGGGCGCATTGCCTACGCATAACAGCGTTGGGTGTTCCTTGTTGGTTATATCCAAAGAGAACTCTTCTTCGGGAAGTGGCGACAACACCCAGAAGATGTATTTGTTGTTCAGGAGTACCAACGGAGTCTGTGCGGATGATACGGCTCCGGCTGTCTGCTGTTGTGCACCCAGTTTCCAGGCGGTCAGCATGGAGGACATGTTCAATGCGATTTCAGGATCTTCCGACAGCCAGTGGAATACTAGGTTGCTGTCAGAAAGGGCAAGGGCTATCACATGGGGCAGCGTACAGATACCAAGCTTCCTTTCCTTGAAACATTTATAGGCGATTGAATAGACGTAGTTGATGGCATTGTTGGCCCAAAAGTCGGTCTTTTCCTTCCAGCTTGCTTCCAGATTCTTCATCAGTGTCATGATGATATTGCGGATGAATAGCGATTCGTTTCCCTTTGACATGTATTGCGGAGAAAGTACGTTCACCCTGACCGTGCGTGACATATCCACAAAGTTGATATAGGCGAAACGGGGTGTTTCCATCCCCTTGTTCCGGAAATGTTCGATGCTTCCGTATGCGATACGTGAGAGGATGGGTGACTTGTCCTTGGTGGGATCACCCTCCCAATCGTACACGAATCCGGCATAGTTGCGCTCGGCGCACTGGTAGATGATTCCCTTGATCCAGCTCTCTGATTTACCGCTTCCCGGACCGCCGTCGATATAGACATTCTGCTGCGGCTTATGGATGACCAGCGGCCCGGAGGCGGTTTCAAAGCGGAAGTAGAAAGCCGATTCTTCCCGGCTTAACCCGAAAATGCTATCATCGGATTGGGCATGACGCCGGATGAAATAAGGCAGAGTCTTGATGACAAGCAGCGTGTACGCTACGAATAGAATGGGAAATACAAATAGGTTATACCACGCTGATAACCGGCTGAATCCGACAACCAGCATGGATGCCGTAACCAGTGTCATACTGGTGTAAACCCATTTCTTGTTTTCGTCTTTCACTTTGCCAACCGGAAAGAGAAAAGCGAGGCCTCCGATCAGGATAACGTAGAGAAACCGGAATAGGATATCCTTCTCCATCAGCCTTTCCCACATGGCCGGATTACGTAGTGGAGCGTATAATCCCGTAACGATAGCCCACTGAAACAGTACGGCTGTCCCGATGAGCGTGGATAGCAGGATCAGGATGAATGACAGGTCTTTCTTCTCTCTTTCCATGGCCGTTGCTGTTATTGGGGTTGTCCGGATGCCGTTCCGTCACCGCTCTCTTTTTTCTCTGCCTTTCCCAGTAACTCAATGCGTGAGACGGTCAGGCTGACGGATGGGATGTGGCTACCGTCATCCTTCTGGAATACATCGGCATACACATCGCCGCAGACATATACCTGTGTCCCTTTTTTCAGATACTCAAAGACTTTACTCTCGTAATTCACGAAACAGCATACCCATAGGGTCTGTTCCTCGTTGTTCACGTTCTTGTACTTGGTGGATACATGGAAGTTGAATCCTTTTCCGTTCTTGTTCTGCCGGGCATCCGCACCGACATAACCGATAATTTGTCCTGTAAACATAATGATGGTTTTTAAAAGTTTATAATCCGAGCTGTGGCTCATTCATATTTTTCATGGCTGGCTCCGCTTCCATGGAAGGCAGCGAAATGCCGAAAGTGCTGTGTAGCGTTTCAAGGTTGTCGGCTGTAGGATGGTTTGCCGCAACACTTTCCAATAACCGTGATGAAGGGGTAAAACCTTCGTTTTTCATCTGCTCCAATACCGGACGGTTGTCTTGCAGGACGGCCTGCGTGAACCGTTCCTCCGGTGTGAGGTACTGTTCCATCCGTGCGGTATGTTCCTGAATCATATTGCTGGCTTTTCCTACATCGGCAAGGATGTTGTAGATGAATTTGGGATCTTCTTTCAAGGCTCCCAGCCAGTTTTTTAGATACATGGCATTTTCTTCCCGGATATGGGTGGATATTCCCAGGCTTTGCCCGACGGTAGCGGAGGTGAGTTCGGCAACCAGTTCCTCTTTGGCATATTGCTTGTCTCCGAAAATCACGCCTTTTTCCCGGTTCAGATGCTCAGGTTCTCCAGTCGAGTGCGCTATCTCATGCAGTAGTGTGGAGTAGAAATTCTCTCCGTCCTTAAACTGCCCCTTCAGGGGTACGACGATATGGTTATCTTCTCCCCTTGCATGGTAAGCACTATTTCCTTCCTTGGAATAAATGGGGCAGATCCATTGCTGTTCCCGTACCATCGCATCAATCAGAGGCACGGTGAGCATCCCTTGCTCGTCCTTGATGGCCGGTATCTTGAATTGCTCCTTCAATGCTTCCCATTTCTCCGGTTTCGTTTCCTGAAGATTGGTCTGCTGTACGTTGAACACATTGTATGTCTTCAGAAACGGCGTGACCTTATATTCCTGCTGCTCGTTTTTATCCAGGTTCTTATATACGTCGAAAGGTATTTTCTTTCCGTTCTTGTCTCTTACTGAGAAATTCCAGTAAATGACTGGGAATGACTTTTCTCCTTTCAGTATGTTAAGGCCGTTGTCTTTGGCTTGCATGAAGGTCATATAGACCGGCAGGCTGTACTGCTCTTTTTCCGAAAGTAGAAACAACATGAAAGAATTTACTCCGTTGTAGGTTCTTCCCTCGATATTTTGCGGAAGTCCCCCACCCTTTATCCCGAACCAAGGCTTTTGCCAGTTGTCTTCCACCTGCTTTATCTTTTCGATCATCAGTTCGGCGAAACGCTGTAATGCTTTATCACTTGCTGTATCCATGATTTATTGGTATAGATTTCTGTTCTCGTAATCAAGCAGCCATTCTCTGGCCGTTTGGTTGTTTGTCTCTTGCTGCTTGGCAGCCATCTCTTCTTGATAGGCTTGTGCAAGCTCTTCCTGTGCAAGTAGAAACTCTAAGTCACTGATTTCTCCTGCAATGTTTTTCTGTACTAATTCATCGTAATCCATAATTCCTGATTTTTTAGGTTATAAGTCATTGAAAGCCCGGTTGATGGTGCTGGCTATCGGACGGGCCATTTCCTTGCTGTTGTCGGGTTTGGGTGTGCTGGCCAGTTTGACATCTCCCAGTGTCTTTGTGCTGCCTTCCATCCCGAAAATCTTTTGTACGGCTATCAGTGTGTTGGCTTGCACACCCGTTTCACGCATCCGGGTAAGGTCTTCTTGAGTGAGCCGGTACCCTTCTTTCTGTATCTCTTGGATGACATGAAAGTTGTCGGTCTGTGCGGCATCCAACAGACGTGTGGCCTGCCTTTCATGTTCGCCCTGTTCTTCCGGCTTGGTGCCGAACAGCTGGATGACTTCATGGGTTTGCCTTTCATCCAGACCGTGTTCCTTACCGATTCCTTTGATAAACTCTTCACTGGGTTTATATCCTTCCTCTTTGAGCTTCCCGATTTTTTCAAAGTCATGTTTGCCCACCGCTTCCTTAAACTCGGCTTCCATATTGCGCCCCTCTTCGTGTTTTTGCTCTTTTGCAGCTTCTATGTTGGCCGCATGGGCTTCCAGTTTGGGGGTCATGGCCTTGATCAGCTCTTGTGCCTTGCCGGGAGTGATACTCTGTATGTTCTGTATCATGACTCCTTTCCTGTCATCCGTCAGTTGGATGTCGGCAATGAAGTAGCCTTCCGGACTGTGCAGCAGCTTGTTCTCCAGTGCATGGCCGTTGGCGAGCAGGTATTTGTCGGCTTTGGTTAACTTGTAGCCGCCATATTCGCTGGTCTGCCCGATGATGTCGGGAATCTTGATTTCCTGGTTGGTGCGCAGGATGACGGAGTTCAGATCCCGGTCAACTTGCAGCAGGATGTCCTTCTTATTTACGGTGATGGGTACGATGTCACCGGCAAGCAGCTGTTCTTTCTCTTTCTTGCCCAACTTCTTTCCCAGCACCTTGTCCGGGATAACCAACGCCTCTTTGCGGTAGAATACGGAGATTCCGTCATCGTTGAAACGGAGCTTCCCCGGTTTGCCGTGTATCTCCATCAAATCAGACATGACACCCTTTTCCAGCTTGGTGCCTTTCCCGTCGAGGATGTTCCCTTGCTTGTAGGCGTATTCATAGAGCGACTGTCCGGTGTAGCATACCTTCAGGCGATGGTCGATGACGGTAAAGCCGTCCTTGTCATGTCCCTTCAGGTTCTCCCACCGCTTGATGCTGATGCCATCCTTCTCCAGCTCGGCGACATATTTAGGATCATTGGCACGTTCCTTGTCAAAAAGGGCGGATACACGTTCTTTTGATTGGTCACGAAGGCTTTCATCGTACTTTGCTCCGGCTTTTTCCCTGATTTCGCTTACGCTCATGCTCAGCTCTTCCCCGTCTTTGCGGAACCGGAAATATCCGTCCCGGTATTCGGTCTGATAGCCCAGTGATTCGGCGATGCCGCCGAACTGTCCCACGTTGTCGAACATATAGGTGTCTAATGCTTCTCTCAGTTTCATGGCTGTGGCTTGTATAAGGGTTCTGCGGAAAGGATGTATTCGTTCAACACGGCCAGCTTGATGTGCCGCCCGCCGTTTCGCTCGTAAATCTCGATCTCGAATACCTTATCATCGGGTATCGTGAATTTGTCGAAACCAAGTATCAGCCGGTTCCGGCTCTTGCCCTTGATTTTCGTATCAAAATCTTTCTGATAGATAGGTTCGATGGTCGTTTCTTGCTGGATGGCGTTCTTGCTCTTCTTTTGGTCACGCTGGAAACATTTGACAAACTCGATGTCGTAGTCGATGTATGATTTGTTTTTCAGGTCAAAGATGAAAAACATGAAGTCCTCATGCACATACAGATTGGCCATTGACAACTCAAACTTGTTCTCGATGACCCCCAGGCTGTAGATGTTGCGCTTCTTGGTGCGCAGCTCTTGGATGCATCTTTCCATTTCCTCGCTGTTCACATCCACATGGGCGGTATATTTGCGCTGGTCATCAAAATTGTAGGTGAATACGGAGGTATTGCCCCGTTTGATGGTGATGTGGTAAGTGTTCATGGCCTTATCCACCACAAACAGGTTGGAATATGCCACGGCATCTTTGGCGGTTGATACTTTCAACTGGTTGTTGTAGGCGGCCAGAGTGAAGGACACCTCGTTGCCGGGCGTTCCGTAAGCGATGTCCTCCGGAAAGAAGAACTCGGCCAGATGGAGGTCGCTGACTTCTGCCTGATAGTCATGGTGCTGCCATTTCCCGTTGTCCTCGTAAATGTTCGGGTACGAATCCGTGCCGCCTTCGGGAAGGTAGCGGATGTGATAGGTGTAAACGCTTCCGTCGATGCAGACTACGGTCAGGTTGGTCTCTTCGGTGAATCCTTCCGCTTGCGCCGAGAGCCTGACGATATGGGGCGCCTCTTCTACCCGGCTGGCCATGACAAGCTCCTGTTCGCCGATGGCGATATCAGATACTTGCACAGGAAATACCAGGTGTTTCACACAGTCGAAAGAGATAAAGATGTCTTTTTGGCTGATGGCTTGTTTCCGGGGAGTGCCGTTTTCCTGAGCGAAGAGCGGCAGACTGCACACAAAGCAGTAAAACAGTAGATAAATATATTTCTTCATGTTGTCGATATGTTAAACGGTTCTTGAAAAAAAGGCGGTGAATACGGTAATGCCCCATAGAAGAAGCAGGGTAATGCCGAAAGAAACGGTCAGCGGACGGATTTCTTTAAAGGCTCGTCCGTTCCGGCGTGATACGTAGATCCGATAGCCGAAAAAGACCGCTGACAGCGCAAGCAGGTAATTGAGAATGTCTATCATAATTTGTCTATCAATGTTTGAAGGGGATGATTTTTCTTGTTCGTTTTCTCTTGTTCCATTTGCTCATAGAGCTTCTGTAACTCCGCTTGCACGGCTTGCCTACGCAACTTCGATTCCTGACTCTCTTCTTGGATATACATTTCGTAGTTGGACTTGAGATGTACCTTCACTTGTGAGAGGCTCATGTTCAAGATTTGCTTGGCTACCTGGGTGGTGGCGTTGACTACGCTGGTCACTTCGCTGGCCATCGTGCCGATGGAAGAGAGCGGCATGTCAATGTTCTGTACAAGACCTTGTTCCATACGCTTGGCTGCACTGGCTTTCAGGTTATTGGGCAGGTTCAAACCTTCCATGGCATCATTGTCGAAGACAACCACCGATACGGGATTGAGGTTGTCTCCTACCTTCAGGTTGCTGACTACCACATCGAGGCGGTTGGCTCCCAAAGTGGCGATACCGTAAAACAGCGTGTTGGCCGGTATCTTCATGCCGGATAGGGTTACGTCCTGAAGCAACCGCATCCGTACCGTACTGCCCGTGACTACGGTCTGGTCGCCGTGGATGCAAGCCCTGAAGAGGTTGCTGTTTCCCGGTGCGGAGGTCGGTTGGCGGCGTACCCGCTTGCCGTTTTCGGCATGGTAGATCGGGCCTTTTTGCATCAGGCTGTCGGCGGATGGATGGCCGGAAGGGTTGGCAGCGGCTTTCTCCGTTTTTCCCTCTTGGTCATAATTGACAATCCGTTCATACATGCGCTTGCGGTATTTGTCGGATTCTTCCAGTTCCTTGCGGATGCGTGAGTTCTTCTTGGCTTCCCGGATAATCTCGTTGAGCGCCTGCTCGTCCTCCAGTCCGTCCAGTTGGCTTTCCAGCTGATGAGAGAAGCGTCCGTTCCGGCCACCTCCGTATTCTGCCATGACTTCGCTGTACGGATCGTTCTGCATACGGCGGATGCGCTCCAGTGTGGCACGGTCATACCGCTCCTGCTGGTTTTGCAGCTCGAAGTAAAAATCAGATCCTTTGACCTGAGACTCTTTCAGGATGCGTGCCTTCTCCTGCTCTTCCAGTTTGTCCTGCTTATAGGCTTCCATCTTGTCGTTCACCTTGTCGGCCATTTCCGACTGTGGTTCCAAAAAGGCTTGCGAGGCGGCCTGTCTGTCACTCCCTGACGGCACGTTCCCGTCCTCACGGATGAAGAATACATAAAGGAAGAGGATGCCCAGGATTACCGGGATGGCCATCAACAGCTTGTTCTTGTCTTTGATAAGTTTATTCGGTTCCATGGTCGGTTGGTTTAGAGGTTTCTGACTGGTTTTCATTCTTGCCCGGAGAAGCTGCCTGCGATGTGTTGGTGCCGTTGCTTTCCACGGGTTCGGAATAGCGGACAATCCAATCTTCTATCTTGGCTCCGTGCGCATTTTCCTCGCTGCGGGACAGCATATCATAGATGGTGAACTCCGCTTCGATATTACGTGAGATGCTTCCCCGTGCCCGGTACCCGGTCTGCGTGAAGATTATCTTTCCGGAAACGGGTATCGTTTGTGTGTTAATCTCTACATCCTTGATGCGTACCCCGTAACGGATATTCTTTTGTATGAGTGAGTTCAGCATATTCACATCGTTGTACTCGTTCAACAGCTCCTTCCCCTTGTTGCCTATGAGGTTGAGCGCAAGCGAAATGTTCTTCTCGTAGCTGCTCTCGTCAAAGGCATACCAGTGGGTTACGAAGGTCTTTACATGGTTCATGTATTCGTATTGCCGCATATCGCTGGCAGACAGGCTGCTTGCCTCATAGACTTCTCCCTGCCTGTCGATGACGAGAGCCTGGCCGTATGCTTTTTCTATTTTGTTGATAAGGAAGATGATACTGCTGGCAAAAGCGATAGTCAGAATGATGCAGTACCCGGCTGAAAGCCGGATAGTCAGCTTGACCGCATCATCTGCTCCTTTGAATTTCATCAGATTCATAGTTCTATTTTTTATTGTTGTCGTTTATGAAACTTGCCCCGATAGAGGCGGCACCGCCTACGTTGGTCAGCTTGCCGCCTGCCGCTGCGCCTCCCATCAGGGCGATGGTGGCCGCCGTGGTGACGATTGACACGGTTTTCGAAATGATTTTCCCGGCATCGCTGTGTCCTACGATTTTGGAGGATAGCCAGAAACAGCTGCAATAAGCACCAATCAGGGCGAGATCCATTCCTAAATATTGTATCTGCTGCGTAGCTGCGTCCACCATGTCGGCACTTTCCGTATAGATGGCCTTGAAGGTCTGCCATATGATTTGGTTCAGAATATTGATGACGGTGAATACCATACAGGCGGAGCAGAGCGTACCGAACCAGATACTCAACTGTTTCTGAAAGACCGGCAACATGCTTACGGCAAAGACAAACGGGCCGAGAATGACCAGTAGCTTGACAATGACCACGCCGATACCCAAGATGACTACTTGTATGATTCCTACCAATAGGGCGGAAATGCCATGAAGCACAAGGGTGGCGAGGTTGGCGGGGTTGAGCAGCTGCACAATCTTCTCCACGCTGGAGCGTACACCGGTCATTTCGTCCTCTTCCATCTTTTTATCCAGTTCGTGCTGCATGGCGCCGGTGCTGTCTTCTCCGGCTGCTACCTCCGACTGGAGGCTGTGTTTGTCGTATTCGGCAATCATCTCTCCTTGTTCGATGGCTGATTGTGCCATGAACTGGGCAAATTCCTGCGCACGCTCGGAGGTCAGCGAGGTGGCTTCGTTGATTACTTCCATCGTGCCTACGATGGTTTGGGCGATGGGGGTGTATATGCTTAGGCAGAAGAACAGTACCAGGCAACGGGCGATTTCCATCATGTCGGGAAATTTGTCCTCATTCGGGCTTAACAGCTGGCTGGCTCCGTGATAGAGATAGTTGTATGCTAGGTTGCAGATAAAGCAGATGACACCAACACCGAAGGCGATGACTGTCATTTGCGAAACGAGTTCCATCGTCAGACCGTCCGTGATCTGAAGTCCCCAGAGAAAATTATCTTGATTCATAACGCTTTAATTGGTGTGTCGTGTGAAAGCGGCCAACCGTCCCTGGTAATAGGTCTTCCGGTTATGCCCCTTCATGGATTTGTAAATGACCGTGGAACGCACGGATTCGTTAAACTCACGCATCTCTTCGGCGGCTTTTTCCACCGATTCCTTCACCTGCTCGATAAAGGACATGCGCCCTTCCGAGTTCATCGAGAAGTAACTGGTCACGGTGGCCACCTTGAACAGCAGGTCGGTACTCAGGCTCAGATTGACGGTCACACGCTGAAAGTTGAGAAATTTCAGGCAGTGGTAATTCGATCCTACGTTCAGGTAAAAGCTGTAGTCGCTGCTCAGGCAGGCTACGTCGTCCAGCAGGTCGGCAAGCTCTTTCAATGATTTGAGTTCCTTCAACTGGTCGATCTTTTGCAGGCCGAGCCGCAGTTCCTGGGCATCGATCATTTCATTGATTTGTGTAACCCATTTCTTGACATTGGCGATCCATTCCGTTGAGTTCAGCAGGGTGTGGCCGGGATCATGCACGACGAACTGGGCATGAACACTGCCGGTTCCCATCAGCCCTATCGAGGCGGCAAGTCCGAGTATGAGAATGATTCTTTTCATGACGGTTATTTGTTGGTGATGAATAATAGGGTGAATATGACACATACCAGCCAGGCTGTCAGATAGCTCTTGGCATTTTCCTTTTTCGTGGCGAGTGCCCATACCACGAAAATGAGCGCAACGCCCAAAAGTGCGGCGGCAATGCTTCCGGCAAGATTGTATGCGCTGCCGTTGAAGTCGGTTGACCAGCCTAGAAGGGCGGTCAGCCCTTGGGTGGCGTCATCCATACTTTTTCCTCCTTTCCTCCAGATAGCGGTTGATGGCCGTATAGGTCGAGCCGCTTTCGTTGAACAACTGCTTCAGTCGTACTACTGTCGCCTGGCGCGAATCGAAGGCTACGGCGGCGAAGTCGGACACCTCGTTGCGGAAGATGAAGGCATCGTTCGACATCTTGATGAAAAACTCTCTCCAGCGTTCCGTGCGCTGCAACGACTCGATCATATAGGCCTCTTCGTCCGTGATGGAAAGCACGGCTTTCACTTCCGGCAGGTTCTGCCGGTGTTCTGAATGGTCGAGGATAATCTTGGTCGCGCAGTTGATGATGATGGAGTCCTTGATACTGGACGGCATGTTTTTCAAAAACAGGATGTTCTGTGCGGCCAGCGTGATGCTTCCCTCCTTTTTACGGAAGGTTCGGTACAGGTAGGCGATGAAGTCTCCGAATTTCTCGTCTTGCAGGAAGTCGAGTGCTTCGTCGATGATTAGCTCTTTGGCAAACCCCTGGCGTTTCTTGATTTTATCCACGATCATTTGCAGGGTGATGATGGCAACGAGTGGAAAGTACTCTTTCTTAGAGGCATCTTCCATATCGAAGGCTATCAGCCGGTCATGCACGATATCCACGTTCTCGGTAGCGTTCAGCAGGAATGACAGCTCTCCGTCCGTATAGGGTTCCAGTAAAAGCAACAGCTCCTCTATCTCGAATTTCTGTTTCTCAAACTCGGTCATCCGTTTGCTGAACACTTCCTTCAGATAAGCCCGGTAAGTTATCAGCGTCGGGAAGATACGCTCATGCTTCTCTCCTATTGAAGAATTGTTCACATAGTCGTAAAATCCGATGACGGATTTCCTGAGAATGGCGTTTTCGGCAGGCAGCATGGGTTCACGTACCTTCCAAATGTAGCTGATAATGGCGACGATGGTCTTTATCTGGTCATCGGCAGACTCGGCATCCGTGGTGTCGATGTACAGGTATTTGCCGTTCTTGTCACGGTCACACAAGAAGGGGTTGAACGCAAATTTCTTCTGCTCGGTAGAGTCGAAGTATTTGCCCCGGTTCAAGGCTATCATCGAGCGGTAAGAGCCGCCGATGTCAATGATCATCACATCCCGGCCCAGCTCATAGCTTTGCAGGATGTAATTGTTCAGCCAGAAAGATTTACCGGAACCGGACGGGCCGATAACGATGCGGTTCTTGTTGTTCAGCGCCGGATAATCCCAGAGGTTTATCTTGGCGGGAGTACCGAAACGGTCATGGTAGATATGCCCTTTCTCGTCCGAAAGGTACATCCCCTCTTTTTGCAGATAGCAGATGGCCTGCTTGGTCGTGTTGACGAAGCCCCGGTAATTGGCCCTGGCATTGCCGGGTATGTTGCAGAAGAACAGGTTGCACAGCTCGGCGTTCTCCACATAGCACGAACTTTGGTTCATAAAGCTGAAGCCTTGCTGTACCAGTGCGGTTTTCCGCATGAGCGAGGTGCGGTCTGTATCGTTCAGCACGACATTGAAGGCGGTATAGGCGGTCTGGTAGTCGAACTGGGTAATCTCATCGCAGAAGGCTGCCTGCTCGCGTTGCTTCTCTGCCGCCGGAGGGTAGAAGTTGGTGATGTAGTTCAGCGCGTCTTTCTCCGCACCGATGGCCGTTACGGTGGCATCTGGATCGGTTATCTCTATCACGATGTTTACGATGTGGTTGAACGGCAGGCCAAGTCCTACGGGGTACAGCATCGAGCATTTGCTCCGTATGCTGTCCGGTATCTCTATGTTTCCCCCGTATGCCTTCGACTTGCCGGTGTGCGGCACGGCCAGTTCCTGAAGATGCTCGCCTTCGTTGGTCAGCGAAAGGATGGAAACGTGCTGCTGCCCTATTTTCATGCTTCCGCTTTCACTGACAGCCATAGGGTTGACGCTCTTCTGCGTGGCATCGTTTTCCGGTGTCTCGTAAGAGAGGTTGACGTAGTCGTAGATGGCGTTGTTCAGTTCCGTATCATCCATCTTGCGTATCTCAAACTGCTGGATGGACGACAAACCGTTCTCAAAGTTCATCAGAAAGGCTTCCATTTCTGTCAGCCGTTGCTGATATTCCTTATAAGGTTGCTTGAACGGGTAGTGCAGCTTTCGCATCAGCGAGGTGCCCGATGCGCTTTTGCGTATCTTACCGTTTCGGCTGCCGTTCGTGAACGTCACATACAGGTTGGTGTAACTGTTCAGTATCTCCTTGCCGTTGAAATGACGGTTGTTCTCCGCTATCAGGGCATTGGAAGAGTATTCTGCATGATGGTATCGCCCCGTATAGTAGAAATTCTGCTGATGGATGACCGTGCCTGCCGGAAGCAGCTTCAAAAGAGCCTCCAACCGCTCATGGATGTATTGCGCCTCGCTTTCCGACAAGGTGAACACTTCGGGCAGAAGCAGCCGGTAGCCGACGGTGATGTCACCGTTCCCGTTGATGACGGCGTTCTCCGTGATGGTCTGGATAGGCAAGACACTTTCCAGATCCACGGATTTGTCCTTCACCTCTATCTCTGTCTGCCGGATATACAGCAGAGCAATCAGCAGGCACAGCGCACAGATTAGCAGGGATATGAGTATGATGATTCCTATCATGGTTGCTGTTTTAGGATGAATTTGAAAATCTGCCGTTTGTCCGTTATCTGCCGGGGGGTGGCGTTCTTGATCCGGAGGCCGGTCAGGTAGTCCGGGTTACCGGCCTTGTGTTCCTTTTTCAAGGTTTGGAACAGCAGACCGGATAGAAACAGAATGGCGGAAATGATTCCGATGATGAGTATCGGGTGCAGCTGCTTGAATATGCTCACGATGATGATGATGGCCGTCAGCAGCATGAAGATGGCGAACTGTCCCGATGACAGACCGAAGAACTTGATCGGCTTGTTGATTTTACGCATGGTTCTCATGGCTCTTCGTTTTTAGATAATCAGGAAGGCTACCATGATGACTACCACGGCGATGATCCAGCCGAGCAGGTATTCCTTGGCATGGGGATTGTTCGTGGCAAGCGAATAGATGACAAAGACCAGAGCGATGCCGAGTACCGCCGCCAAAATGTATTTGGCTACGTCCAGAATGGTGTCCGCACCCTCTTTGGCTTTGTCTGTCACTTCGGATAGGCTGTTAATCTTCAGGCCGCTTTGTGCCTCCGCCACTTGTGCCGTTCCCAACAGCGTGAAGAATATGAGAAAGGTGAAGATAACCTTTCCATAGCGGTTAATGACTTGGTTCGCTTTTTCTCTTACATTTTCGATTGCTTTCATTTTGTTCCTATTTTTTAATTAAACATGAATCGTTTTCAGTCTCTCCCATTGCACATCCTTATACTTGATGGATATGGGCTCTTCTTTCGGCTGTTCCGGCAGTGGTTTGCCTGAGTAGTAGTAGGCTCTTCCATGCAGGTACATATCGGCTATCTCGGCAGCCAATTCCTCTTCTTCCAGCTCAGGCTGAAATACCACGCAGATGACCGGACAGGCTCTCTCCTGCCCTTCCTTGCGCACCGCCTCCCTTATCGGCTTCTCTTTCTCCTTTCCGGAAGAAAGTGCTTTCTTCTTTTTCCGAAAGTAAAAGTGAAGCGTGACACAGGCGAGTATGGCAACCAGTATCAAATCCACTACGTTCATAAGAGTTGCCAGATAATGAGCCAAGTGACCAATGCCGTGATATAGGTGATGATGGCCTCTTTGGTGCGCTCGTGGTTGCTTATCAGCTTTTTAAGTACCGCTAGTCCGGCACATAGAAAGCCTACCCCTATCAGCATGGCGCCTATTTCACGGTATAAGGAGATCAGGCCGGATACATTTGTATCGGCTAACAATATGATAATAAGCATGGTGATATGATTTGTCGGTTAGTAGAGCAGTATCTTTATTCCTACGTTCCAGACAGTGTTCCACTTGTCAATGGATAGGGGATTCCAATGTTGTTGTATGCGGGCAAGCAATGCCGTTCGGGGCAGGATGAATACTTCCAGTTCCGTTTCCAGTTTCGGGCCGATGATGAAGTTGTATTCCTTATCGGGGTGGCGGACGTATTCTGTACCGATGAATCCTCCCAGGCCGATGCCCCAGTAAACGGATTTCAGGTTGCAGGCCAGGGTTCTGTAATAACCGCCGTCCACAAAAAAGTCCTTACCCTTGTCATGTATCGTTTCGGGAATCGTTTCTTCCGGGTTCAAGGTAGAGACTTGCGGTAGGTTGGCTGTATATTCGTAAGGTTTCTCAAAATAGCTAAACCCGGCTTTCCAATAGCTTGTCCGGTTGATGTATCTGGAAAAGGACAGGTTGTAATAGTTGCCTGCATTGCCGAACAGGTTAGTGCCGTAGTTCAATTCAAGTGCCGGGATGTTCTCATAATGGCGTTGCGCAAAAGCGCTTACGGTGCATAACAGCAGGCTAAGGCTGATAGCAGTCAGTCTGATGTGTTCCATGGGAATTACTCTTTAGGTTATTAATGTTATATATTTTTCTATTTGTCTCATACGGTGTTTCCAATTTACGCGGATTCCTGTCGGCAGAACCGAATCAAGGTGCTTATCGCGTTGTTTTCGCTCCAAACATATAGATTATATACGGGAGGACAAATTTTATGAAGGGCTTTTAAAGGGCCTTTCGTGTTTATTTAATGTGCATTAAAAAATACATGTGCCGTAAACCGGCAGGTGTGGAATAATTCTACAGAAAAAAGCCGGATAGGATTAGTTGTGTAAAACTGTCCTGCCCGGCTTATAGGGTTTGGTTTATATGCGCTTTCGGATGTTGCTCAATGCTTGTGGCGTGATGCCGATATAACTTGCTATGTCTTTTAAGGGTATTGAACGTAACAGCCATTTTTCATTGGCCAAAAGCGCTTTGTAACGCGCTTCGGCATCCAGTGTGTAAAACTCCTCTTCCCTTATTATTTTGCGGTTGATGGATCTTACCAAATGTATTCTGGCCAGCTTGTTGAAATTGATGGATAACTCATATAGCTGATGAAGATCTTTTTTGGGCAATCTCCAGATCTTGCATGGCTCCAATGCCTTGATATTGTAGTGGGCATGGTGTTCTTCATGTGAAAGGAAAAAATTGATGAACTCTTTGGCTTGGATAAACCGTGCTGAAATCTCTCTATTCTCTTTGTCCGGAAACCATAACCGGACGATGCCGGATTCCAGATAATAGAGGTAGCATACTTCCTCGCCCCTGGTGACGAGGTGTTCTCCCTTTTTGATATGGATAAGCTCGAAATGAGCATCAAGATACGCCTTTTCTTCGTCTGTCATCCGCACGTGAAGATGGGCGCCCATTACCATGAGCGTCTCATCTATCAGGGTGGCAATTGTTTGAACCATTGAATTTGTTTTATGTTTATATAAGGGTACGGAAACGTACCCTCTAACATGGACGTGGCGTTCCAACAACAAAGGCACGCCCCGTACCAGTTTCATACTGGTACAGGCATGCGCCTGTTGTTGTTAATTCCTTAACGATAGATGCCACTCTTTTGTTAGACAGACGGACGTATGTAAAAAGCGGGCTGCCAATTTTCTGACAATCCGCTGCAAAGATACTATTTTATGGTTTTTGTTCCAACTTTTAGGGATTTAAGTTGACGGCAAGGTCTTCTGGACGAATGCCTACTACCTTTATATAGATATCCCGGTAGATGTTCTCCTTAATCTCCTTGTCCTCTTCAGAATAAAGCCATGCGGTAAATTCATGATAATATTCGCCGGTTCCCAATTTAAAGAAATCCTTATATTGATAATGTCTGCTCACGGGAATGCCTTTCTTGTTTAACAAGAAGCATGATTTAAGCGCATCGTGATATTGCGAGGTCAGTATCGCCTTTATCTTTTCGTCGAAATATTCCAATGTTTCCTGGTCAAAGAAAAACTGTACGGTGTAGGGCCACTTCTCCCCTTTTCCTTTGATGTACTGGTATTGGAATTTGGTTCTCTCCAGCTTTTTGTTGATACCGTTTAAGATGCTGGTCACCTTCTTCTTCCGGTCATGGTTGTCCTTTACCGTTACATCAAATTCCTTGGCAAGTTGGTCAACCGTAACGGTGAAATAAGGTGCTTGTCCTTGGTCAATCTTATACTTGATCAGGTAAATCATTTTCGCCAGGTTCAGATAAAACTTGCGGTAGCCTTTGCGGTTGGGCAGGTTACGGTAGTCTTTCAGTTCCAGCAGATTGTATTCGGTAAGCAAAGTATTCATCAGATCTTTGCTCAGATGCACGTTGTAATTCCGCTTGGTGCGCTTTTTCGTGCCGAAGTTATCCTTTATCTCAAAGCGGTCCAGTATTTGAATGAACTTATATTGCGTCTTGCCGTTCATGGCGTATGCTACACTGAGGTTGGATGTCCCTAAACGGTATAACGCCGCTTCAAAGGTGTTCTCTATCGGATGCTCTATCTTTTGGCCGTTCTGTTCGGTGATATATACCGGACGTTGGTTGCTGAACAGGAAATCAAGCTGCTTCTCGGTCAGTTTTCGTTGCAACTTGGTTCGTTCATACCCCATGACCTCACAAAAATCGTTGATGGAGAACCAGCAGTCGCCGAACAGATCTTTCATTTGTGAAGATGCCACGTAAATGATAATGTCAGACATGACAGTGCCGCCTGCATCAAATAGAACTTCCAATACTTTCGTGTTGGAAGACTCGCTGAGAGTCCTGGGGACTCTGCTCAACTCTTTTTGTGTATTACTTTCCTTCATAGGCGGACACTTGTTGTTTACTGATGCAAAGATACGTTTTTTTACGGAGATAGTGAATCTAACTCCCTATAAATGAAGATTCCAAAGCATTTTTTTCGTGCTGTTTCTTGATTTAGTTGTGTAAAAGTGTCCCGACTACGGCTGTTTCCGATCCCCCAGTTGTGTAAAAGTGTCCCGAATGGCCGGTTTAGTTGTGCAGAAGTGTCCCGGATTCCTGATTTAGTTGTGTAAAAGTGTCCCGAATGCAGATTCTAGTTGTGTAAAAGTATCCCGACTTTCCTGTTCAGTTGTGCAGAAGTGTCCCGAATAGTCGGTTAGTTGTGCAGAAGTGTCCCGGTTACGAGAAGATGCCAGTAAGTGCTAACTTGCAATAATATAGTTGATTATACGGAAAACCTCCCTTATTAGTTGTGTAAAAGTGTCCCACAAATACTTAAATCCCTAAAAACCTAAATAAAACGAAGAAATGATTTTGTTACCGTATTCTTACTTTCGGAAAAAATTTTGAGGTGGAAACAAGTAGAGGTTTGAATTCTTTAACATATTGTCCAGGATAATAGGCAAAGGGATTTTTCCGCAGTTGTGTAAAAGTGTCCCGGTTCAATGCCGGCCTTCACTAAAACGGTGTGCAAAAATAACGCCTGCCCGACGGATGCAGTCGAACAGGCGTATATATTTTTCCGAAAGTAGAATCAGATGCTCATATACTTCTTCAGTATCGCTTGAATCTCCTTGTTATGGCTGGTCAATATGTCTTCAAGAATGTTGTTTGCGATGTTGTGCATTCCTAATCCAGTGGCCATAGCAATCTGCTTCAGCTTTCTGTGGGTTTCGCTGGATATCCGGATTACTTCGGTGTTCTTTAATTTTCGCTCTTCCAGATATTCCGAGAATTTTTTTCCGCAGACTTTGCTTTCTTCTGTTTTTGGAGAAGACTGCACGGAAGGTTTGGATTCCGGCTTTTCCATTTGTTCCGGCTGAGGTTCTTGGACGGTTTCTTTGACTGGAGCCGATTCTTTCACCTCTTCATGGATGGGGTGCTCAATCGCAGGTTGGGGGATAGTGCTTTCCGCAACACTTCCGATCTGCTGGATTTCCTGCTCTTTCTTACTGGCGCTTTGCAGCAAGAGTTTTCTCATGGCGGCTGATGATGTCCTTTCTTTGTTGGTTGCCATAGCTTTATTCTCCTATATGGTTACAGATTAATTCCAATACCTCTTCACAGAAAGCATCACAGGGATGATGGTACGCTTTACTCAGCGTACTTAAATTGCGTTGATAGTCAACCCTTGAATCCTTGATGTAGTTTTGCATCAACTCGAAAGGCAAGGTTTTTTTATTTTTCAAAATTTCTTTGAACTCCAGCACATTCGGAAGAACACGGTTCATAACACCACGCACGGTAGTCTTTTTACCAATCTTTCGACGGCTTTCGATAATCCCTTCATAGATGTTATAGTAAAAGGTCAATGTAGGTCTTAAATCGGTCTGGTTCGGTTCGAAGGGA
The DNA here is from genome assembly GCF_003603455.1 of Bacteroides sp. AM37-9. Lineage (NCBI taxonomy): Bacteria > Pseudomonadati > Bacteroidota > Bacteroidia > Bacteroidales > Bacteroidaceae > Bacteroides > Bacteroides sp. AM37-9. Next base: position 48,625 of record NZ_QTNF01000034.1, on the reverse strand, counting down.
ATGATGATCACGTCAACGAAGTGCAGCGTTTCAACTACACCGTTTTGTTTCAGGTTACCCGGAAAATCGACAAGTATAATGTCGTAATTGTCCTGAAGGAAATCCAGTTGGTTGATGAACTCTGAGGAAGAGATATTGATAACCTCATATTCTTCTTCCTTTTTCATGATTCCGTCCTCGGCTTCGTCCTCACGTAATTTTCCGATAGTGTTCTGCATGTCGTCGATATCCACCACGGCAATGGATAAGCCCCCCTCTTCGTTTGACTGCGAATGAATATAACCTGCAAACAAAGCTGTCAGCGTAGACTTCCCTACCCCGCCCTTGGGATTCTCAAAAGCTACGACTACTCCTGGTAATATTTGTCCCATAATGTACGTTTTTAAGTATGTGCGCAAATATATAAATAATAAATTAAATAATTGCATACTTTTATAATTAATTTATTATACACTTTTTTACTTAATTGTATAAGTAATTACATATATAAATATAAATATAAATATGTACATACTTAATCTTATAATTAAGTATGTATGTTCATACTTTGTAATAATATAATTAGTAATTATGTATTTTGTAACTAATGGCTTTCCGTTCGCCTGTTACAATGTGCGTAGTTACTTTGTAACAAAGTGAGCGGTTAATCTGGATTAAGAAATCAAGACTTTTGTCTGGTTTTGTTTCACAGCTGAGTATTATTGTATATCTTTGCTAATGCAAGGTATGTTTTTGTGGGTACAAAAAACCTTGCGACAGCCGAGCTGCCGACCAATGTTCGTTACACTCACATACTCTGTATATATGAAAGAGAATCGAGATATAAGTATAAAGATCCGCTTGACGGAAGCCGAGAAAGAACAGCTTCTTCAACGTTCAAAGGAAGAGGGAAAATCCCTTTCTTCCTTTATCAGAGAGTCTGCCTTGAAAGGCAGAAGCATATCGAAAACCGATGTGCAAATGATATATGAACTTCGTAAAATAGGAGCCAATATCAACCAGCTTGCCAAACATATCAATACGCTTCCGTCCGATGAAAATATATTGTATTCATTGGATCGGATTAACCAATACCTTTCGGATGTAGAAACCATTAACCGGAAATTGTTATGATAGCCGAGATACAACCTTCTTTCTCATCCCACCTGTCCATGAGCCGGAAAATTGAATACCAGCTTTCCAAGGTCAAGGAAGGAAACGGAAAAGTGCTTTACACCTCCACTGGTGACGAACTGGCCGCCATGCCAGCCTACATGAAACTTATCTCCCAGTTGAATGACCGGGTGAAACTACCTTATGCGGAATTTATTCTGAGCCTCTATCCGGGAGAAAGCCTTTCCGATGAACAGTGGCTTTCTCTTGCCGGGGAATATATCGAGAGGATGGGGTACGGAAAGTCCTGTTATGCCGTTGTCCTAAATACCGACAAGGCACACAGCCATGTGCATGTGCTGCTGACCACAATTGATGAAGAAGGCAAAAGCATTCCTTCCGGAAATAATTACAGCCGTTCCGAAAAGATCTCAAGGGAACTGGAGCAGAAGTACGGTCTGTTGCCTTTGGAAAGGGAAGGAGGCAAGAGAACCACGTTGGGAGAGGCGCAATACCGTAACTATTATTTCGATGCGGCCTTGAAGAAAGCCATGCGTAGTTATAATTACAAGGATAAGGTATCGGCTGTCCTGGAACAATCCGATACATACCGGTCTTTGAATAAACCCTTGCAAGAAATAAAATTGGCCAATGAAGAATGGCGTGTCCTATTGGGGGATGAAAGCTATGACAACCTTTTCGCATTGCTGGAAAAAGGAGGTTTTTTCAACCCCTTGTTCAAGGATGAACTGTTACAACAGCTTGACCGCATCTACTCTTTTTCCGAAAGTACATCCGATTTCCGAAGGAACCTGGAACAAGAAGGATTGTATATGCGTCTGGTCACCAAGAAGGACAAATCCTATTATGTCTATGGCATCAAGGATTCAGGCTTTTACCTGAAGGACGTTTCACTTCCTCAGAAATATCGTTTTGGTAATATTCGTTTTGATGGCCGGGGCATGAGCGCCGATGAACAGAAGCATTATCTCTATGACCATGTGTTTAAGGCATTGAACGCTTCTTTAGGCTATGAGGATTTTAAGAAAAGGTTGGCGGAAGAATCGATCCGTGTGACGGAACATGTAAACAGCAAAGGCGCATACGGGATTTCCTTTTATATGGAAAACGTGGAAAATGCTCATGTCTTTAAAGGTGCGGATCTTTCCCGTAAGCTCACTTATCAGAATATCCAGAAGCATTTCGATGGTGTGGCTGTCGGTCTCTCGCCACATATCGATAGGGTAGGGGAGTTCCGTGAGCGGGTGGATCGTGAGGCTTTCTATATGCAGGGTGGGGGAGTTATGGCCATTCCGGAACTTGACATTACCGGCAGCGGGAAGAAGTCGCAAGAGGATGATCTCATACCGTCCAAAAAGAAACGGAAACGCAAGAGTGGTCCCGATTTCTCATTATGATGAATACTAACTTAATATATTTGCTTTATGAATTATCAGACCGTTTTACAGAATTATCATCCCACTGAACAGGGGGATTTCATGTTGAGATATGAGATAGGTGGCCGGGGATATGTCGTTTACTCACCGGAGAAGGATGCGTTGTCTTGTATTGAATTACATGGCTTTTCCGAGCTTACTCCTTGGCAATTGGCTTTTGTTCTTTCCTTGGATATGCAGCAGATGAAAGAACAGGACGAGCTTTCTCTCTTCGTATGTTGTAAGCGAGAAAAGCTCTTGTCTTATCTTTTCGATGTGGAGGAAAGCGAAACCGTCTTGAAGACAAAGCACGTGTCCGGTTGGCAGGGCTATCTGATGATGGATATCCATAAGCCGGACAGGGTACGGAACGTGTTCCAGTTCCATCCGGAAACGAAAGAAGCCCGTTTGGTCTTTGATAACCGTTTATGTGTCGCTTCCCTTCGTGAGAAAGAAAAAGGAAAGCTCATCCATCTCTGTTGGAGTCCTTCTGTCTTTGCTGCCATCGATAAGGGAGGAGAGCGTACCGCACCGGCTTATCTGTTGGCTTCTGATGCTGCCTTGTTGCATGGGTATGCCATGAAACAGATTGCGGAATGCTTTGCCGGTACACCGGTTGAAGAACGGGTTATCGGTATTCATGTAGGGGATAATGTCTATGAGGCCTTGTCTTTTGTGTGCTATTACGTCCGTAACGTGCAGGATGAATATTTGGTTATTCCTGAGCGGAAAGATGGGATGGTGATTCTTGAAACCCCGAAATGGAATCCGATACGCCAGGCTAACTTCGTGGCTTCACTGAACAAGATGGCGGTTGACCAGGCGAAGAAACGCTATCCGGAAATGGAGGTTCCGAATGAACGGCCATTCACGTGCCTCTCTTTTGCCCGGAAGTCTTTCGTCTATTTCCCGGATCTGAAGGTGTATCAGGAGGTGTTCTTGAAGATGTATTTGGGGTTGGTGAGGTTACAGGAGGTGCATTTGCTGGGGTAAGGAACAATTGCAGTGCTGCTTATAAAATAGTGGCACTACTATTGTTAGAGTACTTCTATCATTCCTTTGGTTACGGCATCGGCCAGTAGTCTTTTTACAATCCTGCCACTGGGAGGATTGGTTATCCCAAGCGTTATCTCAACCCTGTTTGATAGAGGATGATAGTGCAGGTATTGGAGGATTTTCATACAGGTACAATTCGCATTGATAAAAATGAAAGCGTCACCGTCCCGTACATTCTTTCCCATCTGGTTGGTCACGATGCCGCTAAGCGTATAAAAACTCTTACGCATGTCTGTCGGATACGGGTAAAGATAATATCTGTTGGATTCATTCAAAGAAAACATAGGCTAACGGTTTGAATTCAAAAATATCAGGGTTTGCAATACCTCCGGTGACAAAGGGCTGTTCAAGCGGACTGTAACGCCATTGGGATAGGAGATCTCACATAGCGGCTGGGGAATTGGCGACGGGCTGACCGGAGGGGCAGACAGCAGGGATTTCTCCTTATGGGGAAGACTGACCTGGCCCTTACTGTTTACCTTTACCGGGATAAAGCCGCCTTTGCGCAACAGCTTGGAACGCCACTCGTAGAAACGTTTGGGACGAATACATTCATTCGAACAAAAATCCATAACTGACAGTCCGCTCGACTTGAAACGGGAATAAATAGATTCAAAATCTTCCATGGTCCATTGATGTGACATAACAATTGAGCTTTTTTACTTTGATTACAAAAGTAATATCACATTTTTAGAATGAAAGGGGGAGTTTATCGAATGCTTACATTTTTTTGTTTAATTAATATTATATTCTCCAAAATAAATGTTTTGGCGTATTATATGTTTAATAACCAATAAATTAGATAACTGTTTGATTTTGATTATAGTTGGATTTATATTGATATGGCGAAATACTTGGCTATTATATATCAATGTGAATAATGTTGGATTTTATTCTTCTTTTATTTCCGTACTGCCCTTTTCCTTGTTTTCTGCCTCCCCTAATGTACGTTTTTTCATAGCCCCGTCTGAGAGCCTTTGTTTTTGAACGGCAAATTTATTTCGGTGGATGGATACGAAAGAGTTCCGGTCTTCGCCCTTTGTACCGAAAAAAATAACGCCGGACGGCTTCGCTGTCCCCAACATTTTTTGTCGTCCAAAACTTTTCTCAATCCCTCCTTCCTTCTTGTTGTGTGCCGTAAAAAAAAGGCTTATAAACTCAGATGGGGCATGAAAGCTCAAAAAAAAAGTCGGCAGAAAGAAAAGGTCATCCCGGAAAGGGGTTTTAAAAAAAGGTCTTTAAATCTAGCTGAAGCATAAAATTAGAAGTTTAACCCTTTAAAAATGTGACATATGATTACAGTGACGGAACAACTAAAGAATGTGTTTGAAGCCAACCCTTTGTACTCAAAAGAGGGGCAGGGGCTTAATGCGGAAGTCATCGCAAGGTTTTTCCTTCCTTTTTCTTCGGTGGTATGGTTGGTAACGGAAGCCGAACAGCAGGAAGACGGTGACTGGCTTTTTTTCGGTTATTGCCATATTCAAGAATGGGAATGGGGTTATGTGCTTCTTTCTCAAATTCAAGAGGTGAATGTTCGTGGGTTGACCGTGCAGCTGGATAAAGGACTGAAAACCGGTATAACGGTAAAAGCTTGCCTGAATTGATTAGAGAATAAACGGAGAGGGAACAACCCCTTTCCGCTTTCCAACCGGAATATTGAACTTAAAAACGGAAGTTATGGTTTACGAGACGAATTGCACGGAAATAACACAGGACAAATGGCGTGAGCTGATGAAGTACGGTAGAAAATGCTCCTATCGGCTGCTTACGGCGAGAATCAAGCGGGAATTGCCGGAATTATACCATGCGCTGGCTCTCCAGTTCTATAATCCTTATGCGGAACAGTGCAGGCAGACACCCACACATTATATATTGGTTCATTCGGCCATTGAATATTTTATCAGAAAACAATAAAGGACAAATGGTTATGAAAACAAAAAAGGTTGATAAAAAGAAAACGCTGGCTTATGCGGTGGCATTTTACTTTACGGATGTTTCCGTAAAGTTCATGATGGGGAATGCGATGTATGAGTATGTACATACCGTTTATGACAGGCGGTATGATAACGGTGGCTTTAATACGCTTGCCGTAGTCTATAATTACAAGAGGATGAAGTACGAGGTATTGGTCGTATCGGACGAGAAGGTAGGTGATAAGGAGATTCATATATTATAAGTTTCACAAACAGGGCTTTTGCCATATAAAAACGGCTTTTGAGATGAAAAAGTTATCGGCTTATACGGTTGCATCCAACTGCACCGACTTGACGGATATACGTGACGGCATCGCTGAAATACATGAAGCGATGAAGACTTGCGTTGAATCCGGGAAACATATCCCTTCATTCTATGTTTCCCGGTTGGCCAAACTGGAAACTAAAAAGAAGAAACTGGAGAAACGGACGCAGGTACACATGACCGTCACCATCCGTTTCTTTATAGATGATGATACCCTTACAATGGCAGTCAGGCATTGCCTTTTCTTCAAGCTGGAACCGACTCGGCAGAATGTGATGAAAGCCATCCGTGATGCGGTTCTTAATAACGGACGTTCCATTCTTGACTTTCCGGAAGCATGGGGAGAAGATCTTATGGATGTGTCTTTCTTTGATGTGGAGAATGCCATGAAGAAGCTGCGTTCCTCATTCGGCCTATAAACTTCATTGCATATTTTTCCGAAAGTAAAGTAACCGTTGGATTTTTGGCCAGCGGTTCTTTTTTCAAAAAAGAACCAAAAACTTTGAATACAATCTTTTTTCATCTTCTAACTTATGTATTCGGAAAAAATTCCATGGCATTCAGAAAAGGGATGATAGCGGTTTGGGGATTATAGGGTAGATTTGTGGGGTAAGCTTACAGAGACAGTTTTTATAGGCAGGTTCCGAAAAGCCTTTGAGAGAGTAGGAGAACATGAGTTATAATATATGGCTATAAGTATAAATGATAGACAATTGATTACACAATTTATTACTAATACTCAGAATTTGAATGTTAATTTACCTACAAATGGTGGAGGGTGTGCTAATTTAGTTAGAGGAATTATAGAACAGGCAACAGGAAAAAGAATTTCAGTTAATCCTTTTGGAGCTTCTTTAGAAAGTATGATACAAAAAATAAATACCTATCATGATTTAGCTAAATGTAATAATGGAGATATATTATATTTTGTGCATCTTCCTAATGCTGCTGTAAATTTACATCAAACTATTCATTATGCAATTTTTTGTAATGTTAATAATGCTGGTGTACAGAAAAATGTTATTGGGATAAATGGATTAGCAGATCTTTCTTTTTCTCCCACAGCTTATCATGGTGTTGTAGCATCTGTAATATCTCCGGGTAATTTTAATGGAGTAGGGCAGGTGATATATGATACTGTAGCATTCCCTAATATTCTTGGTGAATTGTATGTTATTGATTATGAATTGATATAGGAATAAGTTTCTTCGTTATTTTATGGCGTACAGTAGTATAGAAATAGAAAAAAACTGAAAATTGAATAGTAAATTTGTTTGCTCCATGTTACGTTTATTACCGCTTGTAATCGGGCTTTGCGCAGACTTTATGTCCTGAAGGCTTTTTAGTACCCCTTCCATTTGGAAGATTTTGACAGCAGCGATGAAGGTGGTGGAGGATATATCCGGCTGGAGGCTTTTCAGTGTGTTCTCCGATGGCTGATATCCTCTCATCTTCAGTTCCAGAATGGTATTGAAGTCATCATTTCGCATAGCCTTCATGAAAGCCTCCTCTTGTTCGTTGGCAATGTCCGGATTTGGATCGTATGCAGTTGCTTGCCGAACAAGAACAGACTTTTTATTAATGTAATAGTGTCGCTATTCGTCTGTTTTTATCTTCTAGCTAAAGGCAGTAACAACCGTTCCACAAGTTCTTTCTTGTTCTCAACGGGCATCTTGTTTCTGCCTTTGGCAATGACTTCAGCAGCCAAATCGCTTTTACGCCCGGCAATGTATTTCTGTCGCTTTCCGTTTATGAAGGCCTCGATACGGAAATCATGCCGGGTGTTTTCGATGATGTTGATTTCTGATACCAAAAAGCCATCCTCTGTCTCGTAGGGTTCGACAATGGTGGGCAGGTAGTGTTTCATGGTTTTCCCTATGATCGGAGATACCAAACCGGAAAGATGCTCTTCGATGCGGTCTTTCCAATAGTCATCGATTTGATGATTGGTGGCATAATCGTAAAAATGGCTGATGGCAAGGCTGACTTCTTCGATTATCCTTTTCGCATTCTTTATTCCGTTCTGTTTGGCAAATTGCATCAGGTCATCTTCCGTGATGTCGTTATCTTTTCCTGCAATGCTCATGGAGTGTGCGTTTTCGTATGCCGCACCGTCCAAATTGGTGGTGAATGTCATGTCGTAGGCTGGGGTGATGTGCCATGTGCCGTTTCTTTCCATCAGGAAAGAGAAATTCTTGATGTGGTCATCCACATTGCCGCCCATGATATTGAATACCGTCCTACGGTAGAGTTCGGACTGTTCGCTTGCCGGGATGTTCAGTTTTCGGCAGACTTCAAACAAATCCTCATAGCTCGTTGCATCCGGATTCATGGCAGCAAGTGTCTGTGTATGTATCTTCTCTCCGTTTATCCTATCGTAACGCTCCGTCAGGAAGTGATGTTTTCCCTCAATTTGAATGAGTCGGGAAGGCATCATCGTAATCCCGGCTTCCTTTGCCATCTCATAATATACCATTTCCATTTGCGTGAACGGAAAATCGTCCCCTTCTGCAAACTTCAATATGTAGTAGGTATAGCCCTCCGGTAAAGGGACTTGGCCGGAACGTATATCATGTGTCGTTTCATTGATGGCGATGATGGCTTTCGGGTGCTGCCCTCCGGCTGATGTACCTATCTCATAGATACTTTGCAGTTGCAGTGCTTCGTCATCTTGCACGGATATTTCCTCCCGTTCCTCAAAGATACGGCGTGCCAGTTGGTATAAACTCTCTATCTGGAGAGTGGAAGAGGATTCCAATCCAGGAGTGGCCGGGATGAACTCAAAGGCTCCCATTCCCCGTTTCCCGATGAAAGACAGTTTATCTACCGGTGTGAGTTTGCGCTTGGGGATATGGTTTTGTGCCGCCCATTGGTCGAAGACCATGTTACCCCACCGATCAGGCAATGAATCTGCCAAAAACGGTGGGAGACCTTGATAAGTCTTTTCTTTGTTTCCGAGTATGGGCATACCCTTTGCCGCCGGTCCTTTGACAGAAGCGGTCAGTGGGGCGATTTCCACTCCTTTCTTGATGAAATCCGGATGATAGTTGAAGACGGCTCTTTTGTTTCTTTCGTCCCAATAGAGCTTTCCGACTTCTTCTCCCCATAACATAACACTCACAACATTATTTTCCATGTCTTATCCTTTTCGGCTTTTTATTCATTATTCGTTCCATTGTATAGGCTGAAACAGGTATTTCCGGCATCAGATCATCCATCTGTTCCAGACAGTCCACTACTCGTAACAGGGCAAGAAAGTTGCCCATATTGATGTTATAGGCCTTCCCGTTCTCAAACTGGCGTAAGGTGATAAGGCTGACACCGGCTTTCTCGGCAGCCTCTTTTTGGGTGAGCCTATAGGTTAGCCTGTATTCCTTAAATCGTCTGCCCAGTTCCACTATGATTTCCGGATTGGCCATGGCTTGGGTGATGTGATTCGTTGTCATTTTACAAAGGTAAATATATTAATTGTTAAATCAAAATATGATATATAACAATTAATATATTTACTGTTATATTGAATTGTGCGCGATGTAGTTTGTGTGCTAATCCCCCAATTCCATGCTACGTTTATTGCCGCCTGTAATCGGGCTTTGCGCGGGTTTTATGTCCTGAAGGCTTTTTAGCATCCCTTCCATTTGGAAGATTTTGGCGGCAGCGATGAAGGTGGTGGCGGATACATCCGGCTGGAGGCTTTTCAGTGTGTTCTCCGATGGCTGATATCCTCTCATCTTCAGTTTCAGAATGGTATTGAAGTCATCATTTCGCATAGCCTTCATGAAAGCCTGCTCTTGTTCGTTGGCAATGTCCGGCATATGGATCGTATGCAGTTGCTTGCCGAACAAGAGCAGGTTTTCTCCGATAAAATCGGCGTGTTCCGGCTTGACCCCGCAATCCTTGGCAGTCTCATGCCAATGCGATACGGTTTCCTGTATCTCTTCGATAATCTGTTTGTGTTTCCGGATACCCATGTTCTCACCTACCTTTTGCAGATCTTCCATCGTGAAATTGTCTTGTTTGCCGTTGAGTGACAGCTGGTGGCGGTTCGTCCATTTGCCGCCCGGTGTGTATGAGTAGCAGAGGTCGTATGCTGGGGCCAGTTTCCACTTCCCTTGTCTATCCATCAGGAAAGATAAGTTCTTGCTATGGTCGTCATGGTTCCGGCTCATGACGTTGAACACCATTCTTCGGTATAGTTCCTCCTGCTCTGGATAAGGGAGGTTCATCTGCCGCATGATACGGAATATCTCTTCGTATGAATGGCGTTGGTCACGGTCATAGTGGGCAAGCCCGGCCAATGTCTGTACATGGATCTTCTCTCCGTCTTCCATACGGTCAAAACGTCGTGTCATAAAGTGATATGACTCTTTTTCCTGAAGTAACCGGCATTCCATCATATCGATACCGCAGGCTTTTGCCATCCGGTGATAGGCATATTCGATATTTCCTATTCCTTGTGGATTGTCCGTTATCTGCGTGTGTTCGCTGTATTTGCCGCCATCAAATTTCAACAGCCAATACCCGAATCCTTCAGGAGCTTTTACCTGTCCGGAGCGTACCTCTCCGGTAATATCGTTGTAGGCGATGATGGCCTTGGGCTTGGCACCTCCGGCAGATGTTCCCACTTTCAGTATATCCAGAATGTTTCTTCCTTCCTGGCGCAGTTGGACCTGAAAAGCCATTCTGTCCGTGAATACGGATTTGGCAAGCTCAGTCAGTTCCTCGATATGGAGCACTGATGATTCGTTCATGCCGTTGATTGGCGAGGACGGCTCAAACTCCAGTGCGCCCATGCCACGTTTGCCTACATAGCAAAGCCTGTCTAAAGGGGTAATCTCTTCTCCGGACAATCCCTTGCTGGCAAACCATTCATTGATGATCTGGTTTCCGAAAGTGTCCGGCAGTGAATCGGCAAACAGGCCGGGCAACCCCTTGAAACAGTCGGTACGGTTTTCAAGGAACCGGTAGGGGGTGTTCCTGTACTGGCTGATGGGCATGATGATGGGAGAAATGTCAAGACCGGAGCGGATGAACTTCCGTTCATAGTCGAACAAGGCGGCATTGCTTTCCTTTTCCCAATAGAGAGAGCCTACGCTTTCTCCCCATAGCTTTACATCTACTATCAAATCATTCATGGTTATCTTGTTTTAAATGGCGTACACGGTAGCGTTTCTTTCCTTGCAGTTTTTTGAGCTCTATCGGGCTGACCCGGATTTCCGGTACCAGTTGCTCCAGGTTCTCCAGCAGGCCGAGCGAGCGGAGTACGCTGATGAACAACAGCAGCGATACCGATTTGCCCTTCTCGATGTTCGCAACGGTCAAGGGGCTTACACCGGAAGCCGTTGCCAGTTCTTCCTGCGTGATATGCTGCCTGATACGTGTCTCTTTGATGCGCTGGCCGATTCTCATCAGCACAGCTGGATTGCTCATTTCATTCCACATGGTTGTTCCTTTTTTGCAAATATACAAATAATCCATGTAAATATATAGATTAACTTGAATATATGATGTTAATCTATATGAATACAATGATTATAGTTGCTTTATCGGCTGTTTTTTTCTTTGAACTAGGATGAAAACTGACTAAAATCACAATGTGTTGTGAATATGAAAGAGCTAGGAAAGATGATTAAAGAGTGCAGGAAGAGTTTGAAGGTCAATCAGCTGGAACTTCTCCGAACTGGCGGGCGTGGGCATCAATACGCTGGTGGCCATCGAGCGTGGAGAAGGCAATCCTAAATTGGCTACTGCTTTCCATTGGAGTTGATTAAAGTGCGGAAAAATGTATAAGATTGCTTCTATTATCTGTTTATTTTAGTATATTTGTGCTTTAAATAAGTGCGGATAAATGTATTATACGCTGTTTTTACATGTATAAAAATGCTGTTTGTAGATGAAAAGATTTGTTTTGCAACAACTTATAGAATGGAAAAACCGTGAGGATAGAAAACCTCTGATTTTAAATGGTGCCCGACAAGTTGGGAAAACATGGCTGCTCCATGAGTTTGCCAAACTTGAATACAAAAAAGAGGCTTATGTGGTATGCCGTAAGAATAACCTTGCACGCCAGCTTTTTTCTCAGGATTTCAATGTTGACAGAATTTTACGGGGGCTGCGTGCGATGACTTCCGTTGACATTACTCCGGGTGATACGCTTATTATCCTTGATGAGATACAAGATATCCCGGAAGCACTGGAATCTTTGAAGTATTTTAAAGAGGAGGTTCCGGAGTATCATATAGCTGTGGCAGGTTCACTTTTGGGGATATCCCTTCATCAGGATGTGTCTTATCCCGTAGGGAAGGTAAATGTCATCAATATATTTCCTATGAACTTTGAAGAGTTTCTTGTCGCCAAGGGAGAAGAAGAAGCTTGTAAATTGCTTATGAGTGGGGATTTTGAAACGATAAGCCTCCTGCATGACAAATATACGGATCTCCTTCGGCAATATTATTATGTAGGTGGTATGCCGGAAGTTGTACTCAAATATGTAGAAACGGATTCCTTGCTGGAAGTCAGAAGAATACAGTCGGAGATTTTGCAAGGCTATGATCTTGACTTCTCAAAACATGCGCCCAAAGAACAGGTTCCGCGTGTCCGAATGGTATGGAACAGCATTCCTTCCCAATTATTTAAAGAAAACAAGAAATTCATTTACGGAGCTTTGCGAAAAGGTGCCAGAGCCAATGATTTTGAGATGGCCATTCAATGGCTTGTAAATGCCGGGTTGTTGTATAAAGTGCCTCGATGTACCAAACCGGAGCTTCCGCTTGATATTTATGAAGACCTGTCGGCTTTCAAACTCTATATGGTTGATTTGGGGCTTATGGGTGCTATGGTCAAGACAGATCCGGCCCAAGTCTTGATTAAAAACGACATATTTAAGGAATACAAGGGAGGAATGACTGAACAGTATGTATTGCAGCAGATGAAAAGTAAGGGCGTGTCACCGATTTATTACCATAACACAGACAATTCGCGTCTTGAGTTGGATTTTGTTATTCAACGTAATGCCCAAATGGTGCCGATAGAAGTGAAGGCCGAAGGGAATGTCCGGGCCAATTCGTTGACAGCATTACTGGGAAAAAGACCGGAATTGCATGCGGAGAGATTTTCTATGTTGCCTTATAAAGTACAGGGTAATCTTACAAATTTTCCGCTATATGCAATATAGGTGTATCCTTTTCCCATGCCGGTCATACCGTTAGAACTGATTGATAAGTATGATGCGTATGTTGGCCGGTATGTCTATCTTTGTGGCAATGAAAACAGAGAGAGGATTGATTTACGCCTTGTTTTCCGGGACGGAAAGGAGATTGGCACGGATGATCTGAATCTGTATTATAATTGATGTGACGGCTTGGATGTCCCCCGGATGAATGTTCGGGGGATTCTTTTTCTTTTGGGCGTTCCTGTGGGACGGTCAGGCTTTCCGTTGCAAGTCCTCGCCTAAAGGCTGTGGGCTTTACTCTGCAATCCCTAACGCATGGCTGAAAAGTCCTCTTGCCGGTGTTCTTCTTCATACAGCCTCATGCGTTCTTGTAATGCTTCTTTTAAATTGTCGCTTTTTTTCAGTCCGAGTTTGGCACGTATGTTCGCTCGTTGGCTGGTTATGTTTCCGCTACTCCGATGTAATAATTCGCATATTTGGCTGACGGTCTTGTCTTGCAGTATTAAACGGCAGATGTTTAATTCGGACGGGGATAAATTGGGATATATTCTCCTGATTGTATCAAGTTTACTTTTTTCCTTTTTCTGGTATGCGGCAAGGGCTGTAAAAAGATTTTCTTTGGATTGTTCCCCTATTATGCTTAACAGGGAGCTTGTCTTTTCTTCCGGGTTATTCTCGCTTAACAACTCGGCGAACGCGAATAGTTCTTCCTTTTTCATTTGGAGACGTTTCAAAAGCATTTCCTCTTCCTCTTTTAGCAAGTTGCTACTTTTTAGCAAGCTGCTGATATTACTGTGTAAGGATCTTCCTAATAAGGGGATCATGGTGTATATGATGATGATCAAAGGCAGATAACTGTATAGGAACGGTTCGTCGGTGATAAGTGTGCAGATTGTATAGGAAGCTATGGTAAGGGAGGACAATAGGATGGAGATATTACTCATATAGGCACAGATGGAAAGCATGGTAAATAAGAGAGAGATACTAATGTTACTCATTATCAATGCTCTTTGATAACTATATTCATATCCGCTACATATTGAGCAATAAATTATTTCGATAAAAATCTCGATATGTATGGCTATCAGTATAATGGAAAAGGTCGTGGTCAGATTTACTCTCTTTTTAAAATAAGCGAGAGTGCACATAATGATAAACAGGAATAATACGCTGTTAATATAATAAAACTGTTCATTAGGAAATGGAACTGAATATATGTATATGGGTGCGCATAAGGCCAGCATGAGCAGGGATAGATGAAAGACACGTTTTTGTTGATACGTTATTATCATTTCTCTTTCTTTTTTGTCGTAAGTTTGAGTTTTTATTGAACTTAGAAAAGTAGCGGCTTTTGTGCTGATTTTCATGTGTTTTATTGTTTTAAGTGTTATTAAGTATAATGTTTCCTGCAAAAATAACTGTTTTTTTTTTTTGTATGTTTAAGTACTTTTCTTTATGATGTTAAGTGTTTTTAATTGTTGTGTAAGCGTGATTGGCTGCTGTGGTAAGTGTTGTAGCTGTTGTGTGGTTGTCTTTTTAAGTATTTATAAGTTTAAAATACTTGTTTTTTGCTTTGGAGGTTGGTTTATAAGTGCATATCTTTAGCGGTTGAAATTCAGGGGGTGTAAAAGCCTGGGTTTGGATTGTCATATTAACAAATGATTAAATGACGAAAAGATGTTTTTTTTATATTAAATGTGTATTGTTCGTGCTCGTGTTGAGTATAAGCGGAGAAATATCCGCTCAGGAGAAGCGTGATTCGGTAAGGATCTATTTTCATCAAGGAAAGGTAAATATAGATACATGTTTACTTGACAATGGGAACGAGATGGAGCGGTTTGCTAAAATCTGTTCCGCATTGAACGACTCCGTCCGTCTTATCAGGAAAATTCAAATAATAGGAGGAGCTTCCCCGGAAGGAGGGGGGCTGTTGAATGGAAGGCTGTCTGAAAAACGAGCAGAGGTTTTGTGGCGGTATATATCACCTTATATAAAGATTCCGGTATTGGAGAAGGATTTTCATTTTTCGGGAAGTGACTGGAACGGACTTATAACGATGGTGAGAGCGGATGTGAATGTTCCGGAGAGGGAGGATGTCCTTCGTTTGTTGGAGAAGATCGTACGTTTGGAAAACCAGGACAGCCCTTATTGGGGGGGAGAACTGAAAAGACTGAAAGGGGGGAGGCCATACTCATATTTGTATAAATTCCATTTTCCGAAACTTCGTTCGTCGATGGTGAAAATATGCTATGATAGTGATCCGATAAATCCCGTCAGAGATACGGTATATATACATACACGTGATACGTTGTGCATCCGTGATACCGTTACCGTCATAGCTCCGGTAAAGAAACGGCCGTTTTGCATGGCGGTGAAAACAAACTTGCTTTATGACGCTGTTTTGATACCTGACATCGGGGTTGAGTTCTGTTTGGGGAAGAACTGGTCTGTGGCCGGGAATTGGATGTATGCCTGGTGGAAAAGTGATCGGAAGCATAATTATTGGCGTATCTATGGGGGAGATGTGGAGTTGCGCCGCTGGTTCGGTCGGAGAGCGGTGGAAAAACCGTTTTCCGGGCATCATGTCGGATTGTACGGGCAGATCGTCACCTATGATTTCGAATTGGGTGGGAAAGGTTACTTGGGGGATAAATGGAGTTACGGGGGAGGCGTGGCTTACGGCTACTCGTTACCTGTGGGACATCGGTTCAATGTGGATTTCACGTTGGGAATCGGCTACCTTGGAGGATCGTACAAGGAGTACATCCCTTTGGACGGTCACTATGTATGGCAGACCACTAAAAACCGCCGCTGGTTCGGCCCGACCAAGGCGGGTATCTCTTTGGTGTGGTTGATCGGGCGGGGGAATTATAGCCGGAAGAAAGGAGGCAGGCAGTGATACGGATACGCTTTAGTCTGGTGTTCATATTTTTATGGATAGGACTGACGGCTTGTGAGCATAAGGATTTATGTTACGATCATCCGCACTTTGCCACGGTGCGGGTAATATTCGACTGGACCAAGATTTCCAATCATGACAAGCCTGAAGGCATGAGGGTCGTATTTTATCCGACCGATGATGAAAGCAACACGTGGATATTTGATTTCCCCGGAGGAGAGGGGGGGGAAGTGGAGCTCCCCGAGAATGATTACCGGGTAATTTGCTTCAACTACGATACCGACGGGATGGTTTGGAAAGGAAACGGCAGTTACACGCTTTTTACTGCCGATACGCGTGATGTTCGGTCACCGGATAACCGGACAATGGCTGTCACCCCACCCTGGCTGTGTGGCGACCATATAGACGGAGTTATCCTCAAGGACATTCCGGGAGGAAGCGCGGAGATAGTACGGCTAACTCCCGTAAACATGGTATGTCACTACACGTATGAGGTGAACGGTCTTCGGGGACTGGATAGGGTGGCGGATTTGCGGGCCGCTCTTTCCGGCATGTCCGGCTCGCTTAACATGTCCGGCGACAGTTTGCCCGCCGGTCTTTCGGAGAGCCTGCTCTTTGATGGAATGGTTTCACGGAATCAGATTATAGGCGGATTCTATACGTTTGGACATTCCGCACTTGAAGGAGAGCCCAATGTTTTCCGGCTGTATCTCAAGAACCGTTCCGGCAGCATGTCTGTATTGGAACAGGACGTGAGCGACCAAGTGCATGATGTCCCGGTAGCGGGGCATGTCGGTGATGTGCATCTGGTGTTGAATTTTGATTATGAGGTACCATTCGAGCCGGGAAGTGACGGTGCGGGATTTGATGTGGACGTTGATGATTGGGATGATGTGAATGTGGATATAGTGTTATAAACGGATATTTGAGTTTTCAGTGCGGATTGGATGCCGGGTAAACGCTATGTCAACTATTAAGTAATCGAGTTCACTACTGTCCAAAGAAATTACCCCATAGGTTCAGTTGATCTGAATCGGAATCATTCATCGGACGTTTTGGTTTAATAAACAGTTCGCCTAAAGGCTTCCTCTCAAAGAGTACTTTGCCGACTACGGACGATAAAATATAAAGTTCCTGATCAATATGAAACATCTTTCTGGCAATGGCAAGCAGCAGGTAATCGCAGATGGCAATCCATATCTGCGAGTATACTGCATTCTGGCTGGTCCCGTAGAACGCCTTGATGTTCAGATGTTGCTTGATCCATTTGAAGAAACATTCCACTTGCCAACGTTCCCTATAAAGTTCAGCAATGGTCAGGTAGGAATGTGTGAAGTCATTGGTCAGGAACCGATAGACATTTCCCGTGGCATAATCCTCATACACAACCATACGGAGTGTATCCGGATACCATCGGGAGGTTTTCAGTCCCGTCAGCCTGATAGTGGAATCGCTAACAACTCCTGTACTTTTATCAACCGGATGCTCTTCTACCACCTCATACTTCATGTTGTCCTTGGCCCTGGTGACAAAGAAAGCCCGCTGGCGATGAAAGTGGAGGAACAACTGCTTGAAATCCACATATCCCTTGTCCATGAGGTAGTAATTACCAGGCTCCACGGGTACGAGGCTCATTGCTTTGGAGTCATGGACCGCGGCTTCCGTCAGATAAATAAATGTGGGAATCGTTCCCCGCAAATCCAGCAGAGTATGCATCTTTACACCACCTTTATCATGATGAAGTCTTGCCCATGGACAGAGTTGCAGGCAAAGTTTCATCGTACTGCTGTCGAAGGCATAGACGATTCCGTCCACGTCGAGTCTGGAAGGCTCATGGCGGTACAGGTATCTCGCTTGTGCAATCAATATCTGACCGAAGTCGTGATAGATGCGCCAGTCCTTGGTCCCGTTGATATGTGCCAAAGTCGAGCGTTGGATATATTTGATTCCGGACGAGTACAACTTGAAGGACAGGGCAACCAGCGTTGCATCAATGCTGCGCAGGCTATCCTGGCCGGTGAACTGGGCAAAACTCATCACCATGAACTGGTCTCTGCATTTGAACTCGATGGCATGTCGGTTGCCATTGTATCTCTTTACGCATTTGTCAAACTCATATCTCGGTATGAGCGACATTATCTGAGCGAATACGGTCTTTCCCTGATTCATGATTTCTATCTCTTGCAATACTATTTGCAAAAGTATAAAATCAAATCCCGGAAAAATTTTATTCGCGTAATGCATTAATATAAACTAATTTAAATCATGTCTGAGAAAATTTCTTTGGACAGTAGTGAATCGAGTTTATTAATTATATGTATCAATTTAATTTATTTTTATTTATGAAAAAAAGTACAGTAATGCTTTGGGCAATCTTTGGAGCACTACTCATGGGTTGCTCAGACGAGGAGATTGCGAATGTGGAAACCTCCTCACGAAATGCGATTGGTTTTAACGTGTTAAGTAATGCGGCGGAAACGAGGGCTACCCCTACTACCAACACCAACTTGAAGAACACCGATTTCGACGTGTTCGCTTTTACGGCGGATGGTACTGCCTTCATGGGAAAGGTCGACACGGAATTTGGACATGACGGAGTGAATATCGTGTACAAAGATAATAAGTGGGATTATAAAAATGCGGGCGATCTTCGTTATTGGCCTACCGAGCCTTTGGACTTTTACGCGTTCAATCCCGGAACGGTTGATGAAGCCATGCAGTGGAGTTATATGTGGGAAGCCACCAAGGATACTCAAAAGATAACTTATTCCTGCTCCGATGAGTATGGATCTGGTATCAATGCTCATGAAAACTACGACGTGATGTATGCCATAGCCAAAGGCCAGACAAAAGACAAGAACAACGGAGTAGTGAAATTTAACTTCAAGCATATTCTGTCACAGGTCGTATTCAAAGCAAAGACCGAATACGATAACATGCAGGTGAATATAAAGGACATCAAGATTTTTAATGTAAAAATGGGCGGCGTCTACACATTGCCTGCGACAGCCGATGGAACGGGAAGTTGGGCTGTGGGTGATTGGCCTGAAAGCTCTACAGGAGGAGGTTTTATTACCGTAGTGCAAGGCAAATCCATCGAGGTCAATAGTAATACCACAGCTACCGATATTTCCGAAAAAACTCCTATGCTGAATATACCACAGAAGCTGACAGCATGGAAAGTTTCCGAAGAAGCCACCAATACCAAGATAAAAGCCGACGGTGCGCATCAATGTTACCTGTCGATCACCTGCAAAATCCAGCAGTCCGGAGGTTATCTGTTGGGTTCAGCAGATAGTTACGGAACAATTTATGTTCCGTTCGGAGATACATGGGTAGCGGGCAAGCGTCATATCTACACGTTGATTTTCGGTGGTGGTTATACTGATCAGGGAGAGGCTGTGTTGAATCCGATCCAGTTTAATGCAGAGACAACAGAATGGGTTGATGCAAATAGCAACGTAAACGTTAAACCTTAAACAAAAAGTTTATCAATATCGTACCCGTTGGCAGGTTAAACATACGCAAGATTAATCCCGCCAACGGGTTCTTTATAGGGAATCGCATTTTCAATATACTTTTTGATGTGTAGGGGTGCTTTTTGCGTACCTTTTTCCTGGAGAATTTCTTTTGTGGAGTGTTTGCCCTGTATATTCCCGATACGCTGTTATAGCAGGGAACTGTTTTTATCCAAGTAGTCAGATATAGCCTCTTGCAATACCGATTTTAGCGAATCGCCTTTGCGGATCGCGATCAGCTTTAAGTTCTGGTGATAGGTTTCGTCCATGACAAAATTACAATGCACGGTTTTCGCTTTCTTCGGCTTTTGAGCCTCTTTTTGCCCGGCCGTGGATTGGATCAGGCTGTCTAATCCCCCGGTCAGCCCGGCCGACATACTGTTTTTTAAATCGTTCTTCTTTGCCATATGGTTACTTTATTTCTGTTAGCAGTTCGTTACATACCTTTTCGTAGTCCTCTGCCCCGGCAGATTTGGGGGCATAGTGAAAAATATCCTGCCCTTGTGTCGGGGCTTCGGCCAGCGTAATGGCGTTGCGTATATGGGTGCTGAACACTTTGCCCTGGAATGTTTCCTGTACCAGTTCCGAAACGCTCTTGTTCAGGTTCTTTCTTCCGTCGTACTGGGTTATCAGAACCCCGGCTATCGAAAGATCCGAGTTCAAACGTTGCTGCACCTTGTGGACGACCTGCATAAGTTTGGCCATTCCACGCATTGCCAGGAATTGAGCCTGAACCGGGATAATCAACCGATCCGAGGCCGTCAGTGCGTTAAGCGTGAGCAGCGACAGCGAGGGGGGGGCAGTCGATCAGGATATAATCGAATTTTTCCTTTTGGCCCTTGATAAGGTGGGCTAAGATAAGTTCCCGCCCGGCCTCGTTGATTAACTCCGTTTCAACGGCCGAGAGATCCAGGCAGGAGGGAACGACGCTAAGACCGCCCTTATGCTCGTAGATCGGCAGGTCGTATTCGCCTTTCATCGCACCGTAGATCGTTTGGGGAAGCTCCGCGGAGAAGCCCAGCGATTCGGTCAGGTTGGCTTGTCCGTCAAGGTCGATCAAAAGAACCTTGTACCCTTTTTGACGTAACGCGCCGCCCAGGTTGATCGTGGTTGTAGTCTTTCCTACTCCCCCTTTGTGATTCAATACGGAGATTACTTTTGCTTTGCTCATAAATTCAGTTTTTTAAATGGTTGTCATGTCCGCAAATATAGTCAAAAACTAATATACTAAAATACTAAAAGTAGTATTTTTCGTTTTTTGCGTGTTTTTTGTGCCGATCGGGGAAGCGTACCGAAATAAATCCGGTTTCCACCTTTCGGTACGTTTTGTTTCTGTACCGGAATTAATCAAAGATTAGAATAACCATAAATGTTTTTATACGTTAATCATACGTATGTATATATGTATATATTTGTTTTTGAGTATCTTTGTGTGCTATAAATAAAAAATAAAAGACATGAGCACTTATTCGTATAAAAATCCGAAGTTTATAAATTCCCCTAAAGGGATGGTTGAAGTTGTAGAAGTGATTTATGACGGCAAAGATGATCCGGCCTATTCACTGGCTATTATTAAATGGGAAAATACCTATAAATTAGGTATTCGTTGGAACATCGCTTATAGTGAATGGGACGATTACCGCAAACAGAACGGGCAAGATGAATGTATAGGTAATCCACAGTCGAGAGGTATTCCCACCTGGTTTGTTTTGCCCGATGATATGATGTTTAGTGAGAAGTTCAGCGGTGCGATGCAGAGGCTTGATGAATTAAGAAAAGGTAAATAAGTAATGGAACAGGGAGAAATCATATTATACCAGCCGGATGAAGCGGTCAAGTTGGAAGTGAGGCTGGAAGATGAAACCGTTTGG
Source organism: Bacteroides sp. AM37-9 (assembly GCF_003603455.1). Taxonomy (NCBI): domain Bacteria; kingdom Pseudomonadati; phylum Bacteroidota; class Bacteroidia; order Bacteroidales; family Bacteroidaceae; genus Bacteroides; species Bacteroides sp. AM37-9. The sequence goes on along the minus strand of NZ_QTNF01000034.1, from coordinate 27,344 downwards.
CTGACACAGGCGCAAATTGTGGATCTTTTTCAATCCAGCAAAGCAAATATAAGCGAGCATATAAAAAACATATATGATCAGAAAGAATTAGAGGAAAGTTCAACTGTTCGGGATTTCCGAACAGTTCGACAGGAAGGCAAACGGCAAGTGATGCGCAATCTGACTTATTACAATTTGGATGCGATCATATCCATTGGGTTTCGTGTCAATAGTAAAAGAGGTATTTTATTTAGGCAATGGGCGAATAAGGTTTTAAAGGACTATCTTTTAAAAGGGTATTCCATTAATAAACGTTTGTCAGAACTTGAAAGGACTGTCGCTCAACATACCGAGAAGATAGATTTTTTTGTGCGTACTGCCTTGCCCCCGGTCGAAGGCATTTTTTATAACGGCCAGATTTTCGATGCGTACAAGTTCGCTACCGATCTGGTAAAGTCGGCCAGGCGTTCGATCGTGCTTATCGACAACTATGTGGACGAAACGGTCTTGCTCATGTTGAGTAAACGCAGCGTCGGTGTCTCGGCCACCATTTACACCCAGCGTATCACGCAGCAACTCCAACTTGATCTTGACAGGCATAACAGCCAGTACCCACCTATCGACATCAGGACGTACCGGGACAGTCACGACCGTTTCCTGATCGTTGATGAAACGGACGTGTACCATATCGGAGCCTCGTTAAAGGATCTGGGGAAAAAGATGTTCGCTTTCTCAAAGCTGGATATTCCGGCGGCTGTGATTACTGACCTGTTATAATATCCTTTGTCTTATGAATGGGCTGTCGCAAAAGAAAAACCCGTTCTTGATGAACGGGTATATCCTTGACTTGGTTACGTGTTTTGATAACAGAGGCTTTACCAAGCATTACAATGCAAAGATAGTAATTATAGGTTAATTAGCGAATTTCTTTTTTGGATAGATCCGGAAATAATGCCTCCTTGAAAGAGGTGGATAAGGTGATTAAAACAATAGATAAGGAAGAACAAAAGCAAAAGGGATGAATGTGGTTATTTATTCACGTGTAAGCTCGCAGTCGGCCAGGCAATCGACCGAACGGCAGGTTGTCGATCTGGAGAGGTTCGCAGCCGGACGGGGGTACGAGGTGACGGCGGTCTTTGAGGAAAAGATAAGCGGACGAAAGGCCAATATCGAACGCCCGGTTTTAAGCCGTTGCCTGGAATACTGCACAGATCCGCAGAACCGGGTGGATATGTTGTTGCTGACCGAGATCTCACGCCTGGGGCGTTCAACCCTGGAGATCCTAAAGTCACTCGATACGCTGCACACGCATAAAATATGCGTGTATATTCAAAACCTGAACCTGGAAACGTTACGGCCGGACAAGACGGTAAACCCCTTGTCCTCTCTGATCACTACCCTGTTGGGGGAACTGGCCGCGATCGAACGCCAGGGGATCATCGACCGCCTTAATAGCGGACGGGAGTTGTACATCCAGAAAGGGGGCAGGCTGGGACGGAAGCCGGGAAGCCGGAAAACGGCCGAACAGAGGAAAGAGGAATACCGGGAGGCGATCGCCTTGTTAAAGAAAGGCTACTCGATCCGGAACGTGGCGAAGCTCACGGGAAAGGCCGTTTCGACGATACAACAAGTAAAAAAAGACTTCATTAGTAGCTGATTATCGGAACAAATATTGTATTTTTGCAACAAATACGAGTAAATGCACATAATTAAAAACGAGTATTTACACGTGTCTAAAAACGAGTATTTGCACGAAAATAATCAGAATCTAAATAAAAACGGTTATGGCAACAATGGCGGAGAAAATGGCGGCTTCACTGGAGGAATTAAGAAAGCTCCAGGAGAAAGACCGCTGTGTCGTCCTGCAAGGGACGGCCGAGATAGGGAGGACGCATTTAACCCGGCTGTTGGATAACGGCTGGTTGCAGGAAGCCTAATCCGAAGCCGTCTTTTGCGGCGGCATTTGAAAGACGTTCAAATGCACCGAATACTCGTTGTTGCTCATCTTCGGTCATGCCCGTACCGGTATCTTCAACGATAAGTTTCAGCAAACCGTTATCATAATCCGCTGCCAATGATACACTACCGTTATCCGTGAACTTGATGGCGTTTGACAACAAGTTGTTGCCGATTTGCAGGATACGTTCCTTGTCGGTCAAAACCACCGCATCGGTGTGGCTCTCCACTATCAAAGTCAGCCCCTTGTTCATGGCAATGGGCATGAACTCCGTTTCAAGAATATGCGTGATTGCGGAAATCCTGCAAGGGGAAAGGTTGGGTTGCTCCTTGCCGTTGTCCAGACGGAAGAAATCCAGCAGCGTGTTGAGCATCTCCCGCATACGCTCGGAAGATTGCCGGATATTATCCACATACATGGTGCTTTTATCCGCGCTACAACTTTTCTGCATCAGTCCGGCATAGCCTCATTTTGTCAATCGTATTTTTTCGTGGTAGAAGTAGTTTACGATGACAGGTTTGCCTTTTTCCGAGCGTCCGTATGGCAGATCGTTTATACGATACGGGAAGCCCTGCTCCTTGGCGTAATTTGAAATGTCCTGCTCCAATGCCTGCCAGTATTCAAGCCTTTTTTTATTGTAAATTTCCTCGTAAAGCGGTATGAGGTCAGGATACTTCTCACGGATATACGTCATTATCCCGCCTTTGAACTGCCCGCGTAAATTCAGGTTTTCAAGCCAGATTAAATCAGCATAATCTTTTACCTCCTCTATTATTGCCTTTACGTCTGTTATTCTGGGGAATATGGGCGAGACGAAGCATACGGTGCGGATACCTGCCTCGTATGTCTGACGCATCGCTTTCAGACGGCGTTCAATGCTTACGGCGTTGTCCATATCTGCGCAGAACTGCTCGTCGAGCGTATTGACAGACCATGACACAGTCACTTTGGGAAAACTCTTCAACAGGTCGAGATCGCGAAGGACAAGATCGGACTTTGTGCATATCATAATCTCGGCATCGCTTCCTCGCAGCTCTTCGAGCAGCCTTCGGGTACGGTGGAATTCTTCTTCATACGGATTGTAACCGTCCGTCACAGACCCTATTACAACACGTTCACCGTCGTATTTATGAGGATTCGTTATCGGCTTCCAGTTTTTTACATCTAAAAACGTACCCCACGGCTCGGTGTGCCCGGTGAACCGTTTCATGAACGATGCGTAGCAATACCTGCAGGCGTGGGGACACCCTACATAAGGGTTGACCGAATATCCTCCCACCGGCAGAGAGGATTTGGTCATTACACTCTTTACATCTATTTCCTTTATTGTATCCATATTCATTGTATTCGTCTGGTAAATTGTTCCGGCAATTCCTGAATCATTCTTTCGTCGCCCATAATCGGCAGCAAATCCTCTTTCATGAACACCGGTATGCCATGAGCCTTTGCCTGTTCTGCAATGCTAAGCACCCATTCGGGGCGCGAATATGACTTTCCTTTTCGGTTTCCGGTCTCTGTGCCTATGACAATCCAGTCAATTCCCTCGAAATCAATCTCGCCGATATCATCGAAGAGAGGTTCAAACGTGACATGGTAGTGTCGTGCTTTGATATTCTTTTTCAAATCATCAATCCTCCTTTTCTCGGAACTGCGCGTAACGGTCACGCCCATCCATACGTTCTCGTCGTCAGAGGAGAAACTGATTTTGTCAGGGCGCTTCGTCAGAAAGATATAGGCGTGCTGGGGATTGCTGCTGATCCGCTCGAAAATTTCTGCGTTCCATTCAGGCTTCCAATCGGAGAAATCGCTCATTCCTGTCATGAGCCACACATGAGGACGGGACGTATCGATGATGCGCAGTTTTCGTTCCATGTATTCAGGCACGGAAAAGTCGTCGGTAATGTGGAAACGGCGGCAGTTGTTACGGGCATAGCAGTAAGGGCATCCTATAGTGCACCCTACCACTATGTTCATGTTTTTTATCAGGGATTTAATGCAGACACTCATAACACAACTGTTTCTCCGTCCTCCGGGATAATCAGCCGGCTCATGTCGGCTTCGTGATGCGTTGCCTCATTGCGCAGAATTGCACGGGTGGTCTGGCAATGGTCGATGGCATCCATGTGTACGGCTATCAGCTTGATATGCGAAGGCAATTCGTCAAGTATCTGCATCACTTCGTTCTCGTCGGGGATGATAGGACCGTCCGTTTTGGAAAATTCGGGAAAGATTGCACCTCCGGAGTTTACCACGATATAGTCAGGATTGAACCGTTCCACGGTGTCTCGGATACATGCTTCCCATCGGCAGTCACCCATTATATAAACGGTCGGGAAGCCCTCGGCTTTTAGCACATAACCTGATACAGGTCCCATCATCTGCCCGATCTGCCCGAAACCATGATGTCCGGTCGTGCGGTAAATGGATATGCCGTCTATTGTTTTTATTTCTTCGATGGGTATCACATTTGTAAATCCGTCGTTTCTGATGGCGTCCGCGTCCTGGGGCTGAACGTAGAAAGGAATTTCTTTGGGCAAATGTGTGGGGACACTCGGCTCGTAATGGTCGATGTGATTGTGGGTCAGGAGCACCATGTCCACGCCTCCGATAATATCCTGAATAGGAATGGTGAGGTGTACCCTCGGTGTTTTATTCACACCGAGGGCCGATATCAAAGTGCCTTTGTCGGCTAAAACGGGGTCAATTAGCATGGTGTGTCCCGCATACCTGATTTTCAAGGTGGCATTGCGCACCAATTGTACTGTAGATGTCTTTTTCATGACTATATGTCTTGTTATTGATTACGGGTGCAAAGTTCGGAAGAATCCGGCGAAACATCTATGCCTGAAAAAACGGTAATTATGCCATTTTGATAAATGAAATTATTATCTTTGCAAAAACGACAAGGATATGGACGAGATAATCAACCCTGATCGACTGGTCAGCGTACCGTTCAACAAGACACGCTGCGGCGTGGATTTTTACATCAATACTGCCATAAACAAGGACATCGGACTTGTGCTGACAGAAAACAAGCGGTTTAAGACAGACTTCTTCAGCTTCTACTTTTTCCGTAAGGCAAACGGATATTTGCTACTGAACTTCCGCAAGATTGAACTGCGCGACGGCATGGTTCTCCTGCTTTCACCCCATCAGCAACAAGAGTGGCATGTAGATGAGACGGCGTTGGATTACACGTTCCTTATATTCCGCGAAGATTTCATGCGTACTTTTATCGCCGACAAGTTCTTCGTTTTTCGCCTTTTGTATTGTTACCAGACAGATACGCCGCCTTACATCAATGCCACACATGACGAAATGAAGGAATATATGCGGCTGCTCGGAAAGATTAAGTATGAGCTGATGAATCCAGTGTCCGATACGTACAATATCATTGTTTCCTTACTATATTATCTTTTGCTGATTATCAATCGTACATACGCTGCCGCCTATTGCTTGCCCGCTGAAATTGCTAAAAACAATTTCGCTTTTCGGTTCAAGGACTTGTTGGAACAGAATATCCGCACCCACCAGCGGGTGCAGGAATATGCAGACATGCTTCATGTCAGTCGCATCACACTCAATAACTCAGTAAAAGCCCAATTCGGAGTATCAGCTACCCATTTGATAAAACAACGTCTGCTTGAGGAACTGAAGAACGAATTGCTATTCTCCAACCGCACTGTCAGTGAAATGGCGGATGATTTCAATTTCTCTGATCCGAGCCATCTCATGCGCTTCTTCAAACAGCAAACAGGCAAAACATTTACTCAGTACATGACGGATTACAATAAAGGCATATACGAATAACTTCTTAATATAGTCGATAGCGGCTATCGAAATATGGTTGTTGATGTTCAGGCGTTTTTGTACTGCATGAACCATTTTACGATTTCTGGATCTTCGTGCGAGCCGAGTAAGAAAGGCTTGTCGGTATCCAGCGTCTTTATCCGTGCCATGTCGTCGGCCGACAGGGTGAAGTCTAATATGTCGAGATTCTGCTTCATGCGTTCCGGTTTCACAGACTTAGGAATAATTATGCACACTGATATTTATCGCGCCCGGACAGGTGTTCGGTGCGGAAGATGACGGCATGCAGTTCCAACCAGATGGCTACCTGCTTATGTTCCATCCCGACCTGCTGCGGAATACACCTCTCGGGCGGATAATGCGTGAATATTCGTTCTTTTCCTACGAGACAAACGAGGCATTGCACCTTAGTGTGGAAGAACGGCAAATCATCATGGATTGCTTCCACAAGATTCAATATGAATTGAACCATCCGATACACCGTCACAGCAAGAACCTCATCACAGACAGCATCAAGACGTTCCTTGATTACTGCACACGTTTCTATGACCGTCAGTTCATCACACGCGACAACCAAAACCGAGACATCCTCGCAAGATTTGAGCGGTTGCTTGACGAATACTTCCATGATGGGGCTGCTAAACGGATAGGCTTGCCCACTGTACAGTATTGTGCAGACAAGCTCTGCCTCTCGCCCAACTATTTCAGTGATTTATTGAAAAAAGAAACAGGTTCAACCGCCCTGCATTTCATTCATGACAAGTCTATTGAAATAGCCAAGACGGAACTTGCATCTACAGACGACACCGTTAATGAAATCGCCTATAATCTCGGTTTTCAGTACCCGCAACATTTTACCCGACTGTTCAAGAAAGAGGTAGGTTACACTCCGAATGAATATAGAGCGCAAGTGTCGTGAGAATTGGATTAGTACAGAATATTAGAACCCAACACCTCTCTTGCGCTTAACTTTCTTCCTTCTGCGAAGTATATCCACCATTTCCTGATTGGCTTCCGCATCAGCAGTGTTATAAGATGAGCCACTGCTTTTTAGCAATCCCCAAGAGCCGTTGAACAACTCGCTTTGTGCCGTGCCGGACGGTGCGCTTGGTGTAGCCGTTTCATATATTCCGGCTGTTATTCCCATACGTTCCCTGCATCTGTTGTGCTGCAAAGCCGCGTCAATCTTGGAATAACTGAAACGCCTGTCCACTTTGGAGCCGTTGAAATGGTAGCCATTCATGGAGAATACAACACCCTGCACCTCGCTGGTCTGCCCCTTATGCTTGAAATGTACTTCCACTCCCTGCCGTTTCAGGTTGGCGATAAGCACGTTCCAGTTGCCGCATCTGCCGACTTCCATTTTGATGATGTCGTAAAGCGCATATTTCGTCCTGTCTGGCTCTTTCAGGCGGTTGCGTTTGACATTGTCCTTTCCGCCAGCCATATGCAAGCCGTATTTCAAGGTCAATTCCTTGCAGATGCGGGTACTGCGCAGACGCTCGTGCCTGTCCGATATGGTATTGCCGTTGTTGTCTATGCGGTTGAAAGCAATATGCACGTGCGGATGCTCCTTGTCGAAATGCTGGGCGATGAAGAACTGCGTATTCTTGATTCCCATCCGTTCCATATATTCAAGCGCGATGCCTGCCATGATACGGTTCGTCAGCCGTAACTCATCCTCTTTGGAAAAACTCAACGCGATATGTCCGACAGGTTTTGTCACCTTATCGTTCATCCGTGACTGGGCATTGAAACTCATGGCGATAGTTTCCAGATTTTCCATAAACAAGCCTTCGCTTGCTACTATCTGCGTATCCTTCTTCTTGTCGATGATGTAATCCACCGCACCCTTGAAGTCGCTTCCTTTTACGATTTTCGCCATCATATCCCTATCTTGGTTATAAGTTCATGAATCCTTGCCACTGCCACCTTGCAGTCCCACCGTTCATCGTGGAAGCCTCCGGCGTTTGCCTTACGCGCAAGCTGGTTGAGATTGTTAGCCATGCCGCAGAGTTGGCGGATGTATCCGGCATGTTCCTCCGACAGCCGTTCTTTCACATGACCGTTACGGAAACATTCCCTCATGTACTCGCTTGGTGATACGCCCGCCTCATGCGATCGTGTCAGCAGGCGGAAGTAGTCGGCTGCCGTCATTTTCACTGCGATACGGTATTTCAGTTTCTCGGTTGCTGTTAATTCTTTGTATTTTCTTACCTGCCTCAAATCCGCAACTAAGCCCTTCAACGTCCTTCTTGCGTGTACACGTCCTCTCATTACTGAATTATCAGATAAATTGAGGCAGAAACACCCACTTCTGCCTACAACATCCCCTTACCCCACAATGCGACTTGAGACAATACGCAGTATCATACCCATAAGTTGTAGGCGTTATCCAAAATCAGTCTGAAAAATATCTGCGTAAGCATTGTTACAGGTATAGATATTCAGCACATACCGCCTTGATGTCCTGATCCACTTGGCTGGTACAGAGATAAACCTGAAGACAAACGCTTTTATGCGACTTGTTGCATTGAGTCCGAACCTCTTTACGTCAAGTCTTTGGATAATGGCCTTGTAGAAGTTACGGATAAGTGCTGTAAGAAGAAGGAACACAGTGTTCTCGGCCATGAAGGATTTGGGCAATCTGTCCCACCCGAAACCATTGTTCATATCATCAAAGATACGTTCCTTTCCTCCACGAAGGTTATAGAACTCGACAATTTCTCTTACGGAAGATTCATAGTCGTTAGTCAGGATACAACGGTATGTGTATTCTCCTTCCCAAAGATCCAGCACACCGTCCATCCGTTTCTGTCTTTGAATCACAAGTCGGTATGCTTTACCCTTCCACTTCTCAACAAGGATAGAGTTCAATTCAAACTCAATGCCATTGATTTCCTCAGTCTTCCAGCCTCTGAGAGCAAATATGTCATTGTAGAGCGAACTGCAGCGGTTAGTGCGGATATAGAAGGACTTGCAGTGTTTCTCTATTTCCTCCACGATTTCCTCGGAACATGATCCGCAATCAGCTCTGAAACGATTGATAGTGAGCCTGTTCTGTTCAAATCTCTCAAAGAACCTCTTCAGCGTGTCCTTCTGATGAAAACGAAGGTTTTCGTTAAGCCAGATGAGCAGAGCTAAGTTTACTTAAGCTCTGCCATGGCGAGAAAACGTGCCATGAAATGGAACTTTTGTGTTACCATCGCTATTCTCAATGCCAACAATCAAGTCACCAATAACCGCCACGCCAGGGCGATAACCAGAGAACTTCTTGTATGTAGGCTTTGCATCATACTTCTCACCCTCTTTCAGTTGGTCAGATGCAAACATACAATTGAGCAGTAAAGTATTGAGAGTGTCAGCCGTGTTGAAATCGTAGTTCTTACCCGTATCTGATGTGTATGAGATGTTTTCTTGCGTCAGTTCCTTTATCGCTCTGAGGATAGTATCAGAACTACAAGTATGAAGTGTCGGATGAAGCGAGAGATGGTTCATCAAATGAGTAGTGACATCCTCAATACATGAGCCACCACAGAAGTAGATACTCATGAGAGAACGGATGATTTCGCTGTACTGATAACCTAACGATCTACACCTTAGACCGAGGGTTGAGTCGATTACAGATGACAATGTGGAGTCAAATTGCTCATCAGGTAGGGCGGAAGGATTTCGAGGAATTTGGACGACGCATAGGGTTGGGCAATAAATTGATAAAGCGTGAGCTTGATGAGTTTGTCAAAGAGAAACCATTGGTGCAAGTATTGATAGACCGTTCCTTTTTATCGGAAGAACTGAAAAAGTAATATAGGATGTCTATGGGGTACAGGTGTAAGATGCTTTCTTTCTGATGAAGGGCGGATAAAGCATTCTTCAGGAAAGTACTTCTCCTTTTCCCATACCGGTCATACCGTTAAAACTGATTGATAATTATGACGCGTATGTTGGCCGGTATGCCTATCTTTGTGGCAATGAAAACAGAGAAAGGATTGATTTTGTAAGTATTATCATGGCAAAAGAACTGATTCGTGTCCCTAGGGTGCTTGGGGAAAGCTATAATTCCGTGCTGATTGAACGGTTGTATGAGGCAGGTGGAAATGTCATGCTCGATCTGATCATATACCTGGGCAGCTATCACCTCAAAGACTTGTTCGGGACTTCCTGGTTCTCCGTAGAAGACTTCTGCCGTAAGATGGGGTATGACCGTACCAACTTGCAGCGCAAGCTGGATAGCCGGCAGCTCGCGGCCATGTTCGGAAAGAATATGCAGCCGGAATATGTATGTACCGACACGGCAGGACAGAGAATCAGCCATCCTATCGAGACGGTTTTTGAGGCGGCTCTCTATAAACTGGGATTGGAGAACCTCTGCTATCCGACCATTGGCGAGGATGGCCGTACATCCTATAATTTCGTGCAGATCTTGAAACGTTTCGACATAATGACCGATTTCAAGACGAAGAAGTCAACGAAAAGGCTGTACTCGGCAGTGGTAAGCCCGGAGATAAAGAATTTCATGTTCTCGCTCTATAACCTCTTGGAACTTCAGGATTACCGTAGCCTGCCCAGCCGTTACCGCTATTTCTATCTGGAACTTTCCAAGATGGTTTACCTGATCAAGTATAAGACCACCAAGAATGAGGCTCCTTTTTATGTGCTGACAGTCGATCAGCTGGCTAAAAAGCTCGGCATAGAGATTGCCGAACCCAAAGACCGGAAAAAGAAGGTCGCCTCGATACTGAAAAAGATGAATACTTACCTGAAATATACCAATTTCAATTTCTCTTTTGTGAAAGGCGATCATGAGAGATGGGCATATACCGTGTTGTTCTCGTTTCCTAGGCATACGCTGCACTATTTTGATGAAGGACAATATGCTGTCGTGGTGAAGAAATTCTATAAGAACCTGCTTGGGCTGTATGTCGAGATTGCCTACCCGGACACGGATATGGCTGTCAGGAGGAAGAAGATCAAAGAGGTGGAGGAAGATGCCGGACTGTATAAAGAGTTCCTTTTATGGGCAAACTCCCCGGAAAGCGTAGAAAAGAAAAAACAGATATATATCAGTGATTTCGTGGCTGTATTCGGCAGGTTTCCGGAAGGATGGGCACAGGAAGAGTTGGAGAGTGCCAATGGAACGGAAGTTGCTCCTGCTCCTGAAGAGTTCATATCTCCGGAGACGGACGGGGCGGTGAACATGGACGATCCAGCTGTGTAGAACCGTCCACGTTTCACGGTTTTTTATAGAATTAGTTGTGTAGAAGTGTCCCTATTGGGGTGATTAGATGTGTGGAGTCATCCGCTTTGCCTGTTTTAGTTGTGTAGAAGTGTCCCGTTTGTTGCTTCTAGTTGTGTAGAACCGTCCACTCCTTTTGCTTTAGTTGTGTAAAAGCGTCCGGTTTCACTTGTCAGCTGTGTAAAACCGTCCACCCGTTAATGAAGGGAATAGGTAATCCCTGTTTTTTTTATATGTCGGTATATCAGTGAAATAAAAGAGAGAAATTTTTAAATAAAAGGTATCGGCTGTGTAAAACCATCCACCAAAATACATAATAAAGACCTAAACTCCTAACCCCTTTAAATATCCCCAAAGCGATAACATAGAAATGACTGGGAAAATAAATTTTCCCTTCACATGCCCTATACGTACTTTCGGAAAAAGATTTTTCGGAAGTATGTGTTGATTTTCACGTTTTTTTATATGATTGGAAGGCGGTTCTGTTCATCTTCTGTATCCGAATTAGTTTTTCAGGGCGTTCCCTTCTGACCGGGCTATTCGTTGCAAGTCCTCGTTACCCTCCAGGCTTTTCCCTGCTATCCCTAACGCTCTACGCTCCGGCTATGCCGGAAGAGAGGTATGATGATTTTTTCCTGAACTGATAGGAACATTGCGAAGGTAGGCGTGGCCGGAACGCCCGATATTGAAAAGCCAAATCTCCATCCTCCCATTCCGGGAGGTAGTATTTACCAGTTCAATCCCGTTCTGATCCGTCTTTCCCGCTTTCTCTTCAATGCACTGTTCCCAATCAGTTGAGGAAAAATTTATGGTTGGGGCGACAAGCGATGTTTGCGAGTATTAATCTTTTAATTTTTGGCAGTATGAAAACGAAGAGAACCGTATTTGAAGTGAATGACGTTTATCGGGTGATGGAAAACAGCGAGTTGATTTATACCTTGACGAACAGTGAGAAACTGAAACGTGAAGAATATAAGTATGAACAGATGGAAATAGAAGGATTGTGCTTGTCTGATGTACTGGAAACACTAACACCCAGCCGTAAAAAAGTCGCTTATGCGGCGATTGAGCTATATAAACGGCTGAAAGAAGGGCAAGTTGAAAGTCCTGCGCTTTTATCCAGCAATAATGTTTATAAAATGATGCATCCTGTTTTGTGCGATATAGCTACTGAAGAGATGTGGGTGCTGTTGCTGAACAGTTCGTCCAAACTCATCCGTAAAGTCCGTATCTCATGCGGCGGGATAAATACCGCCCCTGTGGATATACGGGTTATCATGAAGCAGGCATTGTATTATAACGCCGTATCTTTTATCATGGTACATAACCACCCATCAGGAGCACGCAAGCCCAGCAGTGCGGATGACCGCTTGACGGAAGCAGTTAAAAAAGCCGCTGAAACATTAGACATCCGTTTGGTTGACCATGTGATTGTGGCAGGCAATAACTATTATAGCTATGCGGACGAGGGAAGATTGCAAAATAGGTAAGGTGGACGGGAGAAATCCCGTCTGCCCGGGATTTCGGCTTCGGGGTTCTTTTTTGGCAGTCACCCCAAAAAAGAACCAAAAAAATGCTTCCCGGACTATCGGATGCGACATCGTAAAATACGCAAAGACGTGGCTTTTCAGAATAAATACATATCTTCGCGCCAAAGGTGATCGGAATGAATGTATTTTCTACTTTTGATACAGGCGTTATGGTGGCTCTCTTACTGGGCATTGAGTTTCTTAGAAGTGATATCCGAACGATTCTCTATTGTAAAAGGAATGATCCCAGGATTCTTAAGAGTTGCTTATATACGCTGCTTATATTATTGACCAGCCTTTATTCTATTGTGGCCGGAGCCATGCTTCATCCGGAACCCGTACCTGTTTATGAGTTGATACCCGGTTTTCAATATGGGGTTTATGGCTTTTCTTTTTCGTTTATATTGCTCGCTGTTGCATGTCTTTATCGTAAAACATTACCTTTTGTCCTTTTGGGCTACGCTATGATATATGTGATCGGTGTATTGATACCACTACTTAGGTATGTAGTGTCTATGATGGATTATTTCACTCGCACAAGGGTATAGCAGGTTAATTTCTTGATTGTATCGGATTGCCCTTTCTGTGGGCTGCCTCCCCCGGCTTCTTTCCTCCGATCCGAGTCCGGCTTTTTGCTCGGCAAAGGTTTCGGGATTCCGCAAATGGCAAGTTACGGCCATGCGCCTTTACTGTATGGAAAATAACGATGAAGAAGTGTCTTCCCGACATTTTCCATAAGTGAAACTTGGCTTATTGCTTGCAATCCAGACCTTGATATGCCGAAAAAAGGCTCAGAACTCAGATGGGGAATGACATCAAAAAAAAGGTCGGCTGACCAAAGACCTTCCCGATACAAAAAATGAAAAGGTCTTGAATCTAGCTGAAGAATAAATCAGATGTTCAACTTAAATAATGCTAATATGGAAAATTTGATTACACAAATCAACAAAGAGAGATTGGTTAATAGCGACACAGCTCTTATGATGAAGGAATTATACTATTACGTGCCTTGTGAGTATTGGTATGACAAACAGGATAGGCTACGCACCGATATTGAGGGAAGGAATACCCCGATGTATATGTGCGAGTGCCCGACACTGGCAGCATGTATCCAATGGATGATACAGACTCGTGAATATACGTTTCAAACAGAACAAAACGTGGCGGTCTGGCATGTGGTTGTGAGGGCTGGAGATTATGTGTTGTATGACTCCGAAAGTAATGCGGACGCTTTTTGTTGTTTGGAAGAAGCATTGGAAAAAGCGGTACAGGAGTGCATGGAGTTATTGTATTAAAATTAAAAAAAATCAGTCCCCGTGAAGGGGACTTTCCTATAATCTTGCTGAGAGGTGGAATTGCAGACGATCTTTGAGAATCATCTTTGAAGGATGGGCAGAGGTTTATTCGTTATTTGTTATTTTTGTTCTCGGATTTCAGCGCAATTCCATTCCTTCTTAATAGGCGATATACTGTTCCGCTACTGCCTATGTTTAATATTTTCTGTATCTCCCTTACCGGCGTTCCGGATTCATAGAGTTGGATGCAGCTTTTCTGCTTGGCGATGTTGTTTTTGTTGATAAGTGTCTTTCTGCCGAATTTGACACCTTTTTCCTTGGCGATTCTTCTGCCTTCTTGGGTTCTCTCATAGATAAGGTCTCTTTCAAACTGAGCGAAAGCACCGAGAATGTTGTTCATCAGTTGGCCGATTGCGCCTTCCGTACTGATGTTGTCTTGCAGTGAGGTGAATTGGATGCCCCTATTCTTGAAATCTTCCAATAGCGTAAGGATATTCTTCAGCGAACGGCCAAGCCGGTCCAGCTTATATACGACAAGTGTGTCGCCTTCCCGGAGAAAGCTCAGGCAGGCATCCAGTTCCGGGCGGTTTTGTTGACGTCCGGTCATTTTCTCAGAGAAGATTTTCTCGCATCCGGCAGCCTTCAACGCTTCCAGTTGCATATCCAGATGTTGTTCCTTGGTGGAAACACGGGCATATCCTATTTTCATCCTGTTTTCGTATTTAAATGTGTAATGAAGGTTTTAATTCTTCACTTTTTCAAATATGAAGACATTAATTCTTCATATTCCTCACGGCTGTATTGGTTGAACCCCTTTTGCTTCATTGCCAAAAGAAGCCTTTCCAGTTCTCCGATAGTCACTACCTGTTTGCCGATAACGGTAAATTGTTCCCATTCTCCCTTTTCGTTGAGCAGGTATTCCCGGTGTGCAAAACAGTAAAGAGAACCATCGATGTCATTCCGTTTCTGCCATTGACGCAGGTGCTTCAAACTGGTGAAATCACGGGTGACAGTACGTGGAATGGGAACCAATACGTCAATTTCCATCTTGAATTTTATATTCTCTTCCGCTTCTCGCATGGGTGATTAGCTTATTTCATAATACATCAATTATCGTATGGGCAGGAAGTTCCAGTTTGGAGAAAGCAAACATTTTCTTGCCCAAATCCTTTAGCGATGCCCCAATATGATATACTTCCGTATTATCAATGATTAAGAAGCGGTCATGACTACTTTTGTAGGTTCTAGCTTCAATGGGAGGATATTGGTCATTGTGTTTGTTTAAATCAAGTTGGAGCTGTGCGTTTATTTTGTGTATAAATAGTAGCTGATACTCCACTGTTTCGTTTGCTCAACATGAGTAACACGGATTCATCTACATAGTTGTCGATAAGCACAAGTGAGCATTTGGCAGACTTTATTAAATCTGTAGCAAACTTATACGCATCGAATATCTGACCGTCAAAGAATATACCTTCCACCGGAGGCAATGAGGTGCGTACAAAGAAGTCTATCTTTGCATCATGTTCAGCAATGGTTTTCTCTATTTGGAAGAATCTATTGTTCATTCTATATTCCATGTCATTGAGCCGTTGGTTTATAGAATAACCTTTCAATAAATATTCTTTTAAAATTTTATTTGCCCATTGCCTGAATTGCGTACCTCTTACGCTTTTAACTCTGTATCCAACTGAAATTATTACGTCTAGACTAAAGAACTTGACAGGCTTATCGGAATTAGCAATGTGCAAAAAATGCACATTGCTTTTCTCTTCCAATTCCTTTTCCTTAAAAACATTATTTATATGTTTGGTAATAACGGTTCTGTCACGTTGAAAAAGTTCTGCTATCTGCGCTTGTGTGAGCCAAACGGTTTCATCTTCTAAACGTACTTCCAACCTTACAGCTTCATCCGGTTGGTATAGTATGATTTCTCCTTGCTTCTCCATTATATGTTTCGCTTTTATTATATTGTTGCAAATGTACGAAAAAGAAACGTTATAAAGTCTGTTTTTTCCGTAAGTATTACCTTAAAAATTTGTTCCCTTTTTATTTTAATAAAACAGAAACATTCTGCTGTTTTAAAAATCAGTTATCTGTTTGCTATTCATAGTTAGGGTATCAAATAACTAAAATTCAAATGGAAACGCAAATCTATATTTTATGCAGATTTGTTTGTTAGAAGCGGAGAAAAGGACACAAGACATGATAAGAATCATAGGTCGGGGAGCGCCGCACGGCAAGGGGGGCACTAGCCTCCCGACGAGTGCAGCCGTTGGCCGGGTTATCGGTGAAAATGGAAAAAAGTTGGCTTTTCTTTTGGTATTGTTATAACTTTGTCTATATTTGTGTTGTGATAATCAATTTTAAAGTTATAACATTATGGTAACAAACATTATTCAGATTGGAAACAGCAAGGGGATAATACTTCCTTCCGAGATATTGAAACAGTTGCGTTTGTCCTTGAAATCGGCTGTGAGCATTTCTTTGGACGGGAACAATATTGTGATAAAGGCACAACCACGTCAGGGATGGGCGGAAGCTGCCAAACGTGCCCATGAGAATGGGGATGATGAGTTGCTTATCCCTGATGTGTTTGAGGATGAAAAGTTTGAGGATTGGACATGGTAGAACAGTATGAAGTGTATTGGGTAGAGTTAGACCCTACCCGTGGGGGTGAAATGGCAAAGACACGGCCATGTGTTGTTGTAACTCCTTCAGATTTGAATATGTACCTTACAATAGTAGTCATTGCTCCGATAACCTCCACCATAAGGAACTATCCTTACCGGGTTCTGTGTTCTGTAGCCGGGCGTGATGGGGAGATAGCCACGGATCAGATTCGCACGGTGGACAAAAGCCGGCTGAAAAGAAAGATTGGAGATTTGAATTTCAGTGAGATAAAAAGACTGAAGGAAGTGTTTCATCAAATGTTCTGTGAATAATGGAAAGTGTGCAAATAACAGGTTATGTAGCGTATTCAAAAAAGATATTATGAAGCCAACTACTTATATTAATTGGGACGGTCTGAAAGACATTCCATTCTTCTACTGCGATACAAAGGAAGATGAAGAAAACAAGGATTTCGACATCTATTACCAGGGCAAGCTGGTGTTGCATGACTACAACCATTGCGGACACTACCTTTACACTGCTGCGCTGCTGTTCAGTAAAATCAGAAACATTACAGCCGACTGGGTGAACCTGCATAACCTTTGGATTCTGCGTGATTGCGTGCGCGAGAATTACAATCACGGCATAGGAGTGGACGACCTTATTTTCGGAGAGAATTTCGATGGCAAGAACCTCGATACACTCACACCGCTTACCAAGAAACGCTTTGATTATTTGTGTAAGCGGATTAAGGAACTTGACCCATACGCAACAATTTAACACTTCATTGGGCGAAGGCAGGGCTTGCTGCGGATGCCAGACTTTAAATAATCCATTGGATTAATTATCTTTGCACGCTAATTTTCAAATTATAAAGAAATGACTAAATCGGAAATCGTAAAGGAAATATCTGCCAGAACCGGCATCGACGGCAAAGCGGTGCTTGCTGTTTTGGAAGGATTCATGAACGAGGTAAAGACTTCGTTGGGTAAGGAGGAAAATGTCTATCTTCGTGGATTCGGTAGTTTCATAGTGAAGAAGAGAGCGCAAAAGACAGCTCGGAATATCTCTAAGAATACTACTATGATTATTCCGGCTCATAACATACCGGCATTTAAACCGTCTGACGAATTTTTGAAAATGGTAAAACAACAGAACGCATAATAGGTAAACACAATGAAAGATCAGTTACGATTATTGAGAGACTGTATCAATAATGATCGTCCGGCAGTTGTCTTTCAGGGAGACGATTTTTGCGCTCCTGAGATTTTGGAAGCAGCAAAAGAAATTTATCGTAAACATGGTTGTTCCGAAGAATTTCTTTTTGACTGGCAGCTGCTTATCAATGAGGTGAA
This sequence comes from Bacteroides sp. AM37-9, assembly GCF_003603455.1. Taxonomy (NCBI): domain Bacteria; kingdom Pseudomonadati; phylum Bacteroidota; class Bacteroidia; order Bacteroidales; family Bacteroidaceae; genus Bacteroides; species Bacteroides sp. AM37-9. The sequence goes on along the minus strand of NZ_QTNF01000034.1, from coordinate 9,570 downwards.
GGCTTACCAGTTAGAAAGTCCGGCAACTGTCAAATTGCCGAAACTCTCCCCGACAGAAACGGAACTGGTGCGGGAAGAGATGACTAAACGCTAAAAAATATTCTCGTTTAATACGCACCTTTTATTCTTCAGGCAGCGTATTGAACGGGATGGGATTAAAATGTTGGCGAACCTGCTTTTTTCGAAAGTTCCTGCCAATAGTTGAAGTCACTCGGTGAAAGATGCTCTTGCATCCAGTCACGCATACCAATATCGTTTCTTTCGTTCACATATCTCGTAAACGGAATCATTGTCTTACATGCTTCAAATCCAAGCATTCTCATATGGCGTGAAATGTTGGGAGGAAGACCTTCCAACCACTCTTTATAATACATTATCAATCTGTTTTCTTGGATTGGAACCGCTTGTTGGTGGTAAATATAGCTGGCGTTTCCGATTCTAATATCTCTGGCCTTATTTTCCCGTTCTTCTTCAGGTAGCCGACTTAAATATTCAGCTTGTGCTATTCTGCATTTGGAGTTTGGATGTTCCATGGTATTTTATATAATTAAGACTCTTCAATGATACGGTTCATCAAATCACATATTTTTTGGCAGCTATGACGGTCTGCGCAAGCAGGATAGGGGCATTTCTCAAAGGATGCCTGATTATCCGTAACTATGAAACCTCCGGAACGACGTACATAACTTACCGGATGAAAATAAATATCTTCCTTTTTCGGCCTATAAGTACATAGTCTTATAAGGCTGTTCAGCTCTTTGCAAATTTGCTCACATTTTTCTTTGGGATAATGTGGCAAATCACTGAATGCTTCGTAGGGGACAAAGGCAAATGCTTTGTCATCCCACATGACAGGTGTGTAATTCTGTACCATTTGTTATTTGGAATAAGGATGGCTGGCAGATTCCGTATTTCTGTATCAGTTAGGTAATCCGTCACTATTTAAGTGCGCCTGGGCAAACTCCCGGAGGTTCGTTTCGGCAATGCACTTTTCATAAATCTCATCCAATACTTCTTGCATATTTTCTACTTTATTGAATTTTAAGGGGCTGCCGTTTGTTGCGGCTTGCCTTTCCAGTTGTTCGATGATACTGGGAAATATCCCACGCAATAAACCGACGGTAGCTACGGCTGTAGCTGGTTCTACCTCTATTGTAATCTTTTTCTTTTCCATATCGTTGTATTATGTTATCAAAAGTAATAATTATTAGGATATTGGTAAGCATTTCTTCTGAAAAACTTTTTAAAGATATTGTTTTAAGATGACATACTGTGTTTTTGCGTTCACGCAGTATTCTTTCCCACCCTCCCCTTCATCGGAATGACTGTTCTCATTTCCGGTTTACCCGTAGTCATCCGCTATGCGGCTGATTATGGGCAAACCAGAAAAGAGAAGTTCCACACGTGGGCGGGATTGCAATGGTCATCATCCGGAGCTTCGGCATTGCCGAAACAACCTCCTTCTTCCGTATTGCAGCCCCGTCCTTTTACCGTTTGTCCCGGCAGTCCGTTGCTAACCCGTTCCCCCCTGCCACTTGTGGCAGGGAGATAGGAATACGGTTTTGCAGGCAAAACCGTATGGCTTGTTTTACTTTCCGTACTGCCCTTTTCCTAGTTTTCTGCCTCCCTTAATGTGCGTTTTTCATAGCCCCATCTGAGACCCTTTGTTTTTGAACGGCAAATTTATTTCGGTGGATGGATACGAAAGAGTTCCGGTCTTCGCCCTTTGTCCCGAAAAAAATAACGCCGGACGGCTTCGCTGTCCCCAACATTTTTTGTCGTCCAAAACTTTTCTTAATCCCTCCTTCCTTATTGTTGTGTGCCGTAAAAAAAAGGCTCATAAACTCAGATGGGGCATGAAAGCTCAAAAAAAAGTCGGCAGAAAGAAAAGGCCATCCCGGAAAGGGGTTTTAAAAAAAGGTCTTTAAATCTAGCTGAAGCATAAAATTAGAAGTTTAACAATCCCAAAAAACAACGAGTTATGTCACGAGTACACTATTTAGAAGGAGATTATGAACAGTTAGTTATTAATGAAACGATAGACGGTCTTTTTTCCAGTTATCGTATAGACCGCAATTCATTGCCAAAAGGATTTTTCCTTTATGAGATTAGATGGGATGACAGCTTATCTTCATTGGCAGAGATTAGCCCCTCTGTGGTGGTGAATCATGCAGGTTCATTCATTACAAAGTCACCCCTTGAATTTGATGCAAACAATAGCATACGGATAACCTATACCAATTTTATCGAGTTCTGCCAGTTTGGTGAGTGGGCTTATGAGAAACTGGCTGTATTGGATTGTAATTCCGGTAATGTTGCGGTGATAAGCCCAGACAGGAGATTGCAGACCACTGAAGAGATTGAGATTTTTTTGAGTGGGCATTGTGGCTATCATCTGAGTGAGATTAATTGGATGGTGATGAAAGGCGATGTGCTGTTTTTGAACGAGAACGATTTTTAATGAGTATAACCGTAACTGCCTCTTGGAATGGGGCAATTACATAAAATATTATAAGTATGAAGTGGATAGATAAGATGGTAGAACGCATTACCCGAAAAGAAACTGCTTTAAATGACCACTTTTGTGTAAATCGGCATACGGTTGTATGTCAGAGTGGTATGACTGATTATGTTTCTGTAACGATTGATAATACCGATGGTTTTGATTTCGATTTTTGGACAAAACAACTTTGTTTTGAGAAGGACTGTAAATATCGCTCGGAGATAAAAGCGGCTTTTGATAAAATCTATGGCACAAGGAATATAGAATGTTGTGAATAATGAAGTCAGAAAAGTATGATACCAAAGGAGATAATGAAACTTTATGAAAAGCTTGCTTTCAGTCGGGGATATGAAGAAGCCTTTCGGGATTTTTTGGATGTTTGTCTTTACTATTTGTCTGTCGGGATGTTGGCGGAGGATTATCGTAGAGTGGAAAAAAGATATAAGCCATATGAAATGGAACTTTTTGTTCAAATGTTTTATAGGGTGTCTGAATATTCGGAAGGATTTTGCGATGTCTTGGGAGATATGTTCATGGAGTGTGTCAGTCATGGGAATAACGAACAGTTCTTTACCCCGATACACGTTGCTGATTTGATGGCATGTATGGGGGGGAAATAGGCTGAAACCTAAACAGTCGGTCTGTGATTCGTGCTGTGGTTCCGGCAGGATGCTACTTTCCGCTGTAAAAAAATGTGCGGAAGAGAATGATGGAGGAAGGCTTTTTTGTTATGGCTCGGATATAGATTTGATTTGTGTAAAGATGACCGTTGTCAATCTGATGATGAATAGCGTACCCGGTGAAGTCGCATGGATGAATACATTGACAATGCAGCATTGGAGAAGTTATCATATAGATTTACAGCTGATAGCCGGAGTATGGTTGCCTATTTTAAAGATAACGGAAGCAGGTGACACTTCTTTTATTAGGAAACTTGAAAATGCAATGGAGGATAATTCTGAATTGAAGAGGTCGATTCAGAGCAACGCAAGGGCTACGCAGCTGACTTTTGATTTTTGACAAGATAAATATGTAAAAAGGATTTTGGTATGAAAGCAATAAGAACAAAAGAGGTGAATGAGAACGTCAAAGCGGCGAACAGTTGTTTGCGTAAAGCGAAATGGCAGGCTAAGGAATTGGCTGTTTTTACAGGTGAAGTAGTGCGTCTGATGGATAAGGAAGGGCATTCTCTACAAGGGTTCTTTAATCGGGTGGAGTTTGTTCTGGTGGACGGCACTATTAAATTCCGTGTAGTTATAAATCCTATTCTTGAATGTGAGAACTGTATAATGGCTTCTTGCCATGAAGACTATCTTTATGAGGTGGTCTCGGTGGAAAAGTTTACCTATAAAAATTATAGGTATCATTTGTAATGATATTGTATTTTAATGATTATAAACTGATTTATATTATAACAATGATGGGCAAAATTAATAATATTCCCGTTTTGAATGAAGATGTTATTCGTTTGGTTGTACTCAATGAGGAAATTATTGGGTATATCTATCCACGAAGGACTTCTTATGTGGTGGCATTGGAGATAAAGCCGGGACGTACTACCTCTTTGGCTACATCTGTCAATAAACAATGCATGGTTTTGTTGAGTGATAAGGTTCGTTTGGCCACGGAACAGGATTTCGATGATTTTCATATATGCTTTGATGGTTTCAGAAATAACACTATGTATTGTTATAATCAGGGAACGGAACCTATATACCTTCAATGAAGCACATTCTCCCTTCTTTTGGATTAGGGAAGGGAGGGTATTTTGCTGTCCGCTACTTTTTGGCAAGCACCCCAAAAAAGTAGCAAAAAACGCTTGGAGTTACTGGTAATCCCATTAATTTGCGTTCACGCAGTATTCTTTCCCACCCTCCCCTTCATCGGAATGACTGTTCTCATTCCCGGTTTACCCGTAATCATCCGCTATGCGGCTGATTATGGGTAAACCGGAAAAGAGAAGTTCCAAACGTGGGCGGGATTGCAATGGTCATCATCCGGAGCTTCGGCATTGCCGAAACAACCTCCTTCTTCCGTATTGCAGTCCCTTCCTTTTACCGTTTGTCCCGGCAGTCCGTTGCTAACCCGTTCCCCCCTGTCACTTGTGGCAGGGAGATAGGAGTATGGTTTTGCTTGCAAAACCGTATGGCTTGTTTTACTTTCCGTACTGCCCTTTTCCTTGTTTTCTGCCTCCCCTAATGTGCTTTTTTCATAGCTCCATCTGAGATCCTTTGTTTTTGAACGGCAAATTTATTTCGGTGGATGGATACGAAAGAGTTCCGGTCTTCGCCCTTTGTCCCGAAAAAAATAACGCCGGACGGCTTCGCTGTCCCCAACATTTTTTGTCGTCCAAAACTTTTCTTAATCCCTCCTTCCTTATTGATGCGTGCCGTAAAAAAAAGGCTCATAAACTCAGATGGGGCATGAAAGCTCAAAAAAAAAGTCGGCAGAAAGAAAAGGCCATCCCGGAAAGGGGTTTAAAAAAAGGTCTTTAAATCTAGCTGAAGCATAAGTTTAATTTTAATAGATAAAAGACTATGGCACATCAGAGTAAATATCCTAGTTTAGACAGACAATGGCATAAGATGATGTTTTCTTTCTTTGAGTATCTTCCTATGCAATATCGGCAGGCAACGGAAAGAGAATGGCAAATTCGTAAGATGATATGGAGTTTTAAGGATGGAAAAGCTTATTTGAATATAGCTTGGATGATAGCGAATAAGTTACATCAAGTTTTTGGTGATGATGTTAAGAATATTGTTTTTGCTTGTGTTCCGGCTTCTTCCGCTGATAAGAATGAACTTCGTTATAAGGGGTTTGCTTCGGCTGTGTGTAAGTTTTCAGGTGCTATCAATGCGTATGAACATATACGTGTCAGTGGAGATCGTTTGGCTATTCACGAGAAATTTGACAGCAAGTCGCTTCAAAAAGTACAAGTGATAGAATTTGACAAGGACTTTTTTCGGGGTAAGAAAATCTTGGTATTTGACGATATTTTAACAAAAGGGTTTTCGTATGCTCGTTTCGCATGTCAGTTGGAAAAAATAGGAGGTGAGGTTTTGGGAGGTTTCTTTTTAGGTAAAACAGTTGTCCGTATGTTATAAGATGAAAGAAAAAGAGAGTTATATAGAGAAGCAGAAGGATATCTTTGGAGATACTACTTGGTTCACTTATCGTTATGAGGTGAATGGAATGGTGTATGAAACTTCGGCAGGTTCGTTGGATATATGTAGAAAGGCACGTGATAAATGGATGAAAATGATGTCCGTTGCTTTTACCGGTCATAGAACGATACGAACAAATAAATATGCTTTGTCCGTATCGTTGAATGAAGAGGTACGTTTCTGCTATGAGAATGGAATCCGTTTTTTCTATATTGGTTGTGCGGTTGGATTTGACATGATGGCTGCTCATACCGTACTTGAACAAAGGAAACAATATCCCGATATGGTTTTGGTGGCGGTTGTTCCTTATGTCGGGCAAGATGTGTATTTCAACAAAGAGGACAAACAGAGGTATGCTGATATTTTGCGCCAAGCCGACAAGGTGGTAGTTCTATCCGAATATTATTATGCCCAATGCTATGCCCACCGTAATGATTACATGATTTCACACGCCTGTAGGCTGATTGCCTATTGGGATGGAAAATCTGCCGGAGGAACTTCTTATACGTTTAACAAGGCACAAAAAAAGAAATTGGTGATATACAATCTGTTTTGATTCAGATTGTATATCGTTGTTTTCCAGCGGTATGATCAAACGTGGCGATGTCATACTGTCTGGTTGCTGTAAGTGCTAATACTTCCGATGCAAAAGAGAAAGACACAATAAATATGAAAAGCAATGATAGATGAATTTTACTTAATTGTTTTACCTTTGTAAAACATTAGTGTCCCATTAAAATTGGGACGAATTAAAAATTAAATAAACTTGGCCCATTTGGTCCGAATCGTTCTTTGTCATTTTGAAATTTAGTTTTATCAAAGAGGTCTCTCAGATGAGTCTTATCAGTCAATGAGATGCTCAGTATTTGTAACACTTCATATGTACTTCTGTTCAGTTGCATATCGTGTTGAATGATTGCCACCAAACAGTAAGCGCATATAGCAGCATATATCTGTATTCGAACAGCATTCTCTGTAGTTCCCCAAAATCTTTTGATTTTAAGGTGCTGCTTGAGCCATTTGAAAAACAGCTCTACCTGCCAGCGATTTTTATAAAGTTCAGCAACTTGAAGCGCAGATATATGCATCGCATTGGTTATGAATGTAAATTCTCGTTCTTGTTCTTCATCCCAATATTTAACCAATCTAAGTGGCTCTGGATAATATTGTTTAGGATAGAATCCTGTCAGAAATACACTTGCGTCTGAAAGCACATTCTTAGGCAGCCTACGTTTCCATTGGATGGATTTGTACCCGAGATTCTTTTTTGCTCTGACAACAAAGTAGGCTTCAATTTGATGAATTTTATACAGTATTTTGAAGTTGTTATAACCGCGGTCAAAGATGTAATAAGAGCTTGGTTCATAAGGAATTTCAATCATAACTTTAGAATCGTGTACGGATGCTTCCGTGATATGAAAGAATGCAGGAATCTGTGTTTCCACATCATATAATGTATGCACTTTGATACCACCTTTCTTTTTGCGGAATTTTGCCCACCAAAAGACTGAAAGGCACAGGTCAATAGTAGTCGAATCGAAAGCATAAACGTTACCGCCAAGTTTGAAAATATGATTAGCACACTTTTGTCGTGCTTCGCTAACCAGGTAGTAAGCATATTCTTCAAAGATGTGATAGTCTCTATCTTGATTTGCTCTTGCCAGCGATGACTTTGATACATTTTTACCCATTCCTAAATGATAACATTTGGAATGATGAGCTTCAAGAGCAACTATCAAATCTCGCAGACTTTCACGATTAGAAAGTTGACCAAACATCAAAGCAAGTAGTTGATTCCAGCAGGTGAAGTGCTTCACATATTTATCACCATCATACTTGGTGACTATGCGGTTAAACTTACTTCGATTCAGAAATGAAGCCAATTGAGCGAAAACGTATTTGTCTTGGAACATATGCCATCGGATTAATCTGATGCAAAGCTACAAATTCAAGTCCGTTCGCTCGGAAAATCGCTGTAACTAACTAAATTTCAAATATTTCAAAGAACTCTTTTAGATTTTAATGGGACAACAATGTTTGTAAAAGGTAAAACAATATGCGTTTTTCAGATACAGAGAACAATATGACCTTTTGCATAGGTGTGTGTTGGTTAGGAACTCCAAATATGGAGTCGTTGCAGAAAATAATGATGAACTTGAATATTATTGATAAGGATGGAAACAATGGAAGCTAATGAACTGATGCGATATGCCTATGAATTACTGCAAGGGCATTCGAATGAAGAATGTGCCCGAATATTAAGAGAAGTGGTGGCCGAGTGTCAGGTGTGTATAAAGAACTGTGAAGAAGGTGTTTTCGAAAATATGCTAAAGTAATAACAACAAGAATATGGAAATTACTCATAAAAATCAAGGAGAACTTGACTCAACCATGCTCCCATTCGTGATGAGAGAGCTGGTAGAACTGGTCATGAAGAAAAAGGCATTGCCTTTAGGCGATGCACTGTATTATATATATTCTTCCAAGTTGTATAAATCTTTGCTGGATAAGAGTACCAAGTTATGGTATTCAAGTACATTGTCGCTTTATGAAACATTGGAGAAGGAAAAAACAGAAGAAAAACGACGGTATAACGGTGACACGAAGATCCTGCTTTTCAAGATGTTCTGCATTGAGAATTATAGGGAGGAAAAGAAACAAAGTGCGGAAGAAACCTTGTTGTTGTTTTCGGACTATGGGGTTTTTGATTTTTTGGATGAGACTTTTGAAATGCTTCATACCCAAGACCCCGAATATATATTAGATACTATAACGACTTATATCAATAAAAGAAAATGAGACTATTTCATGGATCTACAGTTACCGTGAAACGCCCTAATATACAGAAAGGACGGAAGGCTACGGACTTTGGGAAGGGATTTTATACGACAACCAACTTTGAACAAGCAAAAAAATGGGCTTTGTTGAAGAAGAACAGGGAACAGAGCGAAAAAGCAATCGTCTCTGTTTATGAAGTTCCCGATGATATTCTTGATAGGGAATATCCGGTTCTTCGGTTTATGGGTGCGACAAAAGAATGGCTGGAGTTTGTTGTCAACAACCGCAGAGGAAGAGAAAACGGTGACTATGACCTAATAATGGGGCCTGTCGCAAATGACCAGTTATATGCGACAATTCGGCTTTATGAACAGAGAGTTGTTACGGCTGAAGCCGCTATTGAGATGCTGAAAGCGCATAAGTTGTTCAATCAGCTTTCATTTCATACGGTAACAGTCGCTTTGTTGTTGAAGTTTGTTGAATCAATTGAAGTGGGGTAAAGAATATGTGAAGTGAAAATAGGGGGAAGTTTATCCCCCAATGGTAAGGTTGTTTTTTGCGTCCACTTAGTTTTTTCCCACCCACCCTTTCAGCGGAGTGACTGCCCGGCAGTCTGTTGCTTACCCATATGTCCTAGCCTTTTAGGGCTGTAGATAGGTAGTTGGATATTTCGCTGCCAAATCGGCAGTCCGCTTCAATCGTTTGCTTGCTTTTCTCCGAGTGGAGCCTTTCTGCTTTTCCGGTGGTGTAATCTTCTTTTATTGGAAACAGGTGTAGTGGCTGTATGCCTGTGTGGTTATGTTCTCCCGCAGAATCCGCAAGTCAGTTCTTCCGTTGCAGCTTTTCATTTTATCGTGCAGTCACTTTTTTCGATACGTGGAATATGATATGCTTCATTCTTCGGCTTCATTTTTTTAAAAGGAATTGCAGATGTTTCTTCCGGTGTGTCGATAGGCGGCTGACCATCTTTTCGGGATGTGCCATGCTTGCTGTCTAACCGGTTGTTTTTTGCATCCTTTCCAAACCTGTTACTGATTTTCAAGTTTTGTCTTTTTCATATCATTTTTTAGGGAACCTTAATTCCGCAACACTATTATAAAATATTTTTTTTAAGTACCTGAGCAA